>CAKTFD010000095.1 GCA_934553285.1 uncultured Faecalibacterium sp. | reverse complement strand
CAACCATCCGTCCCTTCCTGCTGACCGCTGACGAGCTGGCAGCTGCTCCTGCCCAGACCAAGAGCCGCGATAACAAGATGACTCCCGAGTACAAGTTTGTTATGGCTGTTTCTCCGCTGGACTGCATGGGCTGCGGCGAGTGCGTCACCGTCTGCCCCACCAAGGCTATCAGCATGGTTCCTCAGGAGAGCCAGGCCGACCAGCAGGCAGTCTTTGACTACTGCGTGGCCAACATCTCCAAGAAGGCTACCAAGATGGCTGATGACACCGTCATCGGTTCTCAGTTCAACCAGCCGCTGCTGGAGTTCTCCGGCTCCTGCGCAGGCTGTGCCGAGACCTCTTACGCTCGCCTGATCACCCAGCTGTTCGGCGAGAAGATGTACATCTCCAACGCTACCGGCTGCTCCTCCATCTGGGGCGGCACCGCTTCCATCTCTCCGTACACCGTCAACAAGGACAGCGGCCATGGTCCTGCATGGTGCAACTCCCTGTTCGAGGATAACGCAGAGCATGGTCTGGGCCTGTACATCGGCCAGAAGACCGTCCGCGAGAACCTGATCAAGGAGATCGCAGAGGTTGCTGGTTCCGACAAGGCTTCTGCTGAGCTGAAGGCTGCTTACGAGCAGTTCATCGCAACCAAGAACAACACCAAGGCCAACGACGAGCCTGCAAAGGCCCTGATCGCTGAGCTGGAGAAGGCTGCTGCTGCTGGCTGCGAGAAGTCTGCAGAGATCCTCAAGAGCAAGCAGTACATCGCTAAGAAGTCCGTCTGGATCTTCGGCGGCGACGGCTGGGCATACGACATCGGCTTCGGCGGCCTGGATCACGTTCTGGCTTCCGGCGAGGATGTCAACGTCATGGTCTTCGATACTGAGATGTACTCCAACACCGGTGGACAGGCATCCAAGGCTTCCAACATTGGTGAGGTCTGCCAGTTCGCTGCTGCTGGTAAGGAGATCAGCAAGAAGAGCCTGTCCGAGATCGCAATGACCTACGGTTACATCTACGTTGCTCAGATCGCCCTGGGTGCAAACCCGGCACAGGCTGTCAAGGCAATTGCAGAGGCCGAGGCATATCCCGGCCCGTCTCTGATCATCGGCTATGCTCCCTGCGAGCTGCACGGTGTCAAGGGCGGCATGACCAACTGCCAGAACGAGATGAAGAAGGCAGTTGAGGCTGGTTACTGGAACCTGTTCACCTTCAACCCCGCCAACAAGGCTCAGGGCAAGAACCCCTTCACCCTGACCTCCAAGGCTGTGGACAACGAGAAGTACCAGGCTCTGCTGGCAAACGAGACCCGTTACAGCCGCCTGACTCGTGCCTTCCCCGAGCGTGCTAAGGAACTGTTCGCTCGCAACCAGGAAGTTGCAAACGATCGTTACGAGCACCTGACCCGTCTGGTAGACCTGTACAAGTAAGCCATCCTTACGCGGCAGCAGAAAAAACAGATGAACCAGCGGCCCCTGCTCTTCCCTGTGTGGAGAGCGGCAGCCCCGCACCGGCGGTTACTGCGCAATGCAGCGGTGCGAACCTGCGGATCCTGCTTCTGCTGCGCCAAGCCCGGCTGAACGTCCGTGTCTGGACCTGACAGAACGGTCAAAACCTGATTTCATTCCCCCTGCCCTTGCAGGGGCTTGAGATACCAGAGCGCCCGTGAGGGCCCTTGTGTGCACACCCCGCGTGTGTCAGGAGCATAAGGTCTGCCTGCAGATACCTTGCTCCGCCTGCGGCATAAGACCTGCACAGCAGGCATCTTGCCCCAGATAAAACGGAAACTTCGTTTTAGCGCCCCGCTCACCTTCCGGTGACCGGGGCGTATTTTTTGCGCTGCTTTATAGCAAATGTTACACCGACTTCTTGCCTTGCGATAAAAAGGAGCCGACTGCGGGAGTGTGAGATAAAACGCATAAGACAGGCGGATTTTCTATCACAGAATTTTCCAAAAGTTACCGTTTCCTTTTTACAGTTTCTTCATAGCTTCTTCATGAAATCGGTTGTGAAAACTGATATACTTTTGCCATGGGAAGCGGGGCCGCAACCGATTCCCAAGTAACATGATTCCTCCTCACACCAAGGCAATATCCAAACAAAACACCCTTTCCGGTGCGCCGCAACACCGGGAAGGGTGTTTTGTCTGTACAGCGCACCATAAAAATTCTTGCAAAAGTATGGTTTAGGGTTGACCCCATTTTTTT
Source organism: uncultured Faecalibacterium sp. (assembly GCA_934553285.1). Lineage (GTDB taxonomy): Bacteria > Bacillota > Clostridia > Oscillospirales > Ruminococcaceae > Faecalibacterium. Next base: position 6,477 of record CAKTFD010000095.1, on the reverse strand, counting down.
GCGGCGCTATAATAAAAAAAGAAGGTGGCCGCGCTGCCTGCCCGCGCGGCAGGCCCGGCCACAGAGTTTACGGAAAACGGGAGGTGAACGCAGAAAAATGGACCCGGATCATAGTCGAAGTGGATCCACCGATGCGGTAGATCGGACAACAAAAATAACTGCGTTCGCCTTTTTAGGCCCGGCCGCTTTCTGAGCAGAAAGCCCCCGGGCAGGGAAAGGCGCGGCTTTGTATGCGCGGAAATGCTGGCTTTGCGGCGTTCCGGCAGCAGAGCGGCGCATTTTTTGTTTCCCGACCTGCTGCATCCTCCGGGACGGAGAACACGCTCCGCACCGTAATCGAACCCAGAGGAGGTAGCCCCATGGATATGGAAGAAAAGAAGTTGGAAAACAGTGTGGAGCAGAACCTGCCGGTGCAGGAGCTGCCTGCGGATATCCCCGCCGAGGTGCGCCAAAAACTGGCCCGGGACCTGAACGAGGAGGCCACCGAGGACCTGAAACAGGACATGCGGGAGGCGGAAAAAGAGGAAGCCCGGGATGAAGAAGTCAAGGCCAACCCCGAGATGCTGACCAAGAGCCGCCTGCTGAAACTGCTGATCAAAAAGCAGTATGTCAAGCTGCGCGAGGTCACCGAGGAAGAGCAGCCCGCTGACCTGGCCGAGCTGCTGGAAGAGCTGGACGAGAACAACCGTCTGGTGGTGTTCCGCCTGCTGAAAAAGGAAGTTGCCACCGAGGCCTTTGCCTATATGTCGGACGAGGCCCGGGATGACCTGGTAAACGCTTTTTCGGATGTAGAGCTGGTAAGCGCCATCGAGGAGATGAGCCTGGACGATGCGGCAGACCTGCTGGAAGATATGCCCGCAGGTGTGGTCAAGCGCGTGCTGGAAAAATCCTCCCGGCAGACCCGCGAGAGCCTGAATAAGCTGCTGAACTACCCGGAAAGCTCTGCCGGCAGCCTGATGACCCCGGAGTACATCCGCCTGCGCAAGGATATGACGGTGGAGCAGGCATTTGCCGCCATTCGCAAGCAGGGCGAGAACGCCGAGACCGTGTATACCTGCTACGTGGTGGAGAGCAACCGCCTGCAGGGCGTTGTATCGGCCCGTAGTCTGCTGCTGGCCGACCCACACACCTCCATTGCCGAGATCATGGAGGATAACGTGGTCACCGTAAAGGTCACGGATGACCAGGAGTTTGTGGCCCGCGAGATGCAGCGCTACGATTTTACCGCCATGCCTGTACTGGATAACGAGGGCATGTTTGTGGGTATCATCACCATCGATGACGCGATCGACGTCCTGACCGATGAGAGCACCGAGGATATGCAGAAGATGGCCGCCATCATCCCTGCAGACGAGGCTACCACCTATTTTGGCACCAGTGTGTGGACCCACGCCAAGCAGCGTATCCCCTGGCTGCTGATCTTGATGCTGTCCGCCACCTTTACCGGCATGGTCACCACCCATTACGAGGAAGCCTTTGTCAGCCTGCCGCTGCTGGTGTCCTTTATGCCCATGCTGATGGATACCGCCGGTAACTGCGGCAACCAGATCAGCACCCTGATGGTCCGCGGTCTGGCCCTGGGCGAGGTAGAACCCGCCGATATTTTAAGGGTCCTGGGCAAGGAGCTGCGCGTATCTGCCATCGTGGGCGCGGTGCTGGGCCTTGTAAACGGCCTGCGCATCTACCTGATGTACACCTACATGTTCCCCGGCCACTATGCCAACGTGATGGGCTACGCCATCGTGGTCAGTGTTTCGCTGTTTTTCAGCGTCATTCTGGCAAAGCTGGTGGGCGGTATGCTGCCGCTGGCTGCCAAAAAGCTGGGGGCCGACCCTGCCATCATGGCTACCCCCTTCATCACCACCATCGTGGATGCCTGCAGCCTGATCCTGTATTTCCAGATCGCACAGCTGGTGTTCCGCAATATGATGTAACCAACAGCGTGTTGACCGAGCAATGCCGGGCTGTCTGCGGACCGCCCGGCATTGCGTTTTTGCGGGTGGGCGGCTGCCCCCTGCGGGGGAAAACCGATCTTGTGGAAAACCACCGTTTTTATCCGCTTTTCCACAAGGTGGTTTTAACCCCGGCGGCTTGTGGAAAACTGCCGCCCGGCAGATTCCAGTTTGGAAAAATGCAAAGCCGTATGCCGGAGCAAACTGTAAAAATAAAAGAAAAGCCTTCGCCTTTCTTTTTTATAAAAGGCAAAATGCCCACATTTTTACCCAGAAACTTCCAGAATACGGCGGCTTCCATTACGCCGTGTATAGGCTGGCTCTCCACCGGATGTGGAAAACCCGGTGGAAAAAGTGGAAAACATCGTTGGAAACTGCGCCGCTTTTTCACAAAAACGGTGGAAAACCCGGTGGAAAAAGTGAAAAGTTCATGCCAGAGAGGAAACTCCATACAATTTCTAGTTGTCATTTTAGGACTGAAAACCCGCATGAATGCTGTGCTTTGCCCGGTTTTTCCACGCCACGGCGGCTTCCGTGTGGATTTTCTTGAATGCGGTGGCAGGTCATGGTAAAATAGAAGCAAGATCAAAACTGGCGGGGCATCCCGCAACGGAGGCGAAACACATGAACAACTGGCTGAACAAGCTGGAACGCAGATTTGGCCGCTACGGCATCCCCAACCTGACCAACATTCTGGTGGCCGGGCAGATCTTAGTGCTGGCCATCGAGCTGTTTGTCAACAGCACCATCACCCTCTGGCTGGGGCTGAACCGCTATCTGCTGCTGCAGGGGCAGCTCTGGCGCATATTGACCTTTGTATTCATCCCCTTTTCCGGCGGCAGCATCCTCAGTGCCGTGCTGGGCATCTATTTTACCTGGTTCATCGGCACGGCGCTGGAGCGGGAGTGGGGCGATTTCCGCTACACGGTATATCTGCTGTCCGGCATTCTGGGCACGGTGCTGGGCTGCCTGCTTACGGGCGTGACCGCCAGCACCTACTGCCTGTCCCTCTCGCTGCTGCTGGCTTTTGCCATGCTCTACCCGGAGGTACAGGTGCTGCTGTTCTTCGTTATCCCCATCCGGGTAAAGTATTTCGGCTTTTTTGCGGCAGTGATGTGGGTGTTCAGCTTTCTGGCGGCTTCCCTGCCCGGCAAGCTGGACTATCTGCTTGCCATGCTCAACGTCTGGCTGTTCTTCGGCCCCATGGCCTACCGTTCCATCCGCGCCTGGGTACGCCGCGAACAGTGGAAGCGTAAGAACCGCAGGTAAGAAAAGTTCATCATCTTTTACAGCAAAGGAGCACACCTGCCATGATGCTGAACCGCATGGAAGGCAATACAGAACTAAAGACCAGTGTACAGCAGATGCTGGCATCCCGGCGGCTGACCCATAGCATCCTGCTGGTGGGCGAAGCTGGCCTTGGCACCGGCTTTGCGGCCCGCTGCATTGCCGCCGATTACCTTTATCCGGCGGGCGGCGCTGCCGCCGAGGCGCTTGTGCGGGGCGAATGCTGCCGTGCTGTAGCCAAGGCCGGTAAGCGCGACAGCGGCATGGTGGAGACCGGTATCGTGCGGGAGGCCATCTCGGTCACCGGTATGGGCAGCGGCGGCAGGTACCTGGTAGGCCAGGTCACCGCCATGCGCAGCGAGATCTTTAACACCAGCCTTTCTGCCGAGGGACGCGCCGTGCTGCTGTACCATGTGGAGCGCATGAACGAGGAATCCGCCAACGCCCTGCTGAAGGTGATGGAAGAGCCGCCGGAGGGGGTACTGTTCCTGCTCACGGCCGATTCTCTGGCCGGTGTGCTGCCCACCATCCGCAGCCGCTGCATCAGCTTTGCGGTGGCACCGGTGTCCCCGGCAGACTGCACCCGCTACTGTGTGGCACAGGGGGTGGAGCCGCAGGCGGCGGCGCTGTACAGTGCGCTGTTTGATGGCCATATCGGCACGGTGCTGGCCGTTGCACGGGACGAGGCCCGCACCGCGCAGGTGGAAAAGGCGCTGGACCTTGCCCGTGCCGCTGCCGCCCGGGACAGCTACGCAGCGGCGGTGCTGCTTTCTTCCTGCGAGAAGGATAAGGCCGGCGCAGCAGCGCTGCTTACGGATTTTCGCGCCGTAGCGGCGGCGGGGCTGCGCAGCAGCGCCCAGGCCCCGGTACAGGGCGCACAGGCGCGGCAGGCGCTGCGCCTGGCCGATGCGGCCATCCAGCGGCTGGGTGCGCAGGTAAACCCCAAGATCGTGCTCTCGGTGTTTGCGGCAAAGCTGCGGACGCTCTGCACCTGAAAAAACAACAAGAAACCCCTCCGGCGCTTGCGGTACACCGGAGGGGTCTCTTGTTTGGGGTATTGCTTTGGTGTGAGGAGGAATCATGTGCGGGGAGGTGGTTGCGGCCCCACGCTCCCTGCAAGATACAGTATACCCTATTTTGAACGAAAAGTCATTACAATTTTGTGAAAAAACAAGAAAGTTCCTGAAACTTTGTGCCACAGGGCCATTTTATTACCCTTTTTTCAACTGTTCTGCGTGCAGTTTGCCATGTGTCACGTAGTGGGCGGCGTTGTGCAGGTTGGCCTCGATCTGTGCCGCGCTTACCTGCTTGACGACCCGGGCTGGCACGCCCACTGCTACCGAGCCGTCCGGGATCACCATGCCCTCCGGCACCAGCGCCCCGGCCCCGATGATGCAGTTTTTGCCCACCACGCAGTGGTTCAGCAGGGTGGCGTGCATCCCGACCAGGCTGCCGTCCCCCACGGTGCACCCGTGCACCAGGGCGCTGTGCCCTACCGTAACGTTTTTGCCCAATATCACACTGCCGCCCACATCGCAGTGGAGCACGGCGTTATCCTGCACATTGCTGTTTTCGCCGATGATCAGGGTGCCGTCATCGCCCCGGAGCACTGCGCCGTACCATACGGTAGAGCCGGGCTTTAGGACTACATCCCCCTGCACGGTAGCGTTGGGGGCAACAAAGGCAGCGCCTTCATCGCGGGGCATTTTTCCACAAAAAGACAAGAACATTGTTAAAAACCACCTTTCACCCTTTTTCTTTTGGCTGGTTTATGGTATGCTTTATAAAGACGGGATCCGTCGTTTCTATTTTAGCAAGCTGCTGCTTTATCATCAAGGGAGAAGTTCATGGATCTTTATAGGACCTGCCGCCGTGCTGCGGCATGGATGCTCACGCTGGCACTGGCTGTGGTTCTGGCATTGCCGGGCGGCGCGGTGTACGCCATGCCGATCCGGACGGCGAATGCAGAGGAAAGCATCTATCTGTTCAATGCCGTCACCGGCGAGGTGCTGCTGGACCAGAACGCGGGGCAGCAGCGCTGTGTGGCCAGCCTGACCAAGATGATGACCGCCCTGCTGCTGCTGGAAAGCGGCAAGGACCTGAACGAGAGCGTTACGGTGCCCGCTGACCTGACGGAGGAGTTCCGCACGATCCGCAGCCAGAACGGCAGCACCATCCTGCTGGCGGCGGGCGAACAGCTCCGCCGCATCGATCTGCTGTATGCGCTGCTGGTGTGCAGCGCCAACGATGCCGCCAGTGTCATCGCGTGGGATGTGGCGGGCAGCATACCGGCCTTTGTGCAGCAGATGAATGCCCGGGCGGCGCAGCTGGGCTGCACCGGCACCCGGTTCTCCTGCCCGCATGGCCTGTACGATGCTGGCAATGTTTCCACCGCACAGGATATGGCAAAGATCGCGCTGGTCTGCGCGCAATACGAACTTTACCGGCAGATCGCCGATACCCTGCAGTATGAGATCCCGGCCACAAACCTGCACGCGGCCCGCAGCATCCGCTCCACCAATAAAATGCTGGACCCGGAAGACAGCTGCTACCGTGCCTATATCCATGGCATGAAGACCGGGTTTACCACAAGGGCAGGCCGCTGCTATGTGACTGCCGCCCAGCAGGGCGATGCCATTTATGGGCTGGTCATCCTTGGCTCAGACCGGCAGAACATCTATGCCGAGGCCGCAGCCATCCTGGACTGGGCCTTTGCGGGCTGCCCGGAGCCGCAGGCGGCTGCCTGAAAAAAGCCGGTTCTCTTTTGCCGGCATCTGTGATATGCTATAGCTTATAGATCCGGCGCGCAGCCGGGAAGTTGATTAGGGGGTACGCTCATGCTTTACAACACGTTCTGCCGCCGGGTGGCGGCGCTGGTGCTCACACTGGCAGTTGCAATTTCGGCAGCGGTGCCGGTATTTGCGGCATACCCCATGCCCATCCAGACCGCCGCCGAGACCGAGGCGGTATACCTGTTCAATGCGGATACCGGCAAGACCATCCTGAGCCAGAACGCTGACCAGCAGCGCTACATTGCCAGCCTGACCAAGCTGATGACCGCCCTGCTGCTGGTGGAAAGCGGCAAGGACCTGAACGGTGAGGTGACCGTACCCACCGACCTGACCCAGGAGTTTAAGGATATCCAGAACGCCAACGGCACCACCATGGGGCTGCGCATCGGCGAGACCGTGCGCCGCATCGACCTGCTGAACGCCATGCTCATCGTCAGCGCCAACGA
>CAKTFD010000094.1 GCA_934553285.1 uncultured Faecalibacterium sp. | reverse complement strand
AGCTGTTCCATCACCTTGTTCAGCTCCCGGAACTGCCGCCGGGCGTTGAAGATATCGTCCTTCATGCGGAACAGGATGTCCTTGCGGAAGCGGTCCTTGCAGTCCCGCTGCGCCTGCTCCAGCCGGGCGGCGTAGCGCTCCAGATCGATGCGCACAAGGCTCTCGTGCTGGGCGCGGTACTGCTCCAGCCCGGCAAGCCCCAGCGGGTAATCGCAGACATAGTGGGTGTTATAGGCCTGCTGCGCCGGTTCCAGGGTGCCGGTCAGGTAGGCGGTCAGGGCATCGTCCAGCTTGGCCTGTGCCTTTTCGGCGGCCTGTGCGGCGGTACGGGGAGAGTTGTCCGGCCCGGTGAGCGCCTGCTGGCGGCTGCGGGAAAGCGGCTCCACCAGCGGGTGGGCGGCAAAAAAGGCCTCTGCAGCCCGGGCGCTCTGGGCGGCGGTGTCCACCGCCTTCTGCTGCTCTGCCGTGCAGGAGGCGATCTGCTTTTCGCACACGCGCACATCGCCGCCGATCTGCTCCACGGCGGTGCGGGCGGCCTCCCAGGCGGTCTCCCGCACTTCCTCCTCCCGGTACAGCTCCTGCAGCAGGGGGTTCTCGCGGCATTCTGCCAGCTTTGCGGTTTGGGCATCCACGGCTTCCTGGGCGGCGGTCAGGGCGGCGCGGGCATCCCACAGGGTGGCCAGCGTTTCCAGCGCGGTGCCGCGCAGCAGGGTCTGGTACTGGTCGTAGGCGGCTTTCAGGTTCTGCTCCGCCTGTGCGGCGGTGCGCACCTCCTCCGTAAGGGTCTGCATCTGGCCAGCCAGCGCACCGGCGCGGGCGCGGCGGGCTTCCAGGCCGATATAGCGCTGGGGCGTGCGCAGCCGTTCCAGCCGGAAGGGATGATGGCGCAAAAGATCCCGGGTGGCGCTGTCCGGATAGTTTTCCAGCGTGTCGGGGGTGTCGCAGCAGACGATGCGCCGCAGGATGGTGTCGGCGTACTGTGCGGCCAGCGGGTTCTCACTGGTGACCTGTGCGGCCAGGCTGTCGGCGGGGGCGGTATCGGCGCGGCGGTTGGCCTTGCGCAGCCCCGGGGTATCCAGCAGGCTGATGGGGCCTACCGTATCTTTCAGCGCCACAAAGGCGCTCTTGGCGGCGGCGTAGTGGGCGGGCGGCACCAGGATATCGAACCGGCGGTCGCCCAAGCAGGCTTCCACGCAGTCCTGCCAGCTCTCGTCGGCCACATGCAGCAGCTCGCAGAAGATGCGGGCATCCGGCTCCATGCCCCGGCTCTGCAGCTCGGCGTTCACGGCATCCCGCACCCGGGTGGCGGCATCGCCGTGGGGGTACACCCACTTGCCGCCGGATACGGCATCCAGCTCGGTGCGCTTGTCGGCCTGCTCCCGGCGCAGGGCAGCGGTGTTCTGCCGTGCGGCAAAGTAGGCTTCTTCCAGCGGCTTTTCCTGTGCGGTCAGCCAGTCGGTCAGGGCGGGCAGGGTATCGGCAGTCAGGGCGGCCATCTTCTGCCCGGCGGCAAAACCGCTGCGGCGCAGCACGGCCAGCAGGCTGCCGGTCTTTTCGGCGGCGGTTTCGGCAGCGGCGGCCTTGCGGGCGGCGGCATCCAGTACCGCCTGCCGGTGTGCCAGCTCCTCGCGCAGGGCATCCAGTGCGCGGCCCTCGCCGCTGGCCCCGGCGGCACTGTGGGCGGTCAGGTAGGCGCGGCGGGCCTCGGCCTCGGCAGCTTTGGCCTCGGCATAGCGGGCCTGCAGCTGGTCGTGCTGGCGGCGGCCTGCCTCCATGCGCTCCTGCCAGACGGTCTGCTCTCCGGCATCGGCGGCGGCGCGGGCCAGCAGGGCGGCACCCCGGTTCACAAGGGCCTGGGTCTGCTTTTCGGTGGCTTCGCGGCCATACTGCACGATCTGGTCCAGGGCGGCGGCGCGGGTCTGGGCTTCGGCCAGCACGGCGTGGAGGTTTTCCAGCTCCAGCCGGTCACCCTGCAGCGCTTCCAGATCCAGCTCCGGCTGGGGCAGGATGTACTGGTACAGAAACTCCCGGAAGTTGGGGATCTCGTCCATGCTGGTGCCCATCTGGAACACCTCGTTGAACTTTTTGCCCAGCGGGCTGGAGGCCCGCCCGATGCCCAGTGCACGGCAGATGCGGTCCCGCGCCTCGCTGGGGCTGCGGGTGTAGGAGAGCCGCCCCTCGGCGGGCTTAAAGTCCTCGCGGGCGCTGGGCGCGCCGGTGCGCGGGTCGATGAAGGGCAGCTGCTCCAGGGTGATGCCGTCCTCCGAGATATACCAGGTCTGGTCGCCGGGGTGCAGCTCCTGCATAGGCCCTTCGGACTCCACCCGCACCGCAATGACAAAGCTGGTGTGTTTTACGCTGTCCCGGAACTCGGCCCCGATGTAGGCCACGGTATGCCCGGGGCGGCGGTAGGCGTTTTCGCCGCGCTGCTTGGCGTGGACAGAGCCTTGCAGGGTGCGGCCGCTTTTTTTGTTGCCCAGGGCGTTAAAGTTGCGGTTGGTGGTCAGGCAGTAGCGGATGGCATCCAGAATGGTGGTCTTGCCCACGGCGTTCACGCCGATCATATAGGTCAGGCGGGCGCAGTCAAAGGTGGTATTTTCAAAGTTATGCCAGTTGATAAGTTTCAGGCGCTTGAGTTCGATCATGTTTCTGCCTCCCCAGCTTCGGTCTCGGTGCCCTCCGGGCGTTCGTACAGGCCCAGTTCGGTGCGGGTGCGGGCGCTCTCGGCGGCGGCATCCGCAAGGTCGGCATCCGGCAGCGCCAGCAGCACGGTGGGGAACACCTCAATGCGGCTGTCCAGCCCGGAAAGCCGCCCCACCGGCCGCGCCAGATTGTACCGGCGCAGGGTGCGCATCAGTTTTTCCAGGGTCTGCTGGTCCAGTTTGCGGGGCAGGTTCATCTTCTGCAGCTCTGCCTGCACCTCCTCTACGGTCACCAGCACCTGGTCCGCGCTGGCGGCAAGGCTTTCCCGCTTTTGCAGGTAGAGCAGCCGCAGCACCAGCAGCAGGATGCTCTCGTATTTCAGCAGCCGTGCCTGGCTGCCCTCGTGCTCGTTGACAAGGGCCGCCGCCTGCAGCGGCGCGGGGTACAAAAGCACTGCGTAGCCCAGCGGTTTGAACACCGCCCGTACCTCGTTCAGGTGGTCCTGCACGTACAGATATTTTGCCCGCTGTTCCTCCACGCAGCCCAGCACAAAGCAGTGGTTGAGCAGATAGTTTGCGGTTTCTTCCAGCAGATCAATCGTTGCCATGGACAGTTTCCTCCTTGCGGCGGGTCAGGATAAAATCCTGGAACCGGAAGCCGCCGCGCTCCACCCAGTTTCCGGTCAGGGTGATATCGTACTCCCGGTGCGGCGACTGGGAGTAGGTGTGCAGGCCGATGATGCCTGTAAAATCGTTGGGGTATTCCTCCGCCAGGGTCGAGGCGTTTACCTGCGGGCGGGCAGCCAGTGCCTGCTGCGCCAGCAGGGCAACGTTTTCCTCGGTAACGGCAAGGCGGGCGTAATCCAGCAGCAGCTGCTGCTCCTTTTGCAGCTGTGCAGGGTCCAGCGTGTCGGAGCACACCGGGGCCAGCGGTGCCTGGGTGCGGGGCGCGGCAGGGGGGTAGAGCGGCTTTGTGCCGAACACGGCGGCGGGGTACAGGTGCAGGTGCGCCGCCACCGGGCCATCGTCCGGCGCAAACAGCTGCTCCGGGCTGCGGATCTCCTCCGCATAGCGGCGCAGCAGGGCGGTAACGCTGCCCTGTGCCGAGCGGTCGTTCAGCAGCAGAAACTGTGCCCGCTGCACCGCCCGCTTGCGGTAGCGGATGTGGCTGGCATCGATCTGCTTCATCAGGGTGCTCATCTCCTCCAGCGCATCCCGCTGCTGCTGGAGGAGGGCGCGCACCCGGGGCGCAGCCTCGCCGGGGGCGCAGCGCTCCACCCGGGCGTAATCCAGCGCCAGCCGGGGCAGGTGGTTGGCCTCGCAGTCGTCCAGCTGCTCTTCCAGATAGGCGCGGTAGTTGAACAGGTTGTCGCTGGTCTTGAAGCGGTGGTAGGCAGCGGCCACCACCTTTTCTTCGTACTGGTCAAACAGCTCCAGCACCTCCTGCGGGGTGCGGTTGTAGGTGAGCCGGTCGATATAATGCCCGATGGAGGCGTTGAGTGCGCGCAGAGAATTGTTCAGCGTTTCCAGGTCGGCGGCAACCTCCCGCAGCACGTTTTCGTAGGGGCTGTTTTCCTGCCCGATGCTGCCCAGCAGCTGCCATGCCTTGTACAGCTTGCCGGTATAGGTGACCACGCGGGGGTTCAGGATCTCCTCCAGCGCGTCCAGCAGGGGGGTGACCTCCGGCATAAACGCCAGGGTCGGCTCGCTCTCGTAGCTGCCGGGCTGTTCTTCCAGCCAGCCGGTGCGGCGCAGCCGCAGCAAAAAGCCCACCGCCAGCGTGTGGGGATCCCGGGTGGGCTGCTCGTCCTCGTCGCCTGCACCATCGGCATCCAGCGCCAGCGGCTTTGCCAGCGCGGCAAAATAATCCTCGGCGCGGGATACGGCCTCGGCGCGGGAGATGCTGTAATCCGCCGTGTGGCGGCACTCTTCCCAGAGCAGCAGCAAAAGCTCTGCATAAAAAGCCCGGTTCGGCCCCGCCAGCGGGCGGAACAGCCGTGGGCTGACCCGTTCAAACAGCTGCATGGAACTATCCTTTCTACCTGTGATCGATACGCTTTTATTGTATCACAGCCGGCGGGTTTTGTCACAAAAAGGGGCAAAAACGCTGCGGCGAGCGCCAGCCCCCTCAGCCGCCTGCGGCGGCAGCTCCCCCAAGAGGGCGCCTTATGGCGATACCGCAAAGTTTCCGGCCAGCACAAAAGCCGTCCCCCTGGGGAAGGTGTCAAAGTCGCAGGCTTTGACGGAAGGGGTACGTCCCCCAAAACACAAAAAGCCCCGGAGAGCGGCCGGGGTGCAGCCGTTCTCCGGGGGATATTCTTACAATTCAGTAAAAGGGTCAGCTCACCATATCAATGGTGACCACGTAGCAGTAGGTACCGTCTTTCAGCTGCTTGGCAGAAACACCGATGCCGTTGATCTTTTCCGTATAGGAAAAATTGAGTTTATCGATCTTCAGCTCACTGGTGTTGCCGGCAAGAATAGCCTGCACCTGCTCCGGTTTCAGGGTCGCCACCGGAACCAGGGTGCGGCCCGCTTCCTTGGTTGGCTCGCCGTTGGCAAAAACGACCGAGCTGACCATATGATAAAGGCCACGCTCGATACGATCCGCCTTATGGAAGAACGACACAGCAAAATTGCTGCAGGCAAAGTTTTTTGTATCAGAGCCGATCGTCAGCACGCCGTCTTCGCCGATCATGTCCAGAACAGACTTGTTCAGGGCGGCATCTTCTGTACTAAGATGTACTTCTGCAGCCTTTACGCCAAGGGCCTTGGCATAGACCTCCGTGATCTTTTCCTCCAGCTTGCCGGAAAGATCCGTCTGTCTGCAGCCTGTAAACACTGCAAGCGCCAACACGCCAGCCAGAAGCAGCGCCGCAAAACGCTTGATCTTTTTCATGGTACATCCCCTCCAATTCTATCCGCCATACCCCACCGGCAGATGATCTTGTAAGTCTATCATAGCATGTCCAGGCACATGAAACAATTGTGGGAAAACACAATCTTTTTTGTCGGTTTGCACAGCTGTGCTTTTACGCCGCCACCGGCTTACGGAAGATGGCCATTGCCCGCTGATAGCACTTGGCAAAATAGGCGATCTCCGCCAGGGCGGTCAGGATCCAGCTGCAGGGATACAGCAGGTACAGCGCCGGGATGCTGTGGAAATGCGCAAAAATGGTGTATACCCAGATCACCCGGAATACGCAGGAACCCAGCACCACGATGATGGTGGGCACCACCGTTTTGCCCAGCCCGCGGGAAGCGGCGATGGTGCAGTCCATAAAGGCGGAGATGCAGTAGGCAAAGGCCATCACGGCCACCCGCTTCATGCCCGCATCGATAACGGCGGCCTCGGTGGTAAACAGCGCCAGGAAGGTCGGCCCGCCGAAAAACAGCGCCGCGCCCAGCGCCAGCCCTACGCCAAAGGAGTAGCCCAGGCTGATGAAGTAGCTTTTCTTCACCCGGTCGGGCCGTCCGGCACCGTAGTTCTGGCTCATAAAGCTGGCACAGGCCATGTAGAAGGCGGCCATGCAGTCGTAGATCAGGGCATCGGCGTTTGCGGCGGCACTGTTGCCCTTGACCATCAGGGAGTCAAAGGAGTTCACGCCAGCCTGGATAAACAGGTTTGCAATGGCAAAAATAGCGTTCTGCAGGCCGGCAGGCACACCCAGCGCCAGGATGCTTTTGGCCTGCGCGGGATCCAGGCGCAGCTTGTGCGGGTCCAGCGCATAGCAGTCCTGCACGCGGGTCAGCGCCCGCAGGATCAGCCCGGCAGAAACGCACTGGCTGATGGCGCTGGCCAGTGCCACGCCCACCACGCTCAGATCACACACGATGACAAAGAACAGGTTCAGTAAAATATTCAGCGCACCGGCGATGGACAGGTAGATCAGCGGTTTTTTGGTATCACCGATGGAGCTGAACACCGCGTTGCCAAAGTTGTACAGCGCCAGCGCCGGCATACCCAGAAAATACACCCGCAGATACAAAATGGCACCGGGCAGCAGGTCTTCCTTGGTGTTCAGCAGCCGCAGCATGGCCGGGGAACCCAGCAGGCCGATGAGCAGCAGCAGCACACCGGCAATGGCGCTGATGATGGCTGCGGAGTGAACGGTGGTCTCCACATCCTTGGGATGGCGCGCACCGTAAAAACGCGCCACCAGTACATTGATGCCATTGCTCAGGCCGATAAGAAAACCGGTGAACAGGGTGACCAGGGTGCTGGTGGAACCTACGGCACCCAGCGCCGTGGAACCGGCAAAGCGCCCCACTACCGCTACGTCCGACATGTTGAACAGCACCTGCAGCAGGTTTGAAAGCGCCAGCGGCAGGCTGACCAGCAGGATCTGCCTGGCCAGAGGGCCTTCCGTCAGCGTATTCGTTTGAGAATTCATACTCACTTTTTTCCTTTATTCCTATACTCCTAAAACCGTGCCCGCGCACACCGGGGCACAGCCTCTATTATAAGGCACAACGCGGCTTTTGCAAGATGGATTCGATAAAAACTTGTGCCACTCCGGTGCAGGGCTGCTATAAAGCAAAAAAGGACTGCTGCACAAAACCTGTGCAGCAGTCCTTGGTGCGACCGGGAGGATTCGAACCTCTGGCCTTCCGGGTCGGAGCCGAACGCTCTATCCAGCTGAGCTACGATCGCAAATGCTGTACCCCTCTGGTGGGTACAACACAGTATAACACATCGGCGTGCAAAATGCAAACGAAAATCATCAGCCTTTCCGGTTCCGCAGCCAGATGCGGTATAAGCCGTCGGTGATCAGGGTTTCCCGGTAGCGGATAGGGGTGCGGCAGGCCTCCCGGATGGAGCGCGGCAGGCTGCCGGTGGCGTAAAAAGCGGTCTGCGCGCCCAGCTCGGCGCAAAAGCGGTCGGCCAGGCCGTCCAGCAGGCTGGCAGTGCCCAGCACAAAGCCATTTTGCAGGCAGGCCGAGGTGCTCTTGCCCAGCACCGACTCCGAGGCTTTGGCAGCGGGGTCGATCTGGGGCAGCTGGGCGGTGTTCTGCACCAGCGCATTCATGGAAAGCTGCGGCCCCGGCAGGATCACGCCGCCCACCAGCTCCTGCTTTGTGTTGACCGCCATCATGGAGATGGCCGTATCTGCCGAGATGACCACCAGCGGGCCGGAACATTCGGCCAGCGCTGCCACCGCGCCGCACAGCAGCTCGGCTCCCAGCTGCGCGGGGTTGTCCAGCCGCAGCTTGATGCCGCTTTTCAGCCCGGGGCCTACGGTCAGGATGCGCGCCCTGCACAGGATCTGCAGCGCTGCCAGCACCCGCCCGCTGAGCATGGGCACAACACTGCCCAGGATGCCGCCCTCGATCTGCTCCGGGGCAGCTCCATACAGGCGGAGCAGGTTGACCAGCCGGATGGCATATTCGTCTATGGTAGCAGCAGTGTCGGAATGCAGCCGACCGCAGAAGATCAGCGTGTCCTGTTCGTAGCCGCCCACAGTGATATGGGTGTTGCCGATATTGACGGTGAGTATCATGGATAAGGTCCCCCTTTGCAGCGCTTTATAATGTATATAAATATAATAGCGCACCCGCCGCCGATACGCAAGGGTGTACCAGATACAGGGGGCTGTCTGCCGCGAACCCAGTGAGCGGACGGAAGGGGAAAGCCCCCCAAGGGGGCGGTTTATGGCAAAAAAGCGCCCCGCAAAGAAATTGGAAAAAAGATGTCAAAAAGTGTTGACAAGTAAGCGGGGGTGTGGTATTATACTTGAGCGCCAAGCGCTGAGGCAAAAGAATGACTTCTGAAAGCCCAGCGAGAAGCCCTTGAAAAGAACCAATAGACGTTCAAAAGTTCCGGCTAGCGCCGAGAAACCATTGAACGATCCAAGTTCAGAAAAGTTCAACAGCTTCCGAAAAAAAGTGCTTGACAATTTATCACGAAAGTGGTAAAATGAATAAGCTGTCAGCCGCTAAGGCTGAGGCGCACAGGACCTTGAAAATTGAACAATATCGAAAGAACTTGTAACGGAACCTATTTTCGTGTTGGAAAAACACGTAAAACAATTCCAAACAAAGTAATTCACACAGGACGCAAGCGATTGCGTGCTGAGCGAAAACAAGATTTAACACTTTTAAGTGATAAATATCA
>CAKTFD010000093.1 GCA_934553285.1 uncultured Faecalibacterium sp. | reverse complement strand
CCGCGTGCACAACGCCGGGTGCGGCGGTTTTGGTTGTGTGCCGCGCACAGCTGCGGGGGTTCGCGGCGTTTCGCACAAGAAGCAGCGCGATGTGTGTATCATATTTGGTGCAGCTGTCACTTGAATTTTTTTCAGGATACAGTATAATATCAGGTATCGGAACAAAGGCGTTCTGCAAGGGTATCTTATGCCCTTGCGGGGCGCTTTTTTCTTTTGCAAGGTGCAGGATGCGGAGTGTGCCGCATCGGCAAGCAAACAAGTAAAAGGATGGGAAAGACTATGGAAAACTTTACAGAGCAGAAAGCCCCCCTTGGTCTGTACGACCCGCAGTTTGAGCACGATGCCTGCGGCATCGGCGCTGTGGTGGATATCAAGGGGCGCAAGAGCCACCAGACGGTGGACGATGCACTGTCCATCGTGGAGCGGCTGGAGCACCGCGCCGGTAAGGATGCCGAGGGCAAGACCGGCGACGGCGTGGGTATCATGCTGCAGATCAGCCACAAGTTCTTCTCCAAGGTGGCAGAAGAGCTGAATATCCGCCTGGGCAACGAGCGGGAGTACGGCGTAGGCATGTTCTTCTTCCCCCAGAGCGAGCACCTGCGGGCACAGGCCATGAAGCTGTTTGAGGTGGTCACCCGCAAGGAGGGGCTGGAGTTTCTGGCCTGGCGCAAGGTGCCGGTGGATCCGGATGCCGTGGGCCAGAAAGCCCGGGACTGTATGCCCGCCATCTGGCAGTGCTTTATCAAAAAGCCCGCCAAGGTGAGCAAGGGCATTGATTTTGACCGCAAGCTGTATATCGTGCGCCGGGTGTTCGAGCAGGCCAGCAACGGCACCTATGTGCCCAGCCTGTCCAGCCGCACTATCGTGTACAAAGGCATGTTCCTGGTGCACGATCTGCGCCTGTTCTACACCGACCTGCAGGATCCGGATTACGAGTCCGCCATCGGCATGGTGCACAGCCGTTTTTCCACCAACACCAACCCCAGCTGGATGCGTGCACATCCCAACCGCTTTATCCTGCACAATGGCGAGATCAACACCATCAAGGGCAATACCGATGCCATGCTGGCGCGGGAGGAGAGCATCTCCAGCAACATCATGCAGGACGATATGAACAAGATCCTGCCCATCATCAACACCTCCGGCTCGGACTCTGCCATGCTGGATAACGCTTTGGAGTTTATGGTGATGAACGGCATGGATCTGCCGCTGGCTGTGATGATCACCATCCCGGAACCGTGGGAGAATAACCGCAACATCAGCCAGAAAAAGCGGGATTTCTACCAGTATTATGCTACCATGCTGGAGCCATGGGATGGCCCCGCCGCCATCCTGTTCTCGGATGGTGATGTGATGGGTGCCGTACTGGACCGCAACGGTCTGCGCCCCAGCCGCTACTATATCACCAAAGACGGCCGCATGATCCTTTCCTCCGAGGTCGGCGTGCTGGAGTGTGAGCCGGATAATATCCTGGTCAAGGACCGCCTGCGCCCCGGCAAGATGCTGCTGGTGGATACTGTAAAGGGCGAGGTCGTGGACGATGAGAAGCTGAAAGAGTTCTACGCCAGCCGCGAGCCTTACGGCGAGTGGATCGACCGCAATCTGGTGCAGCTGAGCAAGCTGAAGATTCCCAATGTAAAGGTGGAGAGCTACACCGGCGAACAGCTGACCCGCCTGCAGAAGGTGTTCGGCTACAAGTACGAGGATGTGAACACCATGATCCTCGCCATGGCGCGGGCGGGCGCAGAGCCCTCCGGTGCCATGGGTACCGATACGCCTCTGGCTGTGCTCAGCGACCAGCATCCCCCGCTGTTCAACTACTTCAAGCAGCGGTTTGCACAGGTGACTAACCCGCCCATCGATGCCATCCGCGAAAAGGTGGTCACCTCCACCAGCGTTTACATCGGTGCCCACGGCAACCTGCTGGAGGACAAGCCGGAAAACTGCAAGGTGCTCAAGGTGCACAACCCCATCCTGACCAACACCGACCTGCTCAAGATCCGCTACATGAACGTGCCGGGCTTTAAGGTGGCTACGGTGTCCATCAACTACTACAAGAATACCAGCCTGGAACAGGCCATCGACCGGGTATTCCTGGAGGTGGATCGTGCCTACAAGGAAGGGGCAAACATCATCATCCTGTCCGACCGGGATGTGGACGAATATCATGTCACCATCCCCAGCCTGCTGGCTGTATCGGCAGTGTCTCAGTACCTTATCCGCACCAAAAAGAGCACTGCGCTGGCACTGATCCTGGAGAGCGCCGAGCCGCGTGAGGTGCATCATTTTGCCACCCTGCTGGGCTACGGTGCCTGTGCCGTAAATCCTTATCTTGCCCATGAGACCATCGGTCAGCTGATCGATGAGGGCCTGCTGGACAAGGACTACTACGCCGCCGTGCAGGACTACGATAACGCCATCCTCAGCGGCATCGTGAAGATCGCCTCCAAAATGGGTATCTCCACCATCCAGAGCTACCAGAGCAGCCAGATCTTTGAGGCTGTCGGCATCTCGCAGGAGGTCATCGATAAATACTTTACCGGCACCGTGAGCCGCGTGGGCGGCATCACCATCCGGGATATCCAGGCCGATGTGGAGGCGCAGCACAACGCCGCTTTCGACCCCCTTGGGCTGGATATCAACATGGAACTTGCCGACAGCGGTGCCCACAAGTTCCGCAGCGGCAAGGAGGAGCATCTGTTCAATCCCCAGACCATCCACCTGTTCCAGAAAGCCTGCCGCACGGGGGATTACGCTGCCTTTAAGCAGTTTACCCAGGCTGTGGATAACATGGGTACCGATGGTATGCATCTGCGCAGCCTGCTGGACTTCAACTACGCACCGGACGGCGGCATCCCGCTGGAAGAGGTGGAGCCGGTATCCAGCATCGTCAAGCGGTTCAAGGGCGCAGCCATGAGCTATGGCGCTCTGAGCAGCGAAGCGCACGAGACCATTGCCATCGCCCTGAACCGTCTGGGCGGCCGGAGCAATACCGGCGAGGGCGGTGAGCCGGAGGAGCGCTACCACAGCGAGAGCAACTCCAAGATCAAGCAGGTGGCCTCCGCCCGCTTTGGCGTGACCAGCAAGTACCTGGTATCCGCCGAGGAGATCCAGATCAAGCTGGCACAGGGCGCAAAGCCCGGCGAGGGCGGCAACCTGCCCGGTGCCAAGGTGTATCCCTGGATCGCCAAGACCCGCCACAGCACCACCGGCGTGGGGCTTATCTCTCCCCCGCCCCACCACGATATCTACTCCATCGAGGATCTGGCGGAGCTGATCTACGACCTGAAAAACGCCAACCGCAACGCTAACATCAACGTCAAGCTGGTCAGCGAGGCCGGTGTCGGCACCATTGCCGCCGGTGTTGCCAAGGGCGGCGCACAGGTCATCCTGGTGTCCGGCTATGATGGCGGCACCGGTGCAGCCCCCCGCACCTCCATCAAAAATGCCGGTCTGCCCTGGGAGCTGGGCATCGCCGAGACCCACCAGACCCTGATCCTGAACGGCCTGCGCACCCGTGTGCGCATCGAGAGCGACTCCAAGCTGCTCTCCGGCCGGGATGTGGCCATCAGCTGTATGCTGGGCGCGGAGGAATTTGGCTTTGGCACTACCCTGCTCATGGCCGAGGGCTGTGTGATGATGCGGGTATGTAATCTGGATACCTGCCCCATGGGCATCTGCACCCAGAACCCCGAGCTGCGCAAGAACTTCCGGGGCAAGCCGGAACACATCATCAACTACCTCACCTTTGTGGCCGAGGAACTGCGGGAGTATATGGCAAAGCTGGGCGTGCGCACCATCGATGAACTGGTAGGCCGTACCGACCTGCTCAAGGTCAAGGATGCTGCCCCGGGCAGCCGTGCCTCCAAGATGGATCTGGACTGCATCCTGCACAACCCCGCCATCGCAAACAGCAATGTCCACTTTATCAAAGAGGACACCTACGACTTCCATCTGGAAAACACCCTGGACATGAAGGTGCTGATGAAGAAGTTCAAGCTGAACAGCAAGGCTCCCCAGAGCGTCTGCCTGGACGTTTCCAACGTAGACCGCGCCTTTGGCTCCATTTTTGGCAGCGAGATCACCCGCAAATACGGCAATACCCTGCCGGATGATGTGTATACCGCCCACTGCACCGGTGCAGGCGGCCAGAGCTTTGGTGCCTTTATCCCCAACGGCCTGACCCTGGATCTGGTGGGCGACTGCAACGACTACATGGGCAAGGGCCTTTCCGGCGGCAAGATCATCATCCGCCCACCGCAGGGCATCTCCTTTAAGCCGGAGGAGAATATCATCACCGGCAACGTGGCGCTGTACGGTGCCACCAGCGGCCGTGCCTTTATCTGCGGTGTTGCGGGCGAGCGTTTCTGTGTGCGCAACAGCGGTGCTACCGCCGTGGTAGAAGGCGTGGGCGATCATGGCTGCGAGTACATGACCGGCGGCACCGTAGTGGTGCTGGGCCAGACCGGCAAAAACTTTGCAGCCGGTATGACCGGCGGCATCGCCTATGTGCTGGACGAAAACTGGGATTTCTACCAGCGGGTCAACAAGGAGACCGTCAGCCTGGAGCCGGTGGAGCACAAGTACGATGTTGCCACCCTGAAAGAGCTGATCCGTGCCCATGTGGAAGCCACCGGCTCCCCCCGCGGCAAGGAGATCCTGAACGATTTCAGCGCATTCCTGCCCAAATTCAAAAAAGTGCTGCCTTACGATTACGACCGGATGCTGCGGGTGATCGCCTCGGTGGAAGAGCGCGGTCTGGACGGCGAGCAGGCGCAGATCGAAGCATTCTACGCAGTGCAGAAGAAGAAGTAAGGAGGGCAGCATTATGGGTAAGATCACAGGATTTATCGATTACGCGCGCAAAACCAGCACGGATGTTCCGCCGCTGGAGCGCATTGAAAACTTTAACGAGTTCCATGTCTGGCTCTCCCGGGAGCAGCAGCAGACCCAGGCAGCGCGCTGCATGGACTGCGGTGTCCCCTTCTGCCAGGCGGGTATGATGATCGGCGGCATGGCCTCCGGCTGCCCGCTGAACAACCTGATCCCGGAATGGAACGACCTTGTCTACCACGGCAAGTGGGAGCTGGCCCTGCATCGCCTGATGGCCACCAACCGCTTCCCGGAGTTTACCAGCCGGGTATGCCCCGCATTGTGCGAGGCCGCCTGCACCTGCGGAGATGTGACCGGCAGCAGCGTGACCGTGCGGGAAAACGAGCACGCCATCGTTGAGACCGGCTACGCCAAGGGCTGGCTGCACGCCGCCCCGCCGCCGTCCCGCACCGGCAAGGCCGTTGCTGTGGTAGGCAGCGGCCCGGCAGGCCTTTCGGTGGCCGAATACCTGAACAAGCGCGGCCACGCCGTTACGGTGTTTGAGCGCGCTGACCGGGTGGGCGGGCTGCTGATGTACGGCATCCCCAACATGAAGCTGGACAAAACCGTTATTGCACGCCGGATCAGCATCATGCAGGCCGAAGGGGTGGAGTTCCGCACCAACATGGATGTGGGCGGCGCGGTAGCTGCCACAGAGCTGCTGCAGGGCTTTGACGCTGTTGTGCTCTGCTGCGGTGCCAAAAAGCCCCGGGATCTGGATGTGCCCGGCCGGGACGCAGCCGGGGTGCACTTTGCGGTGGACTACCTGACCTGCGTTACCAAGAGCCTGCTGGACACCGGTTCTGCGGGCAGCAGCGCCATCAATGCCGCCGGAAAAAAGGTGCTGGTCATCGGCGGCGGCGATACCGGCAACGACTGCCAGGGCACTGCCCTGCGGCAGGGCTGCACCGACCTGATGGCGCTGGAAATGATGCCGCAGCCGCCTGCAGAGCGCAGCGCCGCAAACCCCTGGCCGGAGTGGCCCCGGGTGTTGAAGGTGGACTACGGCCAGACCGAGTGCCTTGCAAAGTTCGGCAAGGATCCCCGGGTGTACCAGACCACCGTAAAAGAGTTTTTGAAGGATGAGAGCGGCAACCTGACCGGTGCCGTTATCCGCACCCTGAAACCGGAGCGCGACCCGGAGACCGGCCGCACCAACATGGTGCCCACCGGCGAAGAATTTACCTACGACTGCCAGCTGGCATTTATCGCCGCAGGCTTTACCGGCTGCGAGAATTATACAGCCGATGCCTTTGGGGTGGAGCTGACCGCCCGCGGCACTGTAGCCGACCATCACTTTAAGACCAACGTGGAAAAGGTGTTCGTCTGCGGCGATATGCGCCGTGGGCAGAGCCTTGTGGTCTGGGGTCTGCGGGAGGGCCGCGATTGCGCCGCCGAAGTAGACCGTTACCTGATGGGCTATACAAACCTCTGATATCGCCATTCTCTTTCCTATCCTAAAATACAGAAGCGGGGACCCTTTTGCAGGGTTCCCGCTTCTGTATTTTTATGGTTCTGTATATAACAGGGGTTCAGTCCGTATCATATTCCGGCGCGGCGGTGCCCTCGGCGGGCAGCTCCGGCTCCGGCTCGGTCGTGCTGGCGGCAGGCTCCTCCGGGGTGGTGGTGATCTGCACACCGGGGTCTGCCGCGATATACACGGTGACGACCGTGCCAACGTTTACCATCGTACCCTCTTCTTCGCTGGCCGAAACCACGCAGCCCGTTGCATAGGAGCCATCGTTTACCACCATAAAGCAGCTGGCAACAAGGCCCCTGGCGCTGAGCATCTCGATGGCCTTATCCTGCGATGCACCCACGATCTTGGGCATTTCCACCTTTTCCGGGCCTTGGCTGACCACGATCTGGATCACCTCGTTGGCGCCCAGCACCTCGCCTGCCTCCGGCTCCTGCCGGATCACCTGCCCTGCGGGCACAGTGTCGCTGTATTCCAGCACCGCCCGGAACAGGTACATGCTGGTGTAATCGCGGTTGTTCCTGATCTGCTCGTAATCAATGCCCACCAGGTTCGGCACAAGGTTCTGCGGCTCCAGCACCACGCTGTTTGCAGGCTCCGACCCCGGCTCCGAGGCGGGAGCCTGCTCTTCCCTGCGGCCCAGGATGCCCCACAGGGTGAGCAGGATCAGGATGGTAAGCAGCATCAAGATCCCTGCCAGCAGGCCTTTCAGGCTGAGCAGATGTTCCCGGGCCACTGCGGCAGTCTGCTCTGCGCGGGTATGCACCGGCGTTTCCAGCTTCATGGTACGGGTCAGCTCTGCGGTATACTCCCGGGAAGAAAGCGCCTGATACAGCTGCGGCACGGTCTGGATGCGTTCCATGGCCTTGAGCCGCAGCCCCAGCTGCAGCACATCCGACACATAGGCCGGTACCGCCGGTTCTACCGTACCGGCGCGCGGGTTGGAATCCGATACCACGCGCTGCGCAGCGGGCACCGGGGCCTGCCCGCACACCATCCGGTAAAAGACGGCGGCAAGGCCGTATTCATCGGTATAGCGTCCCTCAAACTCGGCGGTAGAATACTGCTCCGGGGCCGAATACCCTTCGTACAGCTGCACATGCAGGCCGCTGCCTGCGGTGCGCAGGCCTACGGTGGCGTACCCGGCCAGGCGGCAGTGACCATCCGCCATCACCCGGATATTCTCCGGGCAGATGCCCCGGTGCACCAGTCCGATCTTGTGCATGGCGGCTACGCCCTCAAACACCGGGCGCAGCATGATGCAGGCATCCTCTGCCCGCACCGGGTCGGGGTGGTTTTCCAGCCACTGGTCCAGCGGGGTGCCGCTCAGATCTTCCAGCACTGCGTAGACGGTATTATTGGCCTGTACGACGTCCAGCACTGCCTCCAGCCCGTTGGCAGGGGTAATGCGCTGGATGGCGCGGAACAGATCCGCAAAATCCATGCGGGTAGTCTTAAACAGCACCTCGCTGCCCTGTTTGGGGTACAGGATGTGGTCCGCCCCGCGCTCTGCAGAGAGGGTGACGGGCAAAAACTCCTTGATGGTCACACGGAAGCCGCCCAGGTTCTCCACAGCGCTGTACAGCACGCCCTCGCCATCCAGGCTGCGCATCTCGCCCATGGTATAGCGCCCGGCCAGCACCGTGCCCACCGGCAGGCATCCAGCGGGGTTGCGGCCTTCCAGGATCTTACCACAATGCGGGCACACCGACACAGCGGGCGGCAGCTCCTTGATGCAGTATGGACACAGGCGTTTTTGCTCCATAGTGTTCTCTCCTTTTCCCAGCTTCTCTATCCTATAGTATTGTACCATAGTGTGCCTACCCGTGCAAGTTGTCCGTATTTTGGCGCAAAAAAGCACCCCGCCAACCGTTTCCGGTCAGCGGGGTGCTTAGTGCTTTAAGGGTTACGGTTCAGCTTACGCTGCACAGCACAGGGAGGAGATCACTCCTCGATGTAGCCGTACTGGAGGTACCAGTAGCCGTACGGGCTGTGCCAAGTGCCCTTCAGAGAGGAGCTCTGCAGCCAGTATTCGTTGTAGTAAGCGATAGGCAGGCAGCCCATATCCTCCATGAGGATGTCCTCAGCCTTGTGCAGCTGTGCAAAGTGCTCAGCAGAATCAGCAACGCGGGAAGCATCGATCGCAGCATCGAACTCAGGGTTGGAGTACTTACCATCGTTGTTGCCGTTGCTGGTGCAGAACAGATCCAGCATGTTGGAGGGATCGTTGTAGTCCATGACCCAGCCGTTACGGGCAACATCGTACTCGCCTGCACGGCGAGCAGCGGTGAAGGCAGACCACTCCATCTTGCTGATGGTCAGGGTAATGCCCAGATCACCCCAGACCTGCTGCAGGTACTCTGCCAGAGGCACATGGTAGCCGGAATCGTTGGTGCTGTACTCAATGGTGGGGTAGCCCTCGCCATTGGGGTAGCCAGCCTCTTCCAGCAGCTTCTTAGCCTCGGCCATGTTTGCCTCGTA
>CAKTFD010000092.1 GCA_934553285.1 uncultured Faecalibacterium sp. | reverse complement strand
CTTACCGAGGCCGTCCGCCTGTCCGCATCCTGCGGGCTGAGCAGGGAAGAGCTGCGGGAGATGCTGGAACTGCTGTGGGAGGGCTGAATATGAACGCACTGGAACTGCAGGGGCTTACAAAACACTATAAGGACTTTACCCTTGGGCCGCTGGATCTGACCCTGCCCGGCGGCACGATCTGCGGCCTGATCGGCGAAAACGGGGCGGGTAAGAGCACTACCATCCGGCTGATCCTGGACATGGTGCAGCGGGATGGCGGCAATGTGACCATCCTTGGCAGGGACGGCCGCACCGCTTCCGTTCGCATTAAGGAGGAAATCGGTGTAGTGCTGGGCAGCGAGGGCATCCCCCTGTGCCTGAACGCGGTGCAGGTGGGCAAGGTGATGGCGGGCATCTACCGCAACTGGGACGCTGCCGCCTATGCAGAGCTGTGTCAAAGATTCGGCCTGCCGGACAAAAAGCAGTACAAGGACTATTCCACCGGCATGAAGATGAAGCTGTGCATCGCCGTGGCGCTGGCGCACCACCCCAAGCTGCTGCTGTTGGACGAGGCCACCAACGGGCTGGACCCGGTGGTCCGGGACGAGATCACCGACCTGCTGCTGGATTTTGCCCGGGACGAGGACCACTCCATCCTCATCTCCTCCCACATCGTCAGCGACTTGGAAAAACTCTGCGATACCATCGCATTCCTCCACAAGGGCAGGCTGCTGCTCTGTGAGGAAAAGGACACCCTGCGGGAGGAATACGCCCTGTGGCATGGCACGGCGGCGCAGCTGGCGGCATTGGATACGCGGGTGTACGGCAAGCGGGTCACCCCCTATGGGGCAGAGGCGCTTGTGCGCCGGGATGCACTGCCCGCCGGGGCAAATCTCTCCCCGGTGAGCATTGAAGAGTTGTTTGTGCTGATGGTGAAAGGAGAGGATGTGCAATGAAAGGTCTGCTGTTGAAGGATGCCTATCAGATGTGGAGCTACACCAGATGGATCATTCTGGTGTCGGTGGCTATGATGCTGATGGGAACGTTTTTCATGAAGGAAGGCTCTAATTTCTTTATGCTGTAC
Organism: uncultured Faecalibacterium sp.; assembly: GCA_934553285.1. GTDB lineage: Bacteria > Bacillota > Clostridia > Oscillospirales > Ruminococcaceae > Faecalibacterium. Next base: position 7,771 of record CAKTFD010000092.1, on the reverse strand, counting down.
AGCGGGCTTATGCTGGGGATGTCGCCCATGTCCTTACTGGCTTACGACCAGAACAGCCGGTTCAGCGCTTACTGCGCTGCGCTGCCGGTGACAAAAGAGCAGATCGTGGGCGGCAAATACCTCATCGGCTTGTGTGGTATGGTGCTGGCAGAGCTGCTGAGCATGGCAGCGCTGGCGGCAGCACAGCTGCTCTGGGGCACGGTGACGGTTCAGCTCACCGTGGCGACCCTGCTTCAGGTGGCTATGCTGACCCTGCTGGGCAACATCATCCTGCTGCCGTTGACCTACCGCTTTGGCTACGAAAAGGCAAAATATGTGTATTATCTTTGCATTGGTATGCTGGGAGGCTTGATGGGCATTACGGTGTCCTCCGGTGGGATTCCGCTGAACAGCATCCTGCCCGCCCATGGCTCATTGCTGGTGCTGGCCGTAGTGCTGGCAGCGGTGCTGGGGCTGTATGCTCTCTCGTGGCGGTTGTCCGTTGCATGGTACGGAAAGGCAGAGCAGTAAAATGAAGAAAAGTCAAATCGCGGGTATCCTGTTCGGCGTTGCCATGGGCGCTGCGTTCAGCGTGTCGCTGGGGACGGTCGGTTTTGTACTGGGAGCCAGCTTTGTCAGTCTGGGCATGGTAATGTTCAAAGGGCTGGATGACCCGCAGGATAAAAAGTAAGATGCAAAAAGAGTGCCGCCCCTGCGGGAGAAGATTCTCCTGCAAGGGCGGCGCTGTATTTATTCCTCGGTCTCTTCGGCGTTTTTCTGTGCGGCTTCCAGTGCGTCCACCCGATTTTGCAGGGCGGTGATCTTGTCGTCCATTTTCAGGAACGTCCAGACCAGAACAGCCAGTACCACTGCGGGAGGAACGACCATCCACAGGGACTGCTGGCACCAGAGCAGCAGTGAATAACCGCCGAATACGGTAAAGAGAAACACGGCAAACAGGCTTGCAGCCAGTACAGCAAAAAATCCCATATAGAAAGGCCTCCTTTCGATCATTCCTCGGTTTCTTCTTCGTCCGGATCCAGCTCGATGCTGAATACGGCTTTTTTCAGCTTGCCGCAACCCTGTGCTTTCAGGCCGGATTTATACGGCTCTCCGGCCAGATACAGGGCAAAGCGTCCCTCGCACAACATGCCGGCAATGCTGGTGCCGGCGGTGCCTACGGTGGTGTCGGCAGCTTCATCGGTGGGTTTGGTGGGGGTAAGCTCTGCCAGGCTCACCTCAAACAGCTCGCTGCCATCCAGGTCGGTCTCCAGCGTGATGTGGTTGTCGTGCCGCTGGAACAGTGCCTTGTCGGAGGTCTGCGGCGTCACGGTGCTTACGGTGACTACGGCCTTGTCCCCATCGATGCGGGTGCGCCCGGCGGGCAGGGTGGTGATATCCCGCGCCATGATGTACTCGATGACGGTGTCCAGATTGTCGCTTACGCCCAGATAGTTGGGCAGGTTGTTCAGGGTGTCGTAGATCATGGAAAAAGTCCTCCATCTGTATCGTTTTATCGCAATTTTCAAAAATAGTGCCTATCGAAACGGCATATTTGCGATATGCAGTTTGCGGATGTTGCTTGTGCATTAAAAACGCAAACTGCTATGGTTACTTGTATGGTATCACAGGTCGGGAGCGGATGCAATATCTGCGGATAACACAAAGCCGGGCAGGCCCTGCGGTCTGTCCGGCTCTGCGGTGTTCATGGAGATCACTCGGCGTCCTTCGGGTCGGTCATCAGTTCCTTGATGGTGGGCACTACGCCGCCCAGGTTCTGCAGCTCCGAGGGAATGATGATCTTGGTAGCCTTGCCGTTGGCCACCTTGGCCAGGGCTTCCAGGCTGCGGAGGGCCAGCACCTTGTCGCTGGGCATGGCCTCGTTCAGCAGGCGGATGGCATCGGCATTGGCTTTCTGCACGGCCAGGATGGCCTGTGCTTCGCCCTCGGCCTCCAGGATGCGCTGCTGCTTTACGGCATCGGCGCGCAGGATGGCGGATTCCTTTTCGCCCTCGGCAGCCGTGATGGCGGCCTGCTTTTCACCGTCCGCTTTCAGGATGACGGCGCGCTTTTCGCGCTCAGCCTTCATCTGCTTTTCCATGGCTTCCTGGATCTCACGCGGCGGGATGATGTTCTTCACTTCCACGCGGTTCACCTTGATGCCCCACTTGTCGGTGGCTTCGTCCAGGATGGCGGTGATCTTGCCGTTGATGACATCGCGGCTGGTCAGGGTATGGTCCAGCTCCATCTCACCGATGATGTTGCGCAGGGTGGTGGCGGAAAGGCTCTCGATGGCGGCGATGGGCTGGTTGACACCGTAGGTGTAGAGTTTGGCATCCATCACCTGGAAAAACACCACGGTATCGATCTGCATGGTCACGTTATCGCGGGTGATAACAGGCTGCGGGGGAAAATCTGCCACCTGTTCTTTCAGGCTCACCTTTTTGGCGATGCGCTCAATGAACGGGATCTTGACATGCAGGCCGGCCGACCAGGTGTCGGAGTAGCTGCCCAGCCGCTCGATGACGTATACCTTGGACTGCGGCACGATGACGATGTTGGTGATGACCACCAGCAGCACAATAAAGACCAGCGCAAGGATCACAAAAAACAGAAGCATAGTGCATCTCCTTTGTCAGACTGTTATGTGGGGGTTGCGGTTTTCGGTCAGCACCGGCTCTACGATGAGCAGGGTGCTGTGGATCTCGGTAACGCGGCAGAGCGCACCGGGTGCAAGGGTGTCGCCGGGGGTGGCGCAGCGGGCGTTCCAGTCCACGCCGTCCAGCCGTACGCGGCCGGTGGTCTCAGCGGTAACGGTGGAAAGCACGGTGGCCTCCCGCCCCAGGTTGCGGTCGCCGTTTGTGGCGGTGGGCTTCTGCCGCAGCTTTGCCGCCAGCGGGCGGAAGGCTGCCAGACACAGGATGCTTACCACCAGAAAGACCACGGCCTGCACCCGGAACGACCCGGTGAACACACAGCACAGCAGTGCGGCAGCGGAACCGATGGCAAACCAGATGGAGGTCATATTAAAGGTAGTGGCCTCCAGTACCAGAAAGCCCACAGCGGCTGCCAGCCAGAAGATCGGGGATATCTGCATGGTTTGTTCCCTCCTTATGGTGCTATTATACGGCATCCCCCTGGGGGAAGGTCAATACTTTTTTACTGGAACGTTGCGCAGACCCCTAAATCCCGTCCCAAAACCATGCGGCCGGTGCATCAGGTGCCAAAATAGGAGAAGTGCATGTAATCGTGGTTGCCGGTCGTGGAAGGCGAGGTGTAACCGGCCCATGCGTTGCCGCCCCATTCCCAGCCATGTTCCGCAAAGATGCGGACTACAGAGCCGCCCTCCGGGATGGAGTAGGGGCTGGTGCTGGGATCCCAGAAGGAGCCGACCACCACATTGCCGTTGCGGATCTGGTAGTTTTCGTTGGGGTTGATGTCGATCGCAAGGCCCGGGTTGTGCTGGCTGGAAGAGGTATCGCCGCGCCAGCTGTAGCCGCCCACGCTGTTGATGGGGAACTGCTCAGGGTCGTTGTAGATCTCGGTGAAGATGCGCACAACCTCATCGGCAACGGCGGCGTTGATCCAGATGGACGCCTTGGAGGAGATCTTCTTCCCGTTGGAGAGCTTCCAGATGGGGAAGGTGATCCGTACCATGTGGGCAGAAGCCTCCTGCTGGGTGGCATAGCGGGGGGCGTCTACGCTGCCGTAGACATGTGCCCACTTGGCATCGGTAAGGCCGGGGAGCAAAAGCCAGAAGTTTTCGTTTTTGAACTCCTCATAGCTGATGACCTTCCAGCCGTACCAGTGGCAGAACTGGGCGTACTGGTCCTGTGCTTTGGTCACCGGGCGCAGGGTGCGCACCGTGCCATCGCCCCAGTCCACATCGATCACAAGCTGGCTGTCTTCCAGCCGCAGGGTCAGGCTGATACGCTCGCCGATGTCCGGCACATCGATATCCGCATAGAAAAAGCGGCTGCCGGCAGTATCGGAGAGGTAGGCATACAGGGTATCGCGCAGGTACTTGACCGGGACATCAAGATCCGTTTCCGTGCTGGCTGCAACGGAATAGGCTTTCAGCGGCAGGGTAGGGGTGCCGTAGTAGTAGGCCTCAAAGCTGGCATCGCTGTAGCGGATGCCGGTGACATAGGCGGTGATGTCCCGGTCGGTCTGGTTGGACAGATGGAGCGGGACCGTTTTGGTAAACGGGGAGCCTTTGCAGCTGGACAGGAGCATACAAAGCAGCAACAGCGTACAGGCCATAAAGACGCGCGGGAAACGGTGCAGATCAACAGACATGATAGTGATTCCTCCTCAAGAAATTATTTCATGTCGTAGTAGCTGTGGTCCGGGTTGTGGCCGATCTCCTCTACTACGATCGTGAATCCCATGGGGTTTACTTCCGTATGCTTGCCGCTGGCCAGCGGCTCTACGATAATGTGCTCAGAGCGGTTCACAATGATCTCTGCGGTTTCGGTCTGGCCCACGCGCTGGTAGTGCAGTACGCCGCCCTCTGCCCGCAGCACCCGCAGGCTGCCGGTGCGGAACGCCTCGCAGCTGTGGCGCAGCTGCGCCAGCTGTGCCAGTACGGGGCGCAGGCGCTCCTCGTGGCTGTCCCAGCAGAAGAAGCCGCGGTTAAAGGGGTCGCGGTAGCCCTGCATACCGATCTCGTCGCCGTAGTAAAGGCAGGGCACGCCGGGCAGGGTGTAGATGATGGCGTAGGCCAGGCGCAGGCGCAGCATACCTTCCTCGTAGGCTTCGCCGGTCACGCTGCGGCCGCTCTGCCATGCACGGCCGCGGCCATTTGCAGGCTCGTCCGCGATCACGGTCAGGGCGCGCTCAGTATCGTGGGTGGAGAGGAAGTTCAGCGCAGTATTGATGGCGGGGGCAGGGTAGTGCTCGCAGATGGAAAGGATCTCGTTGGCAGCCTGCTCGGCGGGCTTGCCCTTTACAAAATCCAGCACGGTGTTCTTAAAGGGATAGTTCATCACACTGTCCAGCCCCTTGCCCAGCAGGTAGGTGCGGCGCTGCCCAAAGCCGAACTTGGTGGTGGCATCCTCCCACACCTCGCCCAGCAAAAACTTTTCCGGGCTGACCCGCTTGACGGCGGTGCGGATCTTTTCAATAAATTCATCCGGCAGCTCATCCGCTACATCCAGCCGGAAACCGGCAGCGCCGCGGCGCAGCCAGGTGTCGATCACGCCGCCCTCGCCGGTGATGAACTCCACAAAGGAGGGGGTCTCCTCGTTGACCTCCGGCAGGGTCTCAAAACCCCACCAGCTGCGGTAGCCGCCCTTGTATTTGGGGTCAAAATCGTACCAGCTGCGGTAGGGGGAATTGGGGTCACGGTAGGCGCCGCCTGCGCCGTAGCGCCCCTCGCGGTTAAAGTACCGGCTGTCGGAGCCGGTATGGCTGAACACGCCGTCCAGCACGATGCCGATGCCGTACTTGGCGGCTTCCCGGCAGAGCACCTCAAACTCCTCGTTGGTGCCCAGCAGGGGGTCCACGTTCAGGTAGTCGGCGGTGTTGTAGCGGTGGTTGGAGTGCGCCTCAAAGATGGGGTTCAGGTACAGGTAGTCCACGCCCATCTCCTGCAGGTAGGGCAGCTTGATGCGGATGCCCTCCAGGTCGCCGCCAAAATAGTCCTCGTTCAGGTGGCCGCCGGTCTCGTTGGGCTGCCAGAAAGGCTCGGCGTGCTTATCGGCCTGGTACAGCCGGTCCGGGAAGGGCATAGGCTTGTTTTCGATGCCCTCGCAGAAGCGGTCCGGGAAGATCTGGTAGAACACCTTGCCCTTGATGCAGGCCGGGGTCTGGAAATCCGGCTCGTAGACCGTGATCTGCCAGCACTCTCCCGCCTGCCAGCTGAGTACGCCGCAGTTATCTGCCCCGCGCACGATGCGGCGAAAGTCGGTATACAGGTCAAAGTAGTAAAAGTATAAGCCTGGGTCGCCCAGCACCACATCCACCGAAAAATGGTTCTGGTGGGGGGTCTGGCCATCAAATTTCATGCGGTAGTGCACGGGCACATCGTATTTGCCCTCCTTCTGCAGCACAAGGTGCGGGTCCACGTAACCCATATCCTCGGGGATGCACAGGGAAAGGTGTACCGTCTGCCCGGCGCGCACGGCACCAAAGGGCTGTTTGAAGTAGGGGTCGTAGCTGTTGAACAGGCAAGACAAAAAGAATCGTCCTTTCTCAAAAAAGCCCCGGCGGGCGAAACCACCGGGGCTTTGATTTTTTTAAAGGCCCTTGTGGGCTGCGTTCAGCGACAAGCCTCCACAGGGGAGCTTTTTTCGCAAAAGGGGCTTTTTACTTGCCCATGGGTACGGTAGAAGCATACCAGATATCGCGGGCGTAGTCCAGCACGGCGCGGTCTGCGCTGAAGATGCCGCTGTTGGCAATGTTCTTCAGGCTCATGCGTGCCCAGGTCTCGCGGTCGGCATACAGCTTCTGCAGGTCGGCCTGTGCACGGCGGTAATCCTTGAAGTCGGCCATGACCATGTACGGGTCGCTGCTGCGCAGGTTCTCGGTGACTTCGTGGAAGTTTTCGCCGTTCCAGCCGCGCTCCAGGAAGTTCAGGGCGCTGTTGGCAACGTCATCGCCCATGATAAAGGCGTTGGGATGGTAGCCCACCTGCTTGAGGTTGTTTACCTCGGGAGTCAGCATACCAAAGATCAGCTCGTTCTCCTTGCCGGCAGCATCAGCGATCTCCACGTTTGCGCCGTCCAGGGTGCCCAGGGTGATAGCACCGTTCAGCATGAACTTCATGTTGCCGGTACCGGAAGCCTCAGTGCCTGCCAGGGAAATCTGCTCAGAAACCTCGGCAGCGGGCATCAGGTGCTCGCTCAGGGAGACACAATACTCTTCCAGATAGACCACGCGCAGCTTTTCGCGCACAGCGGGGTCGTTGTTGATCAGATCGCCCAGCTTGCAGATCATGCGGATCATCTGCTTGGCCATATAGTAGCCGGGGGCAGCCTTTGCGCCGAAGATATAGGTCTTGGGGATAAAGTCGGCGTTGGGGTTCTCTTTCAGGTACAGGTACTGTGCAGCGATGTTCAGCGCATTCAGATGCTGGCGCTTGTACTCGTGCATACGCTTGACCTGGCAGTCAAAGATGGAGTTGGGGTCGATGACCTGGCCGGTGCTCTTTGCCAGATAGTTGGCAAAATCCTTCTTGTTGCTCAGCTTGATCTCGTTCAGGCGCTTGAGCACGGTCTTGTCGTCAGCATACTTGTTCAGCTTGGTCAGGTCGGCGGCATCGTGCTTGTAGCCATCGCCAACGGTCTCGTCCAGCAGCTTGCACAGTGCGGGGTTGGAGGCCAGCAGCCAGCGGCGGTAAGCGATGCCGTTGGTCACATTCTTGAAGGCCTGGGGCTTGAACAGGTAGTAATCGTGGAAGACGCTCTCCTTGATGATCTCGCTATGCAGCTTGGACACACCATTGATGCTGTTGGCGGTGTAGGCGCAGATGTTGGCCATGCGCACCTGGTTGTCGCCGATCAGTGCCATGTAGTCGATCTTGCCCTGGTCGCCGGGGAAAGCCTTTGCCAGCTCCTCGCGGGCGCGGCGGTCCATCTCCACCACGATCTGGTAGATGCGGGGCAGGGTCATCTTGAAGATGTCCACGTTCCACTTTTCCAGCGCCTCGGCCATAACGGTGTGGTTGGTGTAGGAGAAGACCTTCTGGCAGATGCCGAATGCCTTGTCCCAGTCAAAGCCGCACTCATCCAGCAGGATGCGCATCATCTCGGGGATGGCCAGGGTGGGGTGGGTATCGTTCAGCTGGATG
>CAKTFD010000091.1 GCA_934553285.1 uncultured Faecalibacterium sp. | reverse complement strand
ACGTTGGCGGCATCGGTCTCGTACTCCAGCCATGCACCGCGGTTGGGGTTCATGGTGGCGCTGTACAGGTCGTTGCCGACCTTATCCTTGGCATGGCCGTAGAACACACCGGGAGAACGGACCAGCTGGCTGACGATGGCACGCTCGGCACCGTTGATCACAAAGGTACCTGCATCGGTCATCAGGGGGAAGTCGCCCATGAAGATCTCCTGGTCCTTCACCTCGCCGGTCTCCTTGTTCAGCAGACGGGCGGTGACGCGCAGGGGGGCGGCAAAGGTCACATCACGTTCCTTGCACTCCTTGATGCTGTACTTCGGCTCCTTATCCAGGCGGAAGTCCACAAAGCTCAGTGCCAGATTGCCGGTGTAGTCCTCAATGGTGCCGATATCGTGGAAGACCTCTTTCAGGCCCTCGTCCAGGAACCACTGATAAGAGTTCTTCTGGACCTCGATCAGGTTCGGCATACTGATGACTTCGTCGATGTGGGAGAAGCTCATGCGCTCGGTTTTGCCGAGCTTGACGGGCTTGACTTTCATCATAAAATCAACCACTCCTTACTTTTATATTCTACGGGTCGTCGTATACACGGGTCAAATTTGAGCAGACACACATAATTCGACCCGCGTCCTGCGGAACGTTCCGGCATTTTGCACAAACTTTTCGGGGTAGCCCCTCCAGCGGCAGCCATCGCAGTTCCCTTTTTGGCGCACTAGTCCATTATGTGATACTAATGCAGTATACACCGGAAAACCCCTGTTGTCAAGCCATTTTTCGGATTTTGGCCGAAATAAATTTATTTTCCCGTTTGTTTTCGTACGCCCGGTTCCGTGTAGTTGTTTGTGATTTTAGGGCTTGATTTTTTTATTTTGCACGTTCCTGTTCATAACCGCCTTGTGCAATTTGTCTATCTTTGCTCTTGTGCAGCACGGTGCCGACACATAAAAAAGCCACCGCACCGTTTGTGTGCAATGGCTTGCCTGCAGGACATATGCTTTTTTCCAAAAAGGTCACTCGTCCAGATAATCCCGCAGCAGTTTGGCACGGCTGGGATGGCGCAGCTTACGCAGCGCTTTTGCCTCGATCTGGCGCACCCGCTCCCGGGTCACGTTAAACTCCTTCCCCAGTTCCTCCAGCGTGCGGGCACGGCCATCCTCCAAGCCAAAACGCAGGGTGATGACCCGCTCCTCACGGGGGGTAAGGCTTTTGAGCACATGCAGCAGTTCCCGCCGCAGCAGCTGCCGCCCCGCCTCGTCCACCGGGACACCGGCTTCTTCGTCCTGGATAAAATCCTCCAGGTGGGCATCCTCTTCCTCCCCTACCGGTGTTTCCAGGCTGATGGGTTCCTGCGCCAGCTGCAGCAGTTCCCGCACGCGGTCGGGTTCCATATCCAGCGCCGCGGCGATCTCCTCGGCCGTGGGTTCCCGGCCATTTTTATGCAGCAGGTCGCCCGCCGTTTTCTTGACCCGGTTGATGCTCTCCACCAGATGCACCGGAATGCGGATGGTGCGCCCCTGATCTGCAATAGCCCGGGTGATGGACTGGCGGATCCACCAGGTGGCGTAGGTGGAGAACTTGAACCCGCGCTCCGGCTCAAACTTTTCTGCAGCCTTCATCAGGCCAAGGTTCCCCTCCTGGATCAGGTCCAGGAACGGCAGACCCCGCCCGGCGTAGCGTTTGGCCACCGATACCACCAGCCGCAGGTTCGCCTCGCTCAAAGCGCGGCGGGCATCCGCGTCCCCGGCCTGTGCAGCCTTTGCCAGCTCCACCTCCTGCTGGGTGTTGAGCAGCGGCACCCGGCCTATCTCCTTTAAATAGGTCTTGACCGGGTCATCCAGCGCCACCCCCTCGGAGGAAAGCTCGTGTTCCAGCCTGCCGATCTGGGCATCATCCAGCACAGGCAGGTCGGCCGGGGGTTCCTCCGCCAGGCGGACGCCGCGCCGTTCCAGTGCAGCGTAAAGCTCTTCCAGCTGGGCAACATCGTAGTCCGCTTCCTCCATGGCACGGCTGATCTGCTCCGGGGTAAGGACATGATGCCGCGCCTTTGCAGCAAGGCTGCGCGCCAGTTCTTCCGTTTGCGACAATTTCTGCATGATTCCTGCTCCTTTTCTCTCCAGATCCAGCCGGAGGGAAAACAGGGATCAGTCTTGTTCGGGCAGTGCCCCCTGCTTTTTTTCGCGCATCGACTGGAGATATTGTGTGATCTCATCGCCGGACATTGCAGCAGCTTTGCTTGCCACCGGCATCCCGCGGGCGATCCTGTCCAGGTACAGGCGGATATCGTCCGGGGTACAGTTTACATCGCTGTATTGTGCCGCAAGCCGGCTCAGTTCATTCAATGCTTCTTCGCTTACAAATGCCCGCAGTGCAGTCAGGCTGAGTTCCACCCCTTCCCGGCTGCAGCTGAGCATCGCTTCGTACAGTTCCTTCTGCTGCGGCTGGATGAACTGCTCCGCCGACAGCTGCGCTTTTGCAAGTTCCAGATAGCGCGGCTCCCGCAGGATGGCCGCCAGCAGCCGCTGCTGCGCACTGGCAATGCCCAGCGCCTGGCTGCCGCCCGCGCTGTAGGGCACCTTGATCTGGTCCATCTCGCCGGAACGCAGCACCGCCTTGTTCCTCTCGCGGCGGTACTTGCCGTCTGCCCGCTTTGCCGCCGTACCCAGCTGCGCCAGGATGGCGGTTTTGGAGATGTTGGTCTCCTCTGCCAGCCGCCCGGCATACACTTCCTGCTCGGTAGGGTTGGAGCGCTCTGCCAACATATCAACAGCTTCCTTGACATACTGCAGCCGCTGGGCATCCTGGGAAAGGTCGTACTGGTCGCGCAGGCGCTTGAGCCGGAAATCCAGCGCATTGCCCACCCCATCCAGCAGTGTCTGGAACCGCTCGGCACCATACTTTTTGATGTATTCATCCGGATCCTTGGCACCGGGGATCTGCAGCACGCCCACCTTTACCGGGCTGTTGCGGAACAGCTCCAGCGAGCGCAGGGTCGCTTTTTGTCCTGCTTCGTCCGAGTCGTAACTCAGGATGACCTCATCGGCATACTCGCTGATGATGCGCACCTGCCCCGGGGTCAGCGCGGTACCGCAGGCACAGACAGCGGTATCAATGCCGGCCTGCTGCATACTGATAACATCCATGTAGCCCTCGCACAGCACGAACCGCCGGGAGGCACTGCGCTTGGCGATCTGCATGGCAAACACCGTTTCCGATTTATGGTAGACCAGTGTTTCGGGGCTGTTGACGTACTTGGGCTTGGAATCATCCAGCACACGGCCGCCAAAGGCTATGATATTACCGCGCAGGTCGAAGATGGGGGTGATGACCCGCTTCCAGAACAGGCAGTAGATGCGCCCGGACTGGCTGCGCTTGAACAGGCCGCTGGCATCCAGCTCCTGCTGGTTGTAACCCTTGTCCCGCAGGTACTGGTACAGCGCCTGGCCATCGTTGGGGGCATAACCCAGCCCGAACCGGACGATGGTCTTATCGTCCAGGCCGCGCCGCCGCCAGTAGGCCCGGGCCTGCCGGGCCTCCTCCACGGTAGAGTTCAGGCAGGCGTGGAAGAAGCGGGCAGCTTCCTTGTTCATGGAAAGCACCCGGCTGCGCAGCCGCCCGGTCTTATCGTCCTCCTGCGGCTCGGGCATACCGGCACGGGAGGCCAGCATCTTGATGGCCTCGCCGCTGCTGATATTATTGATCTTTTTGACAAAGCTGATGGCGTCCCCGGCTGCCTGGCAGCCGAAGCAGTAAAAGCTCTGCGTATCCGGATAAACGTAAAAAGAGGGTGTTTTTTCGCTGTGGAAGGGGCACAGGCCGCTGTACAGCCGCCCCTTGCGCTTGAGCTGTACATAACTGCCCACCAGCTCCACGATATCCGTGCGGCGGGTCAGCTCCTCGATGTATTCGTGTGGGATCATGGATCTTTAAACGACCTTTCGTAGATTAGAGGACATGCCATTTCTGGGGCACGAACAGTTGCTCAAAGGTGCGGATGGCAAACTCATCGCTCATGCCGCTGATATAATCGGTCACGGCGCGCTCCCGCCCCTCCTGATAGGCCAGCTGCACATAGAAGTTGGACATCCGGTCGATATGGGTCAGGTAGTGCTCGTACAGCTCCCCGATGACCTTATCCACCTTCTGCTCCTCGTGCTTGGCGGTCTTATCCACATACACGGTGGTGTACATGAAGTCCCGCAGGGCCAGAAACGCCTCGTACTCCTCCTCGCCCATCCGCACATCCTCGGTGCTGTGGGTCAGGATACTGTTGATCATGGTGGTAATGCGGGCGGATTTGGTCTGGCCCAGCACAGCTGTGCAATCCCTGGGCAGGGTGGCCGGATCCAGCACACCGGCGCGCACTGCATCCTCGATATCATGGTTGACAAAGGCGATCTGATCCGCCATGCGCACGATGCGCCCCTCCGGTGTGGCCGCCCAGGTACCTTTGGTATGGGTGACGATGCCGTTGCGCACCTCCCAGGTGAGATTGAGGCCCTGGCCGTCCTTTTCCAGCCGGTCCACCACACGCAGGCTCTGCATATAGTGGCGGAAACCGCCCGGGCAGAGGTCGTTCAGGGCTTTTTCCCCGGCGTGGCCAAAGGGCGTATGCCCCAGATCATGCGCAAGGCTGATAGCCTCGGTCAGATCCTCGTTCAGGCGCAGGCCACGGGCGATCGTGCGGGCGATCTGGGAGACCTCCAGCGTATGGGTCAGCCGGGTGCGGTACAGGTCGCCCTCCGGCGAAAGGAACACCTGGGTCTTCTGCTTGAGCCGCCGGAACGCCTTGCAGTGCAGCACCCGGTCGCGGTCCCGCTGGAATACCGGGCGCAGCGGATCCTGCGGTTCCGGCACAGCGCGTCCCCGGCTTGCATCGCTGAAAGTTGCCCAGGGGGCCAGGGTCAGGTGTTCGATCTCTTCGGTTCTCCGGCGCACATCCATACGGATCCTCCTTCTGTTTTCTGGTTCCCATCCCCTCCCCTCTGTGCGCAGCCGATCCCAATTGCTGCGCTGCGGCAATTGTAGCACATCGATGCTGTCGAAGGGGGAAGTTCCGTGTCGGTTTGCAAAAAAGACTTTGTTTTTTATCAGAACGGTGCGTAGAACGGCTCGGACACCGTTACCTGCGCGCTGCCGCGGGTCAGCTCCCGCAGCTGTTCCAGCAGCGGGGCTTCGGTATGCTCCGGCATCTGCCAGCGCAGGCTTACCCGATCTGCAAACTCCGGTGCCGCCTGCTTTGCGCCGGCGGCATCGATGAGCAGCGAAGCCCGCTCATAAAGGGCATAATCCACCGTTACCTGCAGTTCCACTACGCTGCGCACCGTGACGACCTGGGCATTTTCCAGCGCCCGGGCAGTGGCTGTGGTGTAGGCGCGCACCAGCCCTCCGGTACCCAGCAGCACTCCGCCAAAATACCGGGTGACCACCACAATAAGGTCGGTCAGGCCGCTGTGCTGCAGCACCTCCAGCGCCGGGGTGCCTGCGGTCTTGGCCGGTTCCCCATCGTCCGAGTAACGCTCCCGGTTGCCCTGCCGCAGGCGGTAGGCATATACATTATGCCGTGCCGTGCGGTTTGCTGCGCGCACCTGCTCCAGAAATGCCACAGCGGCTTCCTCGCTGTCGGCAAAGGAGAGCTGTGCGATGAAACGGCTCTTTTTTTCTTCATATTCGCCGGTGGCTGTGCCCCGGATGGTGCGGTAATCCTCCACGTTGGTTCCTCCTGAAAATATAGCAGTTTGCGTTTTTAATGCACAAGCAACATCCGCAAACTGCATATCGCAAATATGCTGTTTTGATTGGCACTATTTTTGAAAATTGCGATAATTCAAATCAAGTATAACACAAACCGGGACAAATAAAAAGCCTGGCAGCGCGGCACGGAAACGCAAAAAAGGAGAGCGGCTCCGAAGAACCGCCCTCCCACAATTCAGGCAATGCTATTGGGATGATTGCAAGCAGGTGCTTACTGTGCAGCCTTTGCTGCCTCGATCTGCTTGATGAGTTCGGGCACGACCTTGAACAGATCGCCCACGATGCCGTAGTCAGCAACACCGAAGATGGGAGCACCCTCGTTCTTGTTGACAGCGATGATGCACTCAGAATCCTGCATACCAGCGGTGTGCTGGATGGCACCGGAAATGCCCAGAGCCACATAGATCTTGGGGTGCACGGTCTTGCCGGTCTGGCCGACCTGATGGTCAGCAGACATCCAGCCTGCATCGGTAACAGCACGGGAAGCGCCCACAACGCCGCCGCCCAGTGCGGCAGCCAGCTGCTCAGCCAGCTCGATGCCCTTGTTGACATCCTTGCTGATGCCGCGGCCCACAGAAACGATGACATCTGCACCGATCAGATCGACCAGCTTCTCAGCGGCCTTCTCTACGCTCAGCACCTCAGTCTTGATATCCTCAGCGCTCAGGCTGAATGCGGGCTTTACGATCTGGCAGGCATCTGCCTTGGCCTGATCGAAGGGAGCCTTCTTCATAACGCCGGGACGCACGGTGGACATCTGCGGACGGAAGCGGGGGCAGATGATGGTAGCCATCAGATGGCCGCCAAATGCGGGACGGGTCATCTTGAGGTTACGATCCTCGTAATCGAACTTCTGCTTGGACAGGTCGATGGTGGAGCTTTCCTTCAGGAACTCGACATACTTTGCGGTGTCGATATCCAGGTGGGTAGCATCAGCGGTCAGGCCGGTGTGCAGGCGGGCTGCGCAGCGGGGGCCGAGGTCGCGGCCGATGTTGGTAGCGCCGATCAGCAGCACCTCAGGCTTGTACTCATCGACCATATCGCACACGACCTTTGCGTAAGCATCGGTGGTGTAGTCCTTCAGCAGGGGGCTGTCGCAGACCAGGACCTTATCGGCACCGTAGCCGCCCAGCTCCTTGGCAATGCCTTCCACGTTGTCGCCCAGCAGCAGGCCGGTAACCTCGCAGCCCAGTTCATCAGCCAGCTTGCGAGCCTCGCTCACCAGCTCAAAATCGGTGGACATCAGTGCGCCCTGGCGCTGCTCGCAAAAGACCCAGACGCCCTTGTATTCGTTAAAATCAGCCATTGTAATCCTATGCTCCTTTCATCAGATCAGGTGCTTCTTGGCCAGGATACCAGCCAGCTGTGCGGCAGTATCGTCGCCCTTGAGCATGGTGCCTGCGCCCTTCTGCGGAGGAGTGAAGGACTTAAAGACGTTCGTCGGAGAACCCTTCAGACCAATGGTATCGACCTCGATCAGCGGATCGTCCTTCAGTGCGTTGTAATCGAACACTTCCATCGGCTTGTCGTAGCAGGTGAAGATGCCGTTCACGCTCATGTAACGGGGCTGGTTCAGCTCCTTGATGCAGGTCAGCAGGCAGGGAGTCTGCACCTTGACCATCATGTAGCCGTCTTCCAGCATACGCTTCACGGTCAGGGTGTTGCCATCCTTCTGGATGTCAGCCACATAGGTGACCTGAGGCAGATGCAGCTTTTCAGCGATCTGGGGGCCGACCTGTGCGGTATCACCATCGATTGCCTGACGGCCGCAGAACACAACGTCCTCGGGGCCAACGCCGATCTTATTGACGGCAGCAGCCAGGATCTGGCTGGTTGCAAAGGTATCGGAACCGCCGAACTCACGGCCGGAAACCAGAACAGCCTTGTCAGCGCCGCGGGCCAGCAGCTCACGCAGCATGCCTTCGGCCGGCGGGGGGCCCATGGTGACGACCACGACTTCGCAGCCGGTGGCATCCTTGAGCTTCAGAGCAGCCTCCAGAGCGTTCAGGTCATCGGGGTTGGTGATGGTAGCCATGGATGCACGATCCAGGGTTCCATCGGGCTTGACGGCTACCTTGCCGGAGGTATCAGGAACCTGCTTTACACAAACAATTGCTTTCATTGTAACTCTTGCCTCCCTTACTTCAGCAGCGCGCCGGAAATGACCATCATCTGCACTTCGCTGGTGCCCTCGTAGATCTCAGTGATCTTGGCATCACGCATCATGCGCTCGATGGGGTAATCACGGGTGTAGCCGTAACCACCAAACAGCTGCAGGCAGCGGCGGGTCACATCGCTTGCGGTGCGTGCTGCAACCAGCTTGGCCTCGGCAGCTTCCACGCTGTAACGGACCTTTGCGCCATCCATAGCCTGCTGCTTCTTCAGAGCGGCAGCGTAGACCAGATACTTTGCAGCATCCACGCGGGCCTTCATCTCAGCCAGCTCAAACTGGGTGTTCTGGAAAGCAGCGATGGCACGGCCGAACTGCTTGCGCTCCTTGACGTAGGCAATGGTCTCATCCAGAGCGCCCTCGGCAATGCCCAGAGCCTGGGAAGCGATGCCGATACGGCCGCCATCCAGGGTAGCCATAGCCAGCTGGAAGCCCTTGCCGCGCACGCCCAGCATACGATCCTTCGGGATGCGGCAGTCCTCAAAGATCAGCTCGCAGGTAGAAGAACCACGGATGCCCATCTTATCCTCGGCCTTACCAACGGAGAAGCCGGGGTCGGTGCGCTCCACGATAAAGGCGGAGCACAGCTTGGTGGGACGGCCGCGCTTATCCAGCACGGTATCGGTAACAGCGATGACGATGAACACATCGGCAAAGCCTGCATTGGTGATGAAGATCTTGGAGCCATTCAGCACCCAGCAGTCATCCTCTTCCTTGGCAATAGTCTGCTGGCCCTGTGCGTCGGTGCCGGCGCCCGGCTCGGTCAGGCCAAAGGCACCCAGCCACTCGCCGCTGCAGAGCTTGGGCAGGTACTTTGCCTTCTGCTCAGGGGTACCATTCTCGTAGATAGGAGCAGCACACAGGCTGGTATGCGCAGAAACGATGACACCGGTGGTGCCGCAAACCTTGCTCAGCTCCTCCACGGCCATGACGTAGGACAGCACATCGCCGCCTGCACCGCCGACCTCAGTCGGGAAATAGATGCCCATCATGCCCAGCTTGCCCATCTTCTCGACGGTCTCCTTGGGGAAGTATTCCTCTGCATCAACCTTCTTAGCCAGGGGCTTGACTTCGTTTTCAGCAAACTCGCGGTACATTTTCTGCACCATCTGCTGCTGCTTGGACAGAGTAAAATCCATCGCTATATCCTCCTA
>CAKTFD010000090.1 GCA_934553285.1 uncultured Faecalibacterium sp. | reverse complement strand
GTCTGTCGGTTGGGCGATTTTTCATGGATTACTTAGTTGGGTATATGTCGTATATTTCCTTTTGCGTTACTAAATTCGCGTTTGCGAAGCAATGAAAGCCCCAGTGGGGCTTTTAAGCGACCGAACGGTCTTGCGGCAGCAAGATGGAGGGGCCTCGCCCCGACAAGTTCCAGTTTATCGCACTCGTTCCCGGCAAAGGGCAGAACACACAAACACACATAAAGGAGATGCTTCCTCATGGAATACAAACGCTTTGGCAGCAAGATCATTGTACGCATCGACAAGGACGAGGAGATCCTGGAAAAGGTAAAGGAGCTCGCGCTGAAAGAAAATATCCGCCTGGCCGCCGTGCAGGCGCTGGGTGCCACCAACAGCTTTACGGTGGGCGTATACAATGTAGCGGAAAAGCAATACTACGCCAACACTTTCAGCGGCAGCTTTGAGATCGTTTCCCTGACCGGCACCATCAACACCATGGACGGCGCGTTTTACACCCACCTGCACATGAGTGCCGGAAACGACAAGGGCGAGGTGTTCGGCGGGCACCTGAACCGGGCCGTGGTCAGCGCCACCTGCGAGATGGTGATCGATGTCCTGGACGGAACGGTAGACCGCCAGTACGACCCCGTTACCGGCCTGAACCTGTTCAGGTTCTGACCCTCCCCCAGCGGAGGGCATACCCACCCGTGAAAGAAGACAGGGGCTGCTGCACATTGTCTGGTGCAGCAGCCCCTGTTGTTTACCCCGGTGTCCGGGTATATGGCTCCATGCCGTGGTCGGCGGGGTCGTAGTATTCCAGCAGCACGATGTAGGTTTCCAGAAAATGGCACAGCACAGTCTTCAAGATCCCGTTCAGCTGGCCTTCCGCCGTGATGGTGGACAGCACAAAATCTGCGATCAGCCGCAGGGCATCGGTCTGGAGATCAAAGCACATGCCGACCGCCAGCATCGGGATAACGATCTGCCGGGCCAGCAGCGGCACGCTGTCTCCCAGCTTTTCCAGCAGCGGGCGGCTCATGGCAGAGGCCGCCTGTACGCAGCGCTCCACCTTTTCCGGCGGGAACTGCCGCACCGTATCCATGCTGCGCAGCCGCGCCACAATGGCTGCATCATCCAGGATAACGCCCTGGGTGATCTCGGCTTCCGAGCGGGTGTTGGCGCACTGCAGCATACAGCGCAGCGCATCCTCATAGACCGCATGGTAGTTCTGGCGGCTTCCAAAGAGGGTCAGTATCGAGTCCAGCACCGCATCCGTTTCCTCAGGCAGCGCCAGATTATCGAACACCGTGGGCGTGCCTTCCAGCTGCGCGCCCCGCTCGTTCAGCGCTGCCAGTTCCTCCGGAATGGTGGTGGCGGGCAGAAAGCGGTCGTTGCCGTTGCGGTGGTAGCCCCATGTCTCCGGCAGTATCCGGGGCACGATGTCCCCGCTGGAGATGAGATTAAAGATATTGCTGCTGCTCCAATGCGCTTTCAAGGTACCGCCTGCCGTATGGTTGTTGTCGTAGTCCTGCTGCAGGTCCGGGTAATCCGCCGCCGTCAGGGCGGCAGGGGCGGCAAAGGTATACACAAAGGTGTTTTTCCGCGTCAGCTGCGGCAGCAGGGCGGGCAGCCGCGCCGCCACCAGATTTGCCACTGCCGCGCTGCGGCTGTAGCCGCCCATCCAGAGTTTCAGGGTACCCAGCGGCTGCCGGTTGGCCGAAGCGCGGATGCGGGCCTGCAGTTTTTCCGCCAGCTGGCGTGCAGCCGCCACAAAGCCCTGATGGGCGCTGCCCGTGCCTGCATGAAAGTTGCTGGCCCACTCCGCACCGTATCCAACCCCCCGCAGGAACACCCCGAAAATGGTCACCTGCCTGCCGCCGCGCACCAGCGTTTTGCGGGCGATGGCGCAGGCTACCGTGTCCGGCGCATCGTTCAGGCTGTGATCCCAGTTGATCAGCTCCACCTCGGTAAAGCCCAGCTTTTCAAAGGCATCCCGGATATGGGCGGCACGCCCTGCCTCGCCCACCATCCAGTAGCGCTGGTCGCTCTCCCAGGTGCAGCCGGCCGCCGCCGTCATGCCCAGGGTGACCAGCGCCAGGCGGTTATTATACTCCAGCGCCGAATGGTCGAACAGGCTGTCGCTGTAGTAGTAATCGTGCCGCAGGTCGGCCCCGCACCGGTCGCTGCGATACCAAAGGGTATAGCGATCGTCCGGCACCGCACGGCCCACCACAGCCGTAGCGGCCTCGGCCTGCGGCGCTGCCGTACAAAGCGGCAGTGCCCCGGCCGCAAGGACAGCCGCAAGCCCTTTACAAAAATCCCGACGTTTCATGGCGCATCCCCCGCATCCTGCCCCGCCGTTCCGCATCGGGGCCTTTTTTATAGTATACTGTATTTTGCTGCCGGATGCAATTTTTACTTGCGGCGGCGGATGCATTTTCATGGGAAGGGTCGTAACGGAAAACGGCATTTGCAGCGCCGCTTTCTGCGAAAGCGCGGCGCTGCGGGTGGGGGCCACCCCTTCCGTCATCGCCTGCGGCGATGCCACCTTCCCCAAGGGGACGGCTTCTGGCGGTGGCGGCAAAGTTTCCGGCACAGTGCAAAGGCGTCCCCTTGGGGGAGCTGGCTGCGAACGCAGTGAGCAGACTGAGGGGGTTAGGACGCTGCCGTTTGTCTTTACACCTTCCGTAAAAAATCAACCGGGAAACTCCACAGGGCTTCCCGGTTGACAGATACGATACTATTCTTTATTACAGCGAAAGATCCAGCTCGCGGCAGTATTCCACGATGTGGTGGAACATCTGCTCCACAGCCGGTGCCATTGCCGCCGGGCGCTGCACGGCCAGGCCCACCACGCGGTATTCCTCCGGCTCGATGGGATAGACCTTGACGGCCGCCTTGCAGTCCCGCAGCAGCATCTGCGGCATGATGGAGATGCCCAGGCCTGCTTCCACCATGGCGATGTTGGATTGGTCGTCGATGACATGGCAGCGGCGCTCTGTGCCGATCTTGTATTTTTTGAGGAACTGCCGCATCTCTGCATCGGTGGCATCGCACTGCACCACAAAGCTCTGGCCGTTCATCAGGGCGGGGGTCATCACGCCGTCCTGCGGCTCCGGCCAATCCTGCGGCACGATGCACAGCAGCGGCTCCCGGAACAGCTCGGTGAGGTTGAACTCTTCCCGGCAGGTAGAGGAGAGGAAGGCGATATCCACCTGCCCGGTGCGCAGCCATTCCTTGACATCATCATAGGTGCCCTGATATACTTCGATCTCGATCTGCGGATAATGGGCCGCAAAGCTCTTGAGCAGCCCCGGCAGCAGCGAGGCACATACCGAGTTGAACACGCCCAGCTTCACCTTGCCCTTTTCCAGGCCGTTCAGGCGGGCGATGCTCTGCTTGAGCGCCTCATCGCTGTTGAGCACATCGCGGATGGAGGGATACAGAGAAGCGCCGTAGCTGGTCATGGACACGCCGTTTTTGCCGCGGTTGAACAGTGCAAACCCCAGTTCCTCCTCCATCACGGCAATGGCGTGACTGATGGCCGAGGGGGTCAGATGCAGCTGCTGTGCCGCCTTATTGAAGCTGCCCTGACGGGCCACCGCATCAAAGATCTCGTAGGAAAATAGCGTCATGCCCAAAGCCTCCTTCCGTCTGTTCTGGTTCGGAGACGCTCGATTCTTTGTGAATCTTTTTCATCTTTCATTTGAGATAGTTCAATTATCTTCTTGATTGTACTATCCCGCGCCTTTCCTGTCAAGCATTTTACCCCGATTTTTGTACGTTTGGCGCGCATTTTGCCCCACAGCAGGCAGGAAACGCCGCCTTTTTTCCGTTATAGTTCCCGTAAGCCTTTTCAATAGGCCCAAGGAGGTATTTTTATGACCGCACTTTCCCCGCGCCGCACCTTCAGCGGCACCGCTCTTAAAACCATTGCCTGCATCACCATGCTGGTGGACCACATCGGCGCATCCTGCATCGAGGCAGGCATCCTTTTGCCCGGGCTGGACGCCGGCACCCTCTCGCAGGACACCCTCTCTGCCCAACCGCTGTACCGGCTGGACATGGTACTGCGCTTTACCGGGCGGCTGGCCTTTCCGCTGTTCTGCTTTTTGCTGGTGGAGGGCTTTGTGCACACCCACAACGTCAAGGGCTATCTGGGGCGGCTGGTGCTGTTCGGCCTAGTGAGCGAGGTGCCCTTTGACCTTGCGTTCTCCCGCACCCCCTTTGACCCCAGTGCACAGAACGTTTACTGGACGCTGGCGCTGGGCGTACTGGCCATGGCAGGGCTGCGGCACTTTGAAAAAGAAAACGGCCTGCCCGGCTGGCAGGGGCTTGTATGGGCGGGCGGGTGCGCCGCGCTGGCACTGGCCGCCAGCACCGACTACCACGCCATCGGCGTGCTGATCATCTGCACATTGTACCTGACCCGTGCAGACCGCAAGCGGCAGTGCCTTGCAGGGGCGGTGCTGTTTCTGTTCGAGCTTACTGCGCCGCTGGCCTTTGTGCTGGTCTGGTTCTATAACGGCCAGCGCGGCGCGTGCAGCCGGCTGCAGCAAAAGGCCTTTTACTGGTTCTACCCGGTGCATCTGCTGCTGCTCGCAGCCATCACGAACCTTTTGCTGTAAATTTTTTTCGATAAATAGCGCACTGCCGGACAGTCTGCGGGCTGCCCGGCAGTGTGTTTTTTATGGGGGAGTACCCCTTCAGTTTCGCTACGCTCGACAGCTCCCCAGGGGGACGCCTTTGGGCAGCGCCGGAAACTTTATCGCCATCGCCAAAAGCCGGCCCCCTTGGGGAAGGTGGCTGCAAACGCAGTGAGCAGACGGAAGGGGTAACTCCCGGGCGAGGACGCTACAAAAAGGAAGATCCCCCGCAGTTTTCACGAAACTACGAGGGATCTTCTTGGCGGAGTAGGAGGGATTTGAACCCTCGCGCCGTTGTTTAGACGACCTACGCCCTTAGCAGGGGCGCCTCTTCGGCCTCTTGAGTACTACTCCAGAGCAAAGTGTGTTACACTTATTCAATAAAAAATGGCGGAGAGAGTGGGATTCGAACCCACGGTACGTTGCCGTACGGCAGTTTTCAAGACTGCTTCCTTAAACCACTCGGACATCTCTCCTTGTGGACACTCGCATTACGCCGTGTCGAATGCTTACTTACTTTACCAGATTTGTTCCGTTCTGTCAAGCCCTAATGCAAATTTTTTTCTGCCGCCCGCCGGGCCGCCGGAATTGTAACAACCTTTATTTGGAGTTTTTTTGAACTTTCCCTTTACAGAAACACCGTTTTGTTGTATAATAAAATCAACAAAAAACCACGCATCGGAAAAAGGAGCATCATCATGTCGTTTTCAGAGCTATTGAAGCAGTGCCGCAAAAAGCAGGGCGTCAGCCAGGCAGAACTTGCCTCCAGACTGGGGGTCACCCAGCAGGCCGTCGGCAAGTGGGAAAGCGGCAAATCCTCCCCCGACCCGTCCACTGTGGCCCGCATCGCAGAGCTGCTGAACACCACGGCAGACTATCTGCTGGGGCTGTACCGCCCGGTCAGCAATATTTCCGCCCCGGAGGAGCGCTTTTTTGGCAGCTACTCCGAGAGCCTGATCCCGGTCATCGGCACGGTCAAGGCCGGTTACGGCGCGCTGGCCTTTGAGGAAGACTACGGCCAGGAGTATGCCCGGGTCAAAGATCCCTCCAATTACTTCTATCTGGTGGTGCGCGGCGACAGCATGGAACCCCGCATCCAGGATGGCGACCTTGCGCTGGTGCACAAGCAGGATACCCTGGAAAACGGCGACCTGGGCGTACTGATCTACGGCGACGAGGGCGAAGGCACCCTGAAACGCTACATCCAGCGGGGCAACTGTGTGGTACTGCAGCCCTTTAACCCTGCCTACAACGAAATGGTCATCAAGGGCGAAGACCTGAACCATCTGCACATTGCAGGCCGCGTAGTGGAGACCAAAGCTAAGTGGTAAACGGCCGCTTCCTTCTCCCCTGTTTTTTCATAAAGCCATCTGCAGCTTTGCGCATGGCTTTATTTTTTGACCCTTTTTCCGTTTTGGAGCCATTTTGGAGGTGCATTCTGCATGGAACAGACCCTGATGGACAAACTGACCATTCTGGCCGACAGTGCCAAATATGACGTTGCCTGTACCTCCAGCGGGGCCTCCCGCACGGCGCGGGCGGGCACGGTGGGCAGCTGCTATGCGCCGGGCTGCTGCCACGCCTTTACCGCCGATGGCCGCTGTGTGAGCCTGCTCAAGGTGCTGATGACCAACCGCTGCGCCTTTGACTGCAGCTATTGCGTGAACCGCCGCTCCAACGATATCCCCCGCGCTACCTTTGCGCCCCGGGAGCTGGCAGAGCTGACCATGGAGTTCTACCGCCGCAATTATATCGAGGGGCTGTTTTTGTCCAGCGCGGTGCTGGGCACCCCGGACTACACTACCGAGCGGATGCTGGCGGTGCTGCGGCTGCTGCGGGGCGAATACCGCTTTGGGGGCTACATCCACGCCAAGGCCATCCCCGGCACCAGCCCGGAACTGCTGCAACAGCTGGGGTATCTGGCCGACCGCCTGAGCGTGAACGTGGAGCTGCCCAGCGAGCACAGCCTGAACCTTCTGGCACCGGATAAGGGGCGGCACTCTATCTTCCGCCCTATGAAGCAGATCGCAGTATCCGGTGCCGCCAGCCGGGAGGAGCTTACCCTCTACCGCCACGCCCCCAGATTTGCCCCCGCCGGGCAGAGCACCCAGATGATCGTGGGAGCCTCGCCGGAAACGGACTACCATATCTTAAAGCTGACCGAGGGGATGTACCACAAATACGGGCTGAAACGGGTGTTCTACTCCGCCTACATCCCGGTAGCCGAGGATACCCGCCTGCCTGCACTGGACACAAAGCCGCCGCTGCTGCGGGAGCACCGGCTGTATCAGGCAGACTGGCTGCTGCGGTTCTACCAGTTTGAGGCGGACGAGATTTTGGATAAAGACAACCCCAACTTCAACCCCTATCTGGACCCCAAATGCAACTGGGCAGTGCAGCACTACGGGCTGTTCCCGGTGGATGTGAACCGCGCCCCCTTTGAGATGCTGCTGCGGGTGCCGGGCATCGGCCCCAAAAGCGCCCGGCGCATCTGGCGCGCCCGCAGGCAGGCGGCACTGGGGCTGGACGAGCTGAAACGCATGGGCGTAGTGCTCAAGCGGGCGCAGTATTTCATCACCTGCCGGGGCTTTGCCGGGGCGCACCCGGGGCGCGGCTCTGCCGGGCGGGAGCGCATCACCCGGGCGCTCATCGACCCCAACGTGTTCAGCGGCAGCTGCGAGCAGCTGAGCCTGTTCAGCCCGCCTGCGGTGGATAACCTTATCGGGCAGGGCGTGCCGCCCCGGGCAGCTGTCCGCATGGTACGGGAGGAGGCAGTACAATGTCTTGCCAGAGCGCTGTAAGCCCCAAAGGTGCCCGCAGGCTACACGATGCCGATGTAGTCTACCTGTACGATGGCAGTTTTGCAGGTTTTTTGTGCTGCGTGTACGAGAGCTTTGCCCAGCATGAGATCCCCTTTGCGGTGTGGACACCCCAGCGGGAAACTGCCACCCTCTACCCGGTAAAGGAGATCGCCACCGACCCCGCCACTGCCCAGCGGGTATTTGCCAGCTTTGGCCAGAAGCTGGGCGCGGAAACTGAATATCTGGTCAGCCGGGATTTTCTCTCCGGGCAGGAGGACAAGGAGCTGCTGCTGCTCCGGTTTTTGCACCTGGCCTTTGCGCTGGGGCCGGGCACGGTCCGGCGGGAGGGGCACCCGGTGGTAGCGCCCCTTTATGCCATGAAAAAAAGCCTGGACTGGGAGGTAGACAAGTTCCAGGGCTTTGTGCGGTTCGAGGAGCACAACGGGATGCTGGGCGCAGTCATCCACCCCAAAAATTATATCCTCCCCCTGCTGCGCCCGCACTTCTGCGGACGCTTTCCGGAGGAGGACTTTATGATCTACGATGCCGTCCATCAGGCGGTACTGCTGCACCAGGGGCACAAGACCCAGCTGCTGGAGCTGGCCGCGCCCCTGGAGCTGCCGCCGCCCAGCGCACGGGAGCAGCAGTTCCAGGCGCTGTGGACCCAGTTCTACAAAACGCTCGAGATCCAGGCGCGCCATAACGAAAAAGGCCGCATGACCCATTGCCCCAAGCGCTTCTGGGCGGATATGGTGGAGCTGCGGGGGGAGCTGTAATTATTTTTCCTGTGCTTCCAGTGCGCTCTCCACGCCCTTGAGCAGGTCCTCTGCCGGGATGCCGTACAGCTTTGCCAGGGCCATGAGGTTGGAGGTGTTCGGCTCCGAGGTGCCGTTTTCCCACTTGGACACTGCCTGCCGGCTCACGCCGATGCTCTCGGCCACAAACTCCTGGGTCATCTTGCAGCGGGTGCGGTTCTCCTTGAGCATTTCAGAAAGCGATCTGCGCACGATCTTGACTTCCTCCGTGAGTTTGGGCGGCTTTTCCAGATTGCGGGCAATGCGCCAGAGCAGATAGATCGCCGCCACGATGGCAATGGGGATCAACGCTCGGGTGATGATGTCCACAGAACGGTAAAATTTTTCCATCAGGATCAGCTTGCTGCGGCTGGCTTCCAGCTGTTCCCGGGTCGATGCCGCCGCCTGTAGCAATGGGAGCCAAGTCCATAGATTCCTCATACAGTTTCCTCCTTTGAAGTGTGGTTTATGGGGGTTTTCTGTGGCACGATTTTAGCACAAAAGCCCGGTTGCGTCCACCAACTGGCGCGTAAACTCTGGTTGCGGCGCACATTTTTGCCCGCTTTGGGCGGATTATTCACAAAAACGTTGCATCTGCATCGTTGCAACGGGCAAAACCTATGGTATACTATAAGGGAAACTCCGGCAGGGAGATCTGCCGGCCACACCCCCGCTGCGGGGGTCAACACAAAAGGAGTATTGTAGCGTTATGGTTCGCATTACTATGGAAGACGGCGGCATCATCGATATCGAGCTGAACGAGGAAGCCGCCCCCATCACCTGTGAGAATTTTAAGAAGCTGGTCAAGGAGGGCTTTTACAACGGCCTGACCTTCCACCGCGTGATCCCCGGCTTTATGATCCAGGGCGGCTG
>CAKTFD010000089.1 GCA_934553285.1 uncultured Faecalibacterium sp. | reverse complement strand
ATAATAGCTTGCGGGCACTTTCTCCCCTTTTGTGGAAAATCCTTCACGAACGACCCGGAACTTCTGGGCAATTTTTCTGCGCTGCCGCAGATTTTAACATTGCACAAAAAGAAAATCTATTCTTTGTGCGGTCTGCCAATAGACAAATCGTGCATCTTCCTGTATAATTAAGCCAGAAACCAGAGAAGTACAGCAGAAGCTCAAAAGAGAGCTAATCCCGCTGACTTTAAGTAGAAAGGAGCGAGACCGATGGTTGATATGGAACCCGCACAGCAGGGACAGGCTGTCGGGATTCGCTGAGAAGCAAAACAGAGGCTCAGCACAAACGGGATGTTTCCCCCGTATAAAAACACATCAGAAGATTTGAGCCAGTCTTGAGCATCAATAATGCGATGTAACGACAACCTGTCGATAAACCAATTTCCCCTGGCGATTCAGATAGATCCGCTGGAGATGATTCTTATGAAAGCATCAATGATCCGGAGAACCTTATTTGAATAGCTGAAAAGGAGTTCTACCAATGTACTAAGCAAGACTTCCCCTCCTTCGCAAATCTAACTCGAAAGAATGTGGTAGTATGAAATTCATCCTCATGAAACGTATGCCGCAGTCCAACAGTTGAGAAAAGGGTCAGTCCAATGTACAAATAATCCATCCCCTTGCATAGCACCTAAATTCTGGAGAAACGTTTCTAAGGAGAGTCACCCTATGAAACCAGCATTCCGAAAATGAGGTCACCAAGGAGAAGAGGCTTATGACTCCGAAGAAGTAAGTATCCAGCCGGACGAGGGCTTGCAACCGCCTCGTCCGGCTGGTTTTATTTTGCGCTGTTTCAACCGGCAGTTAATGCCTGATCTGCGCAAATTTTACGCAGGAAGGTTGAATGCCGTCCTTGTATTTCCACCCTCCTATGTTATAATATGGTAAAAGATGGGAGGTGCATTTTATGCAGCTGGCTTTTTCCTGGTGGCAGCTCTTTGATGTCCTTTTGAGCATTCTCTGGCTGATCTCCGGCATCCGTGATTTTATGGGCAAAGACCCCTGGCTCCGTCTTCCCTTTAACCAGTATGAACGGGACCCGGAGTACCGTGCCTTCTGGCAGAAGAAAAATGGCGTGCTGTTTATCTTTAACGCCATCGTTTCTCTTTTGGACATCCTCCTGCCCCAGGCTCCTTGGGGCGGCAGCTGGCTTTTGGTCGCCGTTGTGGTAGACGTTCTTTACCTGGTGGCCTATGAGGCCTGGGAGCACAGCGCAGACTGAACTGCCGGGAGGTAAGTATATGAACCTGAACCTTTCCACTCTGGACTGGCTGAATGCTGCGCTGGGCGTGCTGTTTTTATACCGCGGCATCCGGGACCTGTACAATGGCACCGGCACCGGCTGGAGCAGCGAAGATGAAAAGAAGCACTTTCACAAATTTTATGGCATCCTGTTGATCCTTTGCGGCGCGTTCTGGCTGGTCAATATTTTTCTGCCCAGGGTCGAGCCGCTGCACTCCATTTTGATGGTGGCGGCGCTCATGTTCTGTGTCGGTCTGCTGATCTCCAGCCTGTGCTACAATCTTAGCAAAGACAATAAAAACAAGAAGTGAGGGGGTTCTATGGAGGTCATCTGCGCGATCTTAGCCGCGCTTTTGGGCATCGGGTTTGGCATTTTTATGGCGCTGCAGCCGGAGGATGCTATCGCCCTGCACTCCCGCAGGCGGTACACACAGGTGCCGGAACCTACGGAAGAGTACATCAGACAGACCCGGCTGGAAGGTATCGTGGTTTCGGTGCTCAGTACCGTGCTTCTGGTGGTGCTGCTGTTCGTGCCCAAATAAAACTTTACTGTTTCCCTCTTGCGGATTTTTTCTCGCCCTGCTACAATGAGAAAAAACGCAGGAGGTTTTTTGTTATGGTCAAGCACGTTATTCTCTGGCAGCTGAAAGACGAGCTGTCCGCCGAAGAAAAGGCCGCCGTCAAGGCGGGCATCAAGGAGGGGCTGGAAGGTCTTTCCGGTAAGATCCCGGGGCTTGTGGACATCCATGTCAACATCGATGCGCTCCCCTCTTCCAACGCCGACCTAATGCTGGATACCACCTTTGACAGCATCGAGGCCCTTAAGGGCTACTCCACCCACCCGGCGCATGTGGCGGTGGCGGACAGCAAGGTGCGCCCCTACTACAAAAACCGCGTCTGCCTGGACTACGAGGTGTAAGCCACCAGGGCAGGCCGACGCTCTATCCTTTCGGCACATGGGATACTACTACGCAAAAAGGGTCATTGCACAAAACCGTGCAATGACCCTTTTACATCAGGCTGGCCTGAAATTACTGAACGAAATCCACCGTGTACTCAAAGCCGTACTCTTCCTGCAGCTTCTTGACTGCAGGCTCGCAGTCCTCGATGAAGGTAGGAGCGTAAACAGAAGCGCCATTGTGTGCCTTCTTGTAGTCCTCCACGATCTGCTGCAGCTTTGCCCAGCCCTCATTGGCCTTGTTCTGGTCAATGCTGTCAGGGAAGTTGATGATGAACTCGCGGTGTTTAGGAATACGTGCTTTCATGATAAAAATCTCCTTGTTTTTATAACAGTTTGAACAAATTGGCTTGATCTATACAGCAGCGGAGCGTCCTGCCCCGCGACCTGCGGAAAAATAGGGATCACAGTCCGTACACCCGGCGGGCATTTGCGGCGGTTGTGCGGAATACCTCCTCCGGGGCCAGGCCCTTGCGCCGGGCGATATACTCGGCCACATAGCGGATCAGAGAGCTGTCGCAGCGGGTGCCGCGTACCGGCTCCGGCGCCATATAGGGGCAGTCGGTCTCCAGCACGATGGCTTCCAGCGGCAGCGCATCGATGGCTTTACCGGCGCGCTTGGCACCGTTGAAGGTGCAGGCACCGCCAAAGCCGATATACAGTCCCTGCTCTGCCAGCCACACGGCATCCTCTGCACTGCCGGAATAGCAGTGCACGATACCTTTGGGGCGATATTTTTTGAGCAGGGCGTAAACATCTGCATGGGCCTGCCGGTCGTGCACGATGATGGGCTTATCCAGCTCCAGTGCCAACCGGATCTCGGCTTCAAACAGCGCCAGCTGCGCCTCTTTTGGCACCGGCCAGTGGTAGTCCAGCCCACACTCGCCTACTGCCACGACCTTAGGGTCCTCGTAATACGGCAGCAGGGCGCGCATCTCGGCTGCCCAGTCGCCGCCGTACACCGACACTGTGGGGGCGGGGCCGTCCTCACCGCAATCAGCGGCAGGCAGCAGGCTTTCCGGGTGGATGCCGATCGCGGCCACCACCCAGGGGTAGCGGTGCGCCAGTTCCAGCACACGGGGGGCATCCCCGGAGTGGGTAGCCTGCTCACACACGCCCACAATCCCCTTGGCGGGCAGGCTGTCCAGCAGCGCAAAGCGGTCTGCATCAAAGGCGCGGGCGCTGTAGTGCGCGTGGGTATCAAAAATAGGGCCGGTCATACCTTCTCCTTCCGGGCGGGGGCCTTGTTCACCAGCCAGATGCCCACACAAACGAACACCAGCGCCGCCAGGTACTGCCAGCGGAACAGCGGTTCGCCATTGAGCACCGCGCTCAGCAGCACATTGACCACCGGATTGACGAAGCCAAAGATGGCGATACGGCTGACCGGGTTGTTTTTCATCAGCAGCGCCCACAGGATGTAGCCCGCACCGCAGATGAAGGCCAAGTACAGCATGACCAACGCCGCCAGCGCACTTTGCACATGCAGCCGGCCGCCCATAATGGTACCCAGCACAAACAGCGCCAGCCCACCCACGAACAGGTTCAAAAAGCAGACGGCAAAGCTATCCGCCTTTTTGGTGACCGACTTGTTCCACGGGCCGGACAGGGTAAAGATGACCGTGGCCGCCAGCATACAGATAACGCCCCAGCTGCTGCCGCTGCCATGGTTGCCGATGGTACCGATAAGCACCCCGGCAAAGCCGACGACGCAGCCCAGGGTCTTGGCGGGGGTCATGCGGTCTGCATCGCCATAGATAAAGTGGGCAAACAGGACCCCCAGAAAGCTCTGGGTACTGTTCAGGATGCCGCCAAAAGCGCCGGTGAGCATGGCCACGGCGATGTAGTAGAATGCATACTGGGCTGTGGTCTGCCACAATCCCAGCGCACAGCATTCAGCTGCCACCCTGCCCCGGGGAAACCGGGGTGCCTGCCCCTGCAGCAGGATACTGCCCAGCAGCACCAGCACGCTGCCCAGCATGAACCGCACCCCCGCAAAGCAGAAGATGGAGGCCGTATTGCCGGAATCGATGGAGAACAGGCGGTAGCCCATTTTGATGAACGGAAAGGCCGACCCCCACAGGACATTGCAGAAGATGGCCAGCAGCACAGCGCATGCCGGCGTGCCAAAGACCTTATCCAGCTTTGCCGCACGGACGGCAGTATTGGTAGACATAGGCTTTCCCTCTTAGTGGATGCGGCTGCCAACCGGGACATCATCGCCATAGAAGGCAATGGAGCAGCCGCCATCCGCAGTATCCGCCGCAAAGATCATACCCTCGCTGACGTACTTGCCCTTCATCATGGGGCGGGGTGCCAGGTTGCACACGATGCCCAGCTTTTTGCCGATCAGATCCTCCGGCTTGAACCACTTGGCAATGCCGGACAGGATGCAGCGCTCCCGCTCGCCGTCAAAAACGGTCAGGTGCAGCAGCTTTTTGCTCTCTTTCAGGTTCTCGCAGGCGCGCACCTCGGCCACACGCAGCTCCACCTTGCAGAAGGTGTCAAAGTCGATCACCTCTTCATGGGTAAAGTCCACATTGCTCTCCGCAGCGGGGGCAGCAGCAGCCTTTTCAGCCTCTGCCTTGGCCTTGTTAGCAGCTGCAGCAGCAGCCTTGCGCTTCTCGTCCTCTTCTTTCAGGTGGGCGATCTCCTTAGCCACATCGATGCGGGGGAACAGCGCATCACCCTTGTGCACGGTGTAGCTCTGCTGTGCGCCATAGGTAGTCTTGCTCAGATCCAGTGCAGAGGCATCCAGACCCAGCTGCTCCATCATCTTGGGGGCGGTGGTGGGCAGGTAGGCGTTCAGCAGGATGCCGCACACGCGCAGCGCCTCGCACAGGTGGTACAGCACGCTCTCCAGGCGCTCCTTGTTGGCCTCGTCCTTGGCCAGCGCCCAGGGAGCGGTCTCATCGATATACTTATTGGCGCGCTGGATGACCGCGAAGATCTCCATCAGTGCCTGGGGGATGGTCAGGTCGTCCATATCGGCGGTGACCTTGGCAGTCAGCGCATTGACCATGGTCTCCAGCTCGGTGTCGATGGCCTCGGTGCCCGCCACATTGTGTACGGTGCCGCCGAAGTATTTTTCACACATGGCCACCGTGCGGCTGAGCAGGTTGCCCAGGTCGTTGGCCAGGTCGCTGTTGAT
Organism: uncultured Faecalibacterium sp.; assembly: GCA_934553285.1. Taxonomy (GTDB): domain Bacteria; phylum Bacillota; class Clostridia; order Oscillospirales; family Ruminococcaceae; genus Faecalibacterium. Next base: position 3,825 of record CAKTFD010000089.1, on the reverse strand, counting down.
GCGGTTGATGAGTGCCTCGTTGGTAAACATCCCATCGTTGCCAAAGGGGATCTCGCGCAGCAGGAAATAGCGGATAGCATCCACGCCGTAGCGGTCGCACAGGATGACGGGATCCACCACGTTGCCCACAGACTTGGACATCTTGCCGCCGTTCATCAGCAGCCAGCCATGGCCGAACACCCGCTTGGGCAGCGGCAGATCCAGTGCCATCAGCATGGCCGGCCACAGGATGGTGTGGAAGCGCAGGATCTCCTTGCCCACCATGTGCAGGTCGGCCGGCCAGAACTTGTCGTAATCGTGATAAGTTTCATTGCCGTAGCCCAGCGCAGAGATATAGTTGCTCAGTGCATCCACCCAGACATACATGGTGTGCTTGGGGTCGAACGGGACCGGGATGCCCCACTTGACCGATGTACGGGAAACGCAGGTATCCTGCAGGCCCTGCTTGATGAAGGCGATCATCTCGTTTTTGCGGCTCTCGGGCTGGATAAACTGAGGGTTTTCCTCATACAGTTTCAGCAGACGGTCTGCGTACTTGCTGGTTTTGAAGAAGTAGGCTTCCTCATGGGCATCGTAGACCTCGCGGCCGCAATCCGGGCACTTGCCGTCCACCAGCTGGCTGTCGGTCCAAAAGCTCTCGCAGGGCTTGCAGTAGTGGCCGATATACTCGCTCTTGTAGATATCGCCCTGCTCGTACAACTTGGTAAAGATCTTCTGGCAGCTTTCCATGTGGTAATCATCGGTAGTACGGATAAAGCGGTCGTAGCTGACATCCAGCAGCTTCCACAGATCCTTGACCGTAGCCACGATCTTATCCACATATTCCTTGGGGGTCACGCCGGCATCGGCAGCCTTATCCTGGATCTTCTGGCCGTGCTCATCGGTACCGGTCAGGAACATGACATCGTAGCCCTGCATCCGCTTGAAGCGTGCCAGTGCATCGCAGGCAACGGTGGTATAGCTGTGGCCGATGTGCAGTTTATCGCTGGGATAATAGATAGGGGTAGTGATGTAGAATGTCTTGTGTTCGCTCATAGGGGTCGATCTTCCTTTCTTTTGGTCCTGCAACGAAAAAGCGCTCCCACCCTGCCGGGTCAAACCGGACAAGGACGAGAGCGCCGAACTTTCGTGGTACCACCTTGCTTCGCTGCACCCTTACAGGCACAGCCTCCGGCCGGCAAAAACCGGCCTTTGCGCAGTAACGGGCGCAGCCCGGCACAGGCTCATCGTTCACCTGTGCGGCTCCAAGACCATCTTCCGCACAGCGCGGCCTGCCCGGTTCCATCCTTCGGGCTTTCTGTCAGGCGCAGACAATGCGTACTCTTCTCTTCACAGCCAATTTGGCACAATTTACATTGTTATGTCTATTGTACGCAAAAGCAATAGGTTTGTCAATAAAAAGATAGAGAATTGCACCGGAGAATCGCACTGGAAGAGTTTTGAAACAATTATTTCAGTTTTGCAAGGATCTCGTCCGCACTCATGCCTTCGGCCAGCAGCTTTTTCAGAACGGATTCTGCTTCGGTCTTTTTGGCTTCTTCGGCGGCTTTGGCGTCTGCTTTTGTCTTTTTCGATTCTAAGGAAGTCAGCTCTTTCTCGGCTTTCTTAAGTGCAGCCTTTTTCTCTTTCAGGTCAGCTTTCAGAGAATCAATATTGGCGGTGATAGAAGTAATCTCTGCCGTCAGGGAAGCGACTGCTTCCTGCTTCTCTGTGATCTGGGATGCGTAGTCAGTCTTGGAGACCGAATTGGTGGTGTGCTTGGGACGGTTTTTGCTGCCTTTGGGACGGGGCATAGTGGTCAACCTCTTTTCTGTGTTATAGTGGCTCCAGTATATCACAAACCTGCAAATAAATCAGCTTTATGGGTGCTATTTTTACTCCACAGTCACACTCTTTGCAAGATTTCTCGGCTTATCCACATCCAGGCCCTTGGCAACGGATACATAGTAACCAAGGAGCTGCAGCGGGATCACAGCTAGGCTGCCAACGAAATGTTCATCCACCTTCGGCACATAGACCGTGAAGTTCACCTGATCCTCAATTTCGTACTTGCCATAGGTCGTCAGACCCATCAGATAAGCTCCACGACTCTTGCACTCCAGCATATTGCTTACGGTCTTCTCATACAGCTCACTCTGGGTCAGCACACCGATGACCAATGTTCCCGGCTCGATCAGGCTGATCGTTCCATGTTTCAGTTCGCCAGCAGCGTATGCTTCGGAGTGGATGTAGCTGATTTCTTTCAGTTTCAGGCTGCCTTCCAGGCAAACTGCGTAGTCAATGCCACGGCCTACGAAGAACACATCATGCGCATTGGCATACTTTGCAGCAAACCACTGGATGCGCTCCTTATCTTCCAGAGCTTTCTGCATCTTCTCCGGGAGTGTCAGCAGTTCAGAAATATAGTAGCTGTACTGCTCCTCCGTGATCTTTCCTCTGACCTTTGCAAACTGAACCGCCAAGCAGTACATGGCCGCAAGCTGTGCGCTGTATGCCTTGGTCGTTGCAACTGAGATTTCAGGCCCGGCAAGTGTGTAGAACACCTTGTCCGCTTCACGGGCGATACTGCTGCCCACCACATTGACGATTGCCATTGTGGTGATGCCCTTTTCCTTTGCAAGACGCAGTGCTGCCAGTGTATCTGCCGTTTCACCAGACTGGCTGACAACGATCACCAAGGCTTTCTGATCAAGCGGCATCTTACGATAGCGGAACTCCGATGCAAGTTCCACACGCACCGGAACGTCCGCCATATCTTCCAGCACATACTGAGCAGCCATACCCACATGCCACGCGGAACCGCAGGCAACGATATAGATCTGCTCGAAGTTCTTGATCTCGTCCTCAGTGATCTCCACACCGGACAGGTCGATAGCTCCATCTTTGATCACAGAGTTCAAAGTATCCTGGACAGCTTTCGGCTGCTCATGGATCTCTTTCATCATGAAATGCTCAAAGCCGCCCTTTTCAGCTGCTTCTGCATCCCATTTGATCTCTGTGGTCTGCTTTTCGATTTCGTCGCCGTTCAGGTCATAGAAATGCGCCTCACCCGGCATCAACTTTGCAAATTCAAGGTTGCCGATGTAATACACATTGCGCGTGTATTTCAGGATCGCCGGGACATCCGAAGCCACATAGGTTTCACCCTCCGCAATACCGATGATCATCGGGCTGTCCTTGCGCGCCACCCAGATCTCTCCCGGATAATCACGGAACATCAGCTCAAGCGCATAGGAACCGCGCACACGAACCATCGTCTTGGCAATGGCATCGATAGGGCCGAGGTTGTACTTCTTATAATAGTAGTCCACCAGCTTGATGACCACTTCGGTATCGGTCTGGCTGTAGAACGTATAGCCGTGTTTCAGCAGCTTTTCTTTCAGCTCGGTATAGTTCTCGATGATACCGTTATGAACACCGACAACCTCGGATTCGACCGCGCCAGAACCCGAACGGCTACAGTTACCGGAAACATGCGGATGTGCATTCGTCTGGCTCGGCTCACCGTGGGTCGCCCAACGGGTATGGCCAATACCACAAGTTCCTTTCAGCGCATTACCGTTATCGGTTTTCTCCATTAAATTGGACAGGCGGCCTTTTGCCTTCACGACCTGTGCCAGTGCTTCTCCATCACGGACGGCCAACCCAGCCGAGTCATATCCTCTATATTCTAGTTTCGACAGGCCATCCAGCAGGATCTGTGCTGCCTGTCGATTTCCTGTAAATCCAACGATTCCACACATAGGTTTTGCCCCTCCTATTATTCATTTTTCTATGGTACTTTCCCACTTATACAAAACGACTCCGGACACTGCCAGAGTCGTC
>CAKTFD010000088.1 GCA_934553285.1 uncultured Faecalibacterium sp. | reverse complement strand
CGCTCGCCGGTCATCTGGGAGAAGATGCGCCGCAAGTGGTCCTCGCTCATGAACAGCCGCTGCTGCGCAATGGTCTGCAAACTGAAATCCGGGTCGGAGAGGTTTTCGTAAATAGCCAGAAAGATCTCCCGGCTGCGGGCATCCGGCTGCGGCAGGCTCCATGCTGCAGTCAGGGCATCCGCCCAAGCCGCCAGTGCATCCTCCGGCGGGGGCTTGCCCTCAAACAACAGCTTCCATGCCAGTTCGCACAGCTGCTGTCGCTGCCGAGGACGGTAGTTTTTTGCTTCCATCCGGGCGAAGGCAAGGGCCAATTCCCGCAGCAGTTCCTCGTAGCTGCCCGCCTGCCGCAGGGCGCGGATATCAAAAATTTCGTTTACCGTTTCCGGCAAAGCGGCGTTCTGGCTGGGGCGCAGCAGGGCGGTCTCGTTCTCGTCCGGGTTCAGCTGCAAAAGCTCCTGCACCTGCTGGAACAGGGTGGCAAGCTCTTCCAATGTGCCGGTGCGGCTGGCAGCCGAGAGCATATTCACGGTCTCGAACCGCTTGAACTCCTTTTTCAGCACCTGTACAGCGTTTTCAAGGCTGGGCTCTGCGGCGGCATCGGCCAGCACCACAAAGGTCATGTCCGGGTACTGCTCCTTTGCTTTGCGGATCATCTCAATGCCGTTCATCACCGGCATCTTGATATCCACAATGGCAAGGTCGGGCTTGTATTTTGCAATCTTTTCCAGACCCTCGGCACCGTTGCGCGCCATGCCCACTACCTTCATTTTATAGGTATCCCACGGGATGAACTGCGCCATACCCTCGCGCTCGATCTCCTCATCGTCCACGATCAACAGCGTATGCAAAACGATCTCTCCTTCTTCATCATTTTCACAGCATAGAAGCAGCCGTTCGTGAATGTCGGCTGCTTTTGTGCTATACTGGGGTAAAAAACACGCAGGAGGCGTTTTGTTATGGCACTATGGATCAACGATGGTCTGCACGAGGCGGCACAGGGCATCCGCTCGTTTTTACTGGTGGGACAGTCTAATATGGCAGGGCGGGGCGATCTGACCCCGGAGAATGCCATCACCGCCCCGGACTGCTTTATGCTGCGCATGGGGCGCTGGCAGCCTATGAGTGAGCCCATCAACGTAGACCGCGCGGTGGCAGAGGGTGCAGTTCCCCGCAGCGGCGCAAACCTTGCCACCAGCTTTGCGGCGCAGCTGCAAAAAGAAACTGGGGCAAAAATCGGCCTGATCCCCTGCGCCGACGGCGGCACCCGCATCAGCCAGTGGCAGCCGGGGGAGGTACTGTTTGACCACGCAGTGTTTCAGGCAAAGCTGGCAATGCGCACCTCCGCCCTGACCGCGATTTTGTGGCATCAGGGCGAGAGCGACTGCCTTGCCCCGGAGCAGCTGGAAGCCTACCCGGAGCAGTTCCTGCGCACCATGCGCGGCTTTAGGGCAGAACTGGGCGAGCTGCCTATCGTAGTGGGGGAACTGGGCTACCCGGAAAACGGTTTCCACGGTACCCCGGCGGAGCTGCTGTGGGAGTTCAACCATCGTCTGCCGGAACTGGCCGCGCAACTGCCAAAGTGTGCTGTGGTATCTGCGGCTGGGTTGGCTGCTCGTCCGGACGGGCTGCATTTCACAACTGAAAGCCTGCGGACGCTGGGCTTGCGGTATCTGGATGCTTATAAAAGTTTAGAATAAATGCCGGATTTCTGCAGGAAAGCAGTCGCTTTTCTGCAACCGCTTTTGGGTTTTCTATGCTACAATAGAGCCATAGAGAGGTGAACGAAAATGCTGTTTGGTCGGGAATATATGCCGGAAGGTGCGGGTGTTGACCCGGATACTCCCCGCAAAAAGGGTGCGGCACGGCTTTGGGAGACCCTGAGCCGGGACTTGGACGGTATTTTCCTGTCTGGGGCACTGGCAATGTTAGCCTGTGCCCCGGCAGCAATTCTGGCAGGTATTGCCCTCTGGCTGGGCAGCCTGCCCCTGTGTCTGCTGGCGGCAGCTGCCACCGGGTGGCTGGTTGGCCCGGCGTTGACCTGCCTGTACGATACCATCCTGCGCGCGTTGCGGGACGAGCCGGGCTTCTGGTGGCACACCTACAAACGGGTGTGGAAGCAGAGCTTTAAAAGCAGCCTTGTGCCCGGCATAGTGTTCACCCTGCTGTGGGAGCTGGTGGTTTACGCTGCCTTTGTGCTGCCCCAGATGACAACGGTCTCGGCGGGTTTTGCGCTGGTGCTGGTGTTGGACATGGTGCTGCTGCTGACACTGGGCAGTGGGTGCCCAACCTGCTGGCCATGATGGCAACTTATGCCCCATTGAAAAAAGCCTGCATCTGGAAGAACAGATCCAAGCCAAGCGGGAGAACGATTGAGACATTTTCTGCTTCTTCATCATAAAACAGCATATCTCCATTCTGCAAAAAACGGCTGCCTTTCCTTCGCTTTGGGCAGCCGTTTTTTGCATAGAGCTCATTTGAAAATTTGAGGAGGTACCCGATATGCCTTTACACGAACCGATCACCCCGGCACTGCTGGCCGACCCGGAAATTTTCCAGCAGAACCGCCTGCCCTTCCATGCCCATTTTGCCGACCAGACCAGCCCAGAACTGCCCCTGACCGTCAGCTTAGACGGCGAGTGGAACTTCCGCTACGCGGAAAATCTGACCTCGCCCTTCTCGGAGTGGGACACCATGACGGTGCCGGGCTTTATCCAGATGCAGAGCCTGCAAAAGCCCGGCAAGCCCTATGGCACGCCCCATTACGTCAACACCCAGTACCCGTGGGACGGCCACGAAAAGCTGCACCCCGGCGAAATTCCGCAGGACTATAACCCCATCGAGGAATACCAGCGCAGTTTCACCCTGCCGGAAAACTGGGCAAGCTGCTATCTGCGCCTGAACGGTGCGGACAGCGCCGCCGCCGTCTGGTGCAACGGCGTTTATATCGGCTATACCGAGGATATTTCCGCCGCACCGACCCCAGCCGCCTTGTGCACTACGAGGGCATTTTCTGAAACCGGGAATACCCCGCCGCCTCCGATATGGAAAGCCAGATGTATACCCCGGTGGCAGACATCGAAAAGTTTTTGGCAGAGCACCCGGAAAAGCCCTTTATCATGTGCGAGTACAGCCACGCCATGGGCAACAGCTGCGGCGGCATCATGGATTATGGTCAACGCAAAGAACGCCGTTGAATGCGCCTTGAACTCTTCTGGTAAGGTTCTATCTTTGCTCTGATGTGCAGTTTAGGGATGCAGGTCAGCAAATATAGAAGATGAAGTAAAAGGCTCTGGCCGGGCAGAAAGAGCGTCTGGATAGAGGATGACTGGGGAAAAGCATATTGCTACCAGATCGTGGAGTATGGGCTGTGCGGAGTTTGAGCGGATCATATTCACCCGCAGACCAGCTCAAAACGGCGTAAAAACCCGATAACTACTAACAAATCAACAGCCCTTTATCTGCAGCGACTGCAGGCAGAGGGCTGTTGTTCTGCGTTTGGCGGAGCGCTGCATTTTACGGCTGCGTCAGCACCTCAGGTTCGCCGGGTTTATAGATATGGGTCTTGGTCAGGCGGCGCATGGTGTCCTCGTGGTTGCGGCTGGCGTAGGCGGTGTACAGGATGTCCATCATGTTCAGCTGGGACAGCCGGGAGGACATGGCACCATTGCGGAACAGGCTCTCGTTGGCGGCCACATACAGCACATGGTCGGCCAGCTGCGCCACCTCGGAGGGGTAGTAGCGGGTCACAGCGATCACCGGTGCGCCGCCTGCCTTCATCTCCTTGATGCACTGGATCATCTCCATGGTCTGGCCGGAGTAGGAGAACACGATGCCCACATCCTGCGGAGTGGCGTTGCGCGCCTGCAGGATCTGGGAGTGGGAGTCCTCGTTGACCACACAGGGCTTGTCCAGCCGCAAAAATTTCAGGTAGGTATCCTTGGCTACGCACAGCGAAGAACCGATGCCGAACAGCAGCACCGTGCGCGCGTTGGCGATCAGGTCCACGCACTGCTCCAGCTCGTCCAGCAAAAGCAGGCGCTGGGTGTCCAGCAGGCACTGGATGTTTTTGTGGGTCACCTTGTCCACGATCTCCTGCAGGCTGTCCTGCGGGGTGATGTCCTTTTCCCGGTGGCTGCCGTGCTCGCCCAGGGTGGCCAGTTCCAGCGTCAGGGCGTGGCGCAGCTCCTTGTAGCCCTGAAAACCGATCGCCCGGCAGATGCGCACCACGCTGGACGGGGAGGAAAAGGAGCGGCGCGCCAGCTCCCGGATGGTAAGGGTGGTGGTTTCGTCCGGGTTTTCCAGGATAAAGCGGGCGATCTGCCGCTCGGTGCTGCTGAGAGAGGGCTGGATCTCCCGCAGGCGTAAAAGAACGTTCTGCATAAAAACACCTCTGTTGTATTTCAGGTTGGATTGAACAAGTTCTACAAAAAAGTCGTACTTACTGGCAAAAATTTCAAAAACAATGCCTACGTAAAACATTGTACCACAAAATAGTCTTTTTGTGGACATTTTGTTTGAAAAAGTTTATACTCTGGTCATAATCACGCCGCAAGGGGTGCGGCGGAAAGTTGAGGTGCAGGAAATGGGATTGAATCTGAGCGGGATGACTACCGAGACCCGCAACCCGCGCACGATGCAGCTGGACCAGATGTCCCCGCTGGAGATCGTGACCGTAATGAACGAGGAAGATGCCCGCGTACCGCTGGCCATCGCCAAGTGCCTGCCGCAGATCGCGCAGGCCGTGACCTGGGCCGCAGAGTCCTTTGAAAAAGGCGGACGGCTGTTCTATATGGGGGCCGGCACCTCCGGCCGTCTGGGCGTGCTGGATGCCGCCGAGTGCCCGCCCACCTTTGGCGTACCCAGAGAGAGGGTGGTGGGGCTGATCGCAGGCGGCGAAAAAGCCTTTATCGTGGCGGTGGAAGGCGCTGAGGACAGCCGGGAGCTGGCCGTAAACGACCTGAAAGCCCACGCATTGACCGAAAACGACTTTGTGGTGGGCATTGCGGCCTCCGGCCGTACGCCCTATGTGCTGGGCGGGCTGGACTACGCAAAGAGCCTGGGCTGCCACACCGCCGCCATTGCCTGCAACATCGGCAGTGCGGTGGGCAAGGCAGCGGAGCTTGCCATCGAGGTGGACTGCGGCCCCGAGGTGCTGACCGGCTCCACCCGGCTCAAGTCCGGCACGGCGCAGAAACTGATCCTGAACATGATCTCCACCGCATCCATGGTGCGCACCGGCAAAGCCTACCAGAACCTGATGGTGGATGTGCAGCAGACCAACGAAAAGCTGCACACCCGCGCCGAGAACATCGTCATCGATGCCACCGGCGTGGAGCGGGAGAAGGCACGCGCCGCCATCGATGCAGCGGGCGGCAGCGTAAAGACCGCCATCACCATGCTGCTGGCCGGCTGCGATGCCGGGGAGGCTGCACGGCGGCTGGAAAAGGCCCGCGGCCATGTGCGGGAGGCTATCCGGCTGGAGGTGCTGTAAGTCTCTTTTATCCCCAAGTCCCAGGCGGCGCAGGCCGCATCGGATATATACCTGATTTTTTATAGGAGGACCCACTTATGACGAATGAAGAACTGGTCCGCTCGGCGCTGGACAAAGTCGGCGGAAAGAGCAACGTTCTCACCGCTACCAACTGCATGACCCGTCTGCGTGTGCGGGTCAAGGACGATGCAAAGATCGACGACGAAGGCCTGAAAGCCATCGAAGGCGTAATGGGCATCGTGCACGACCGTGCCGGCTACGTAGAGATCGTGGTCGGCCCCGGCAAATGCCGTAAGTGCGCAGATATCTGCCGCGATATGGGCATCCCGGCGGACGCTGCCGCTTCTACCGCCAACGACTGGCAGGCCAACAAGGCCGCTGTGAAGGCTGGCCAGAAGCAGAGCAAGGTCAAGGAGCTGTTCAAGACCTTTGGCGATATCTTTATCCCCCTGATCCCGGGCGTTGTGGCTTCCGGTCTGTGCGCCGGTATCAACTCCCTGATCGGGCAGGTCGTGCCCAACTATGCCGAGATCCCGGCCCTGGCCCTCATCAGCACCCTGCTGGGCCTGATGAACACCTGCTTCCTGGGCTATCTGACCGCATGGGTCGGCTACCGCGCAGCTGAAAAGTTTGGCGGCACCCCCATCCTGGGCGGTATGCTGGGTATGATCACCGGCCTGGACGGCATCAACAAGATCTCCGGCATCCTGGGCCTGTTCAACGAGGCAGTGCCGCTGGATTCCATCCTGCGTGCAGGCCGCGGCGGCGTGCTGGCCGTTGTGCTGGGCGCATGGTGCCTGGTCAAGATCGAGCGCTGGGTGCGCAGCTGGATGCCCGAGTCGCTGGACATCGTGTTTACCCCGGTGATCACCATGATCCTCTGCCTGGTCCCGTACATCCTGCTCATCATGCCCGCTACCGGTTATGTTTCCACCGCACTGTGCTGGGTGGTTGAAAAGCTGTGCATGAGCGATATCCTGATCGTCCGCATCCTGGCCGGTTACATCTCCACCGCGCTGTTCCTGCCCATGGTCGCTATGGGTATGCACCACGGTCTGGTGGCACTGTACTCCGTGCAGCTGGAGACCTTTGGCTACGTCACCCTGTACCCCGCACTGGCCATGGCTGGCGCAGGCCAGGTCGGCGCTGCCCTCGCCATCTACTTCAAGGCTAAAAAGTGCGGCAACACCCGCCTGAAGAACGTTATCACCGGCGCGCTGCCTGCAGGTCTGCTGGGCATCGGCGAGCCGCTGATCTACGGCGTTACCCTGCCCATGGGCAAGCCCTTCATCAGCGCAGGTCTGGGTGCCGGTTTCGGCGGTGCCTTCGTCATGGCCATGCAGGTGGCTGCTACTGCCTGGGGTCCCTCCGGTCTGCTGGCCCTGTTCGTTATGACCGCCGGCCCTCACGGTGTGGCTGCTTCCGTAGGCTGCTACGCAGTGGGCCTGGTCATCTGCTACATCATGGGCTTTATCGTGACCAATGCAATGGTCTCTGTTGAGGACGTTGCCAATGCTTAAAACACTCGGACGGTCAGTCTATCTGACGCAGTTTGAGGAACAGCGTGCGTCGCTTTCCGCGGTTGCGGCAGGCGGCGCGCCTGTTTTTATCTCGCTGCATATCAGTGAAGAATTTGATGCCGATTACTGCGCCCGCGTGCAGCAGATGTGCAGTTTTCTGGCGGATCATGGCTGGCGCATTCTGGCGGATGTATCGGAAAAGACTATCCGGCAGTTCGGCTGTGCCGACCTGCCCGGCCTGGCAAAACAGCTGCATCTGTGGGGCCTGCGGCTGGATTACGGCTTCTCGCTGGAGCAGATGTGCGCGCTGGCGCAGCAGATGCCCATTGCGGTCAACGCATCCACCACTACTCCGGAGGTGGCGCGGCAGCTGGCCGCAGGCGGCGGCACGGTCATCGCCATGCACAACTTCTACCCCCGGCCGGAGACCGGCCTGGACCCGGAGTTTCTGCGCGAGAGCACGGCGGCGCTGCAGGCGGAGGGCCTGCAGGTATACGGCTTTATCCCCGGGGATGCCATGCTGCGCGGCCCGCTGTATAAGGGGCTGCCCACCCTGGAGGCGCACCGCGCCGCTGCCCCCTCGGCTGCCTTTGTGGATCTGGCCGTGCACTACGGGCTGGACGGCATCTTTGCCGGGGACCCGGAGGTCAGCGCGCAGGAGCAGGCGTACATCCGCCACTTCTGCACCACCGGTGAGATCTGCCTGCCCACCGTGCTGCGCCCCGGCTACGAGACCCTGTACGACCGCACCTTTACCTGCCGCCCGGACTCGCCCAAAACGCTGGTGCGGTATCAGGAATCCCGGCTCTACTCCTGCTTTGGCAGTGCCGTGCAGCCGGACAACTGCATCGCCCGCCGCCGCCGCTGCGTGACCATGGACAACATCGGCTATGGCCGTTACTCCGGCGAGATCCAGCTTTTGCGCACCGACCTGCCCGCAGATGAAAAGGTGAACGTCATCGGCGAGGTGCCCGCAGAATACGACCTGCTGCTGGACTGCATCCGCCGCGGTGCCGCTTTCCGCATGGTGAGGCGGTAAACGCACAGAGAGGCATATGCAATATAAAAAGGGGCTGCTGCACAGGATCGTGCGGCAGTCCCTTTTTATGTAACGCAATATCGTGCAAACGGCATATCGCCAATAGGCCGTTTTGATGGACACTGTTTTTGAAAATTGCGAGAATGCTGCCCTGATTTCCAGCCTTGTGATGAGGTATCAATTCAAGAAGATCAGCCAGGTTTCCGCACCGGGAATCACAAAACCAAAGCAAAAGAAAAACAGAAGATCCAGCACACACTTCATCAGCCGAGTGGAGCATGTGCCAAAGGACATGGCATGAATCATAAAAAGATTGATCTGGCCCCAGCGGCGATAATAGCCGGTTTGTTCAAAATTGTTCCAGATCTCCAAGGATAAAAATTCAATGCCTGCAAACAATGGAAAGACGAACAGAGAAGGCATCCAGCCGTCTGCTTGCAAGGAGCCATCGCTGAGACCATGCCAATGCACGGTGATGCTGCCGGGGCAGGCAAAAATACCCCACACGGCAAGTGCAATGCTCAGCCCAAGCAGGGCAGTGCGTACGGAATGCCAATCTACGGTGTGCTGTCGGCGTAACATGGTAAAAAAATCTTCCAGCTGGATCGTTGATGCGGTGTCGCTTTCTTCTGGAGCGCGGCAGTGCATAAGGTCTGCGAGGGTCAGCCCCAGAGCATCGGCCAGTGGCTCCAGCGTATTGATATCTGGCAGGCCGATGCCCCGTTCCCATCGGCTTACAGCCTTATCAGTGACATGCAGCTGTTCGGCCAGTTCGGCCTGTGTCAGCCCCTGCGCTTTGCGCATCCGGCTCAGAAAATCCCCAAAGAGCTTGGCATCCATTTTTATCAACTCCCTTGGAAAAAGCATAGCATAAGGTGGGACAAAACGCAATCGATGCTCTGTTTACCCGGGCAAAAAGTGTGGATCGAGCGGATAACAACAAAGCGCCCGCCCTATGGTTCGTACAGAACCACGGGGCGGGCGCCTTATTTATAGGGATTCAGAAGAAAAATGCGGGGTTACAGCTTACAGCTGGGGGCCGGCAGAGACCAGAGCCTTGCCGTGCTCGTTGCCCTCGTACTTGGCGAAGTTCTTCACGAAGCGGCCAGCCAGATCCTTTGCCTTCTCCTCCCACTGTGCGGCATCTGCGTAGGTGTCGCGGGGATCCAGGATGGCGGGATCAAC
>CAKTFD010000087.1 GCA_934553285.1 uncultured Faecalibacterium sp. | reverse complement strand
GGTGGGTGGAGTCCAGAGGTAGGGAGGGGGGAATCGGAACACCCCTCCCTGCCTCTGGCCCAGCGGAGCGTCCCTGCACGCTTGCGGCAAGCAGTAACTTTCCCCGCAGAGCGCGGCACATTCCAAACCGTTTTACAACAAAAAACCGCCGCGCTGCGTACCACGGCAGTGCGGCGGGAGATGGAATGCGGTTTTCAGCTCGTTACTGCGCTGCCCAGTAGAAGTCCTCCCCGGGCATAGCCCCGCCCACGGCGGCGGGGTCGGCATCGTAGAGCACCTGCAGGTAGCCGGAAACATCCGCTTTGAGCGTTTCGCCGGTCAGGCAGACGATGTTGCAGCTGGGCAGTGCCTTTTTGGCGATGGCTGCCTTGGCTACCACCCCCTGCTCTTCACACAGGGCGGCGGTGCCATCCAGGTCGGTGGTGGCAGCCTCGGCGCTGCGGGCGTAGTCCGCCAGGAAAGCGGCCACGACGTCCGGGTGTTCCTCTGCATAGGCCTTGCGCACCACGGTCACACCGGTGATCAGGCTGGTGTCAGCCACCTTGTCCCACTCTGCGGTCAGGTCCAGGGCCACACGCAGGGTGTCGTCCTTCAGGCTGGCGGCGGTCACATAGGGCTGGGGCAGCACCGCAATGGCATCCTGGGCGTTGGCCATCTGGGCGGTCACCTCGGTAGCTTCGCTGTAATACTGGATGTCCACATCCTTATCCGGGTCGATACCGTTGGCTGTGAGCAGGTAGCGCAGCACATACTCCGGGGTAGTGCCCTTGCCGGTGGACAGGATGGTGCGGCCCTTGAGGTCGGCCATGGTGTGGACGGTATCGCCCTGTTCCACCACGTACAGCACGCCCAAGGTGTTTACCGCCACAGCCTGGATGCCGCCGTTTGTTTTCTGGTACAGGGTCGCAGCCAGGTTGGCCGGGATCGCGGCCATATCCAGCTCGCCCTTGATCAGCAGGGGCACGATCTCATCCGCAGCGCCATACAGCTGCAGGTCGTAGTCCATGGCGGCGGTGCCGTCCTGCTCCATGGAGAGCAGGTTGACCAGCCCCATGGTGGTGGGGCCTTTCAGCCCTGCGATATGCAGCGGCGCAGTGGTGGAAAGCAGCTCGGCAGCTTCTGTGCTGGATGCAGCGGCGGAAGTGCTCTGGCTGGGCACAGCCGTGCTGGAAGCGGCAGAGCCTGCGCTGCCGCCGCAGGCTGCCAGACACAGTGCAAGGCTGCACGCCAACAGCAGCGAAACGATTTTTTTCATAAGATACTCCTTTTCCCATCCGGTCTATGAGAGGAAACCGGTCTTTTTTGAAAAATTTTGCAAAATCATTTGCTTTGCGCGTTCCAGTTTACTATAATAGGGGTAAAAATACCGTTGCCTGTGCAACGCAATTGCAGGAGGCTGCAGAGAACGGCGTGTTCTCTGCGGAGTTGCGATGAAAAATTATCTGCCGCTGTTACAAACCACCTCGCTGTTCACGGGGCTTTCCGATGCAGAGCTGAGTGCGCTGCTGTATCGGCTGGGCGCCAGCGTGCGCAGCTACGGCAAGGGCGAGGCTCTTGTGCTGGCCGGAGAACCCAGCCGCCGGGTGGGCATCGTGCTGTCCGGCGAGCTGGAGGCGTTCCGCCCGGCACCGGGCGGCGTGCGCATCCCCATCACCCGCATGGAAGCGGGCGGCGTGTTCGGCGATGTGCTGGGCGGCTCCAGCCTGTCCAGTCCGGTCACCGTGCTGGCCGCCGCCCCCTGCGAGGTCCTGCTGCTGCCCTACGAGCGGCTGCTGCTCTCGGACGGCAGCCCTGCCCACCAGCGGGTGGTGCAGAACCTTGTGCGCACCGTGAGCGATAAGTATTTTTCCCTCTCCCGCCGCATCGACCTGCTGGTGATGAAGAGCCTGCGCGCCAAGGTGGCGGCCTACCTGCTCAGCGAGGCCGCCGCTGCCCGCAGCCAGACTTTCAGCATCCCGTTTTCCCGCATCCAGCTGGCCGATTACCTGAACTGCGACCGCAGCGCCCTGTCGCGTGAGCTGAGCGCCATGCAGAAGGAAGGGCTTATCGATACCTACCGCAGCAGCTTTAAACTGCTGGACCCGGATGCCCTGCAGCAGATGGTGCAGTAAGCCCGCATCCGGCAGCCAGAAGGGACGGCGGCCAGCCGATACTATATGATCAAAGGAGCGCATTTACCATGTCCAAACCTATCCTCTGGATCGTGATTCCCTGCTACAACGAGGAACAGGTGCTGCCCATCACAGCGCCCATGTTCCTGCAAAAGATCCAAAGTCTGGCCGCCCAGGGGCTGGTCAGTGATAAGAGCCGGGTGCTTTTTGTCAACGATGGCTCCCGGGATAAGACCTGGGAGCTGATCCAGGGCTTTGCCGCCCAGGATGCACACTTTATCGGCATCTCCCAGAGCCGCAACCGCGGCCACCAGAACGCCGTGCTGGCAGGGCTGATGGAGGCGCTGCACAGCGGCAGCTGCGATATCACCATCTCCATCGACTGTGACGGGCAGGACGATATCAACGCCATGGACGAGATGGTAAAAAAGTATCTGGCCGGTGCCGAGGTTGTGTACGGTGTGCGCAGCCGCCGGGACACCGACACCTTCTTCAAGCGGTTCACCGCCGAGGGGTTCTATCATCTCATGAACAAGCTGGGCGCGGACATCGTGTTCAACCACGCAGACTACCGCCTGATCAGCACCCGTGTGCTGGAAAGTTTTGCGGATTACAAAGAGGTCAACATCTTTTTGCGCGGCATGGTGCCGCTGGTGGGCTATCCCCACGATGTAGTCACCTACGAGCGGCACGAGCGGCTGGCCGGCGAGAGCCACTATCCCCTGCGCAAGATGCTGGCGCTGGCCTTTGACGGCATCACCAGCCTGTCCAACAAGCCCATCCGCATCATCACCGGGGCGGGCATCGCGGTCAGCATCATCAGCTTTATCGGGGTCATCTGGGCCATCGTGTGCGCCGCCATGGGCAGCAGCGTGGCCGGCTGGGCCTCCACCGTATGCATCGTCTGCTTTATGGGCGGTGTGCAGCTGGTGTGCCTGGGCGTTATCGGCGAATATATCGGCAAGATCTATATGGAAACCAAGGCCCGCCCGCGCTACATCATCTCGGAGCGCACCTGGGCACCTTATGAAAGGAAATATCACGGATGAGCAAACAAAGCTGGAAAGGCAGCACACTTTTAAATCCGGAACCGCCGGTTCTGGTATCCTGCGGACCGCTGGATAAACCCAACCTCATCACCATCGGCTGGACCGGCACCATCTGCACCCAGCCCAGCATGGTATCCATCAGCGTGCGGCCGGAGCGGTACAGCCACCAGCTGCTATGCGAGAGCGGGCAGTTTGCCATCAATCTGCCTACTGAAAAGCTGGTGCGCGCCATCGACTGGTGCGGCGTAAAGAGCGGCCGCGATGTGGACAAGTTTGCCGCCTGCGGCCTGCACGCCGCCCCCGGCAGCGTACTGACGAGCTGCCCCGTGCTGGAGGAAAGCCCGGTCAACCTGGAATGCCGCATCACCCAGCGCATCCCGCTGGGCAGCCACGATCTGTTTTTGGCCGAGGTAGTGGCCTGCGATGTGGACGAGAGCCTGCTGGACGAAAAAGGCAAGCTCTGCCTGGATAAGGCCAACCTTATCGTGTACAGCCACGGTGAGTACCTGGCCCTGGGCAAAAAGCTGGGCACCTTTGGCTACAGCGTGCGGAAAAAGAAACCGGTCAACCGTAAAAGATAACCAAAAAGGCGATGCCGCGCGGCATCGCCTTTTTGATTATCTTACTCCTCGTGCCGGACGCGCTGGATATCGCCCAAGTCGTAGGGGGTGTTCTGGTACACATAGTAGTTGAGCCAGTTTTCGTACAGCAGGTGGGCGTGGGCACGCCAGCGGAACAGCGGCGGCTTTGCGGGGTCGTCGTCCGGGTAGTAGTTGGCGGGCACCTGGATGGGCAGGCCCTTGGCTACATCCCGCCTGTACTCGGCATCCAGGGTGTACTTATCGTACTCCGGGTGGCCGGTAACAAAGATCTGCCGCCCGTTCTCGGTGCTCATCAGGAAGGGGCCTGCGCTGTCGCTCTCGGCCAGGATGCGCAACGCGCTGCAGGCATCTACATCCGCCCGGCAGATGCCGGTATGGCGGCTGTGGGGGGCGTAGAACACCTCGTCGAAGCCGCGCACCAGCGGGTTGGCCGGGCGGGTGACCCGGTGCTCGAACACGCCAAACATCTTTTGCGGCAGCAGCTGCTTGCGCACGCCGTAGTGGTAGTACAGCCCGGCCTGCGCGCCCCAGCAGACATGCAGGGTGGAGTAGACGTTGGTCTCGCTGAAATCCATGATCTCGCACAGCTCGTCCCAGTAGTCCACCTGTTCAAAATCCATGGTCTCTACCGGCGCACCGGTGATGATCATGCCATCGTAGCGGTTATGGCGCACCTCATCAAAGGTCTTGTAAAAGGCCTCCAGATGGGCTGCCGACACATGGGTGGCGGCGTGGCTGGCGGTCTGCAGCAGGGTCATGTGCACCTGCAAGGGGGTGTTTGCCAGCAGCCGGGCGATCTGGGTCTCGGTGGCGATCTTGGTGGGCATCAGGTTCAATATCAGGATCTCCAGCGGGCGGATATGCTGTGCCAGCGCCCGCTCCCGGTGCATGACAAAGACGTTTTCTTCGTACAGGGCATCGAATGCGGGCAGGGTCTTGGGGATGATCAGCGGCATAGAATGGTCGCTCCTTTGCTAGACGATTCAAAATGGCTCCGCGTTCGCTTTGCCATATCCATTTGTTGCAGATGCGTTTACTGTTATCGCAATTTTTAAAAACAGTGGCTGCCAAAGCAGCCTATTGCGCCATACAATTCAACACTGTTGCATCAAAAAGTTGAATTGCCATAAAAACGCAGACTGCTATAGCCGGCCCGCCCATATCAGACCTTTTCCAGTGCCTGTGCGATATCGGCGATAAGATCCTCGCCGGATTCCAGGCCGCAGCTCATGCGCACCAGCTCGGCGGGCACACCGGCAGCAGCCAGCTGCGCATCGTTCATCTGGCGGTGGGTGCTGGAAGCCGGGTTCAGGCAGCAGGTGCGGGCATCTGCCACATGGGTCTCGATGGCGGCCAGCTTCAGCGCCTTCATAAAGGTGCTGGCAGCCTCGCGGCCACCGGCCAGACCAAAGCTGACCACGCCGCAGCTGCCGTTTGGCAGGTACTTTTGGGCCAGGGCGTGGTAGGGGCTGCTTTCCAGGCCGCAGTAGTTCACGTAAGCCACCTTGGGGTGGTTTTCCAAAAACTGTGCCACTGCCATGCCGTTGGCGCAATGGCGCTGCATCCGGACATGCAGGCTTTCCAGCCCGAGGTTCAGCATATAGGCGTTCATGGGGGACTGCATGGAGCCGAAGTCCCGCATCAGCTGTGCAGTCGCCTTGGTGATAAAGGCCCCCTCCCGGCCAAAGCGCTCGGCATAGGTGATGCCGTGGTAGCTGTCGTCCGGGGTGCACAGACCGGGGAATTTTTCGGCATGGGCCATCCAGTCGAACCGGCCGCTGTCCACGATGGCGCCGCCCAGCACCGCGCCATGGCCATCCATGTACTTGGTGGTGGAGTGGGTCACGATGTCCGCACCCCATTCAAAGGGGCGGCAGTTGACCGGGGTCGGGAAGGTGTTATCCACGATCAGCGGCACACCATGGGCGTGGGCGGCGTGGGCAAATTTTTCGATATCCAGCACGGTGAGGGCCGGGTTTGCGATGGTCTCACCGAATACCAGTTTGGTGTTGGGCCGGAAGGCAGCATCCAGCTCCTCCTCGCTGCACAGCGGGTCCACAAAGGTGGCGGTGATGCCCATTTTGGCCATGGTGACCGAGATGAGATTAAAGGTGCCGCCGTAGATGGTGCTGGAGGCCACGATGTGGTCCCCTGCCTCGCAGATGTTGAACAGCGCAAAGAAGTTTGCAGCCTGCCCGCTGGAGGTAAGCATGGCAGCGGTGCCGCCTTCCAGCTCGCAGATCTTTTTAGCCACCATATCGCAGGTGGGGTTCTGCAGGCGGGAATAGAAGTAGCCGTCCGCTTCCAGGTCAAACAGCTTGCCCATGTCCTCACTGGTGGCGTACTTAAAGGTGGTGGACTGGATGATGGGGATCTGACGGGGTTCGCCGTTGCCGGGGGTATAGCCGCCCTGCACACAGATGGTATCACGATTCATACTACAACATACTCCTTTGCTGGTTTTTGTCATGAAGTACGATTCCCCGCAGGAGGCAGCACCTCCGGCGGGGAATCGGATGGATCAAAGTTTTTATTTCCGCAGGCGCTTATCACTTCTGGTCGCCCAGAAGGTGCCCACAGACTGGAACGCCTGCACCATCAGCACCAGCAGTACCACGCAGACGATCATGATATTGGTCTGGTAGCGGTAGTACCCGTAGGACAGTGCGATCTTACCCAGACCGCCGCCGCCGATGACGCCGGACATGGCGGAGTAGCCCAGGATGGTGGTCAGGGCGGTGGTCATGCTGGAGATCAGGCCGGGCAGACACTCCGGGATCATGACCTTGGTGATGATCTGGAAGGGGGTGGCACCCATGCTCTGGGCTGCTTCCACCACGCCCTCGTCCAGCTCGCGCAGGCTTGTTTCCACCAGACGCGCCACAAAGGGGAAGGCCGCTACCACCAGCGGAACGATGGTGGCTTTGGTGCCCACCGTGGTACCCACGATGGCGCGGGTGAGCGGGAACACGCAGATCATCAGGATGAGGAAGGGCACACTGCGCAGGATGTTGATAACGATGTTGATCAGGTGCATCAGCCAGCCGGGCAGCGGCAGGATGCCGTCCTTATCGCCGGCCACCAGCAGCACACCCAGCGGCAGGCCCAGCACCAGCGCAAAGGCGGTGGAGAGCACCGTTACGTAAAAGGTCTCCCAGATGGCGAAACCATAATCCGCAATATTCATCAGCCGATCACCTCCTCAACCGTTACACCGGGCTGCGCACGCATATAGGCTGCTGCCTCCTGCGCAAGGGCAAGGTCGGCAGGCAGCTTGAGCAGCATGGAGCCGTAGCACTGGCCGCTCAGATCACGGGTATCGGCGCTGAGCACCGACACCAGAATGCCTTTTTCGGCGGCAAGGCTTGCCACCAGCGGTTTTGCGGCGGAAGAACCATTAAAGGTAACGCGCACCACATGGTCGTCCGGCGCAAAGCAGGAAAGATCCCGCGCTGCGCTGCCGCCGTTGGGGGCCACCAGACGCTTGGCGGCCGCCGTTTTGGGATTTGCAAAGATCTCCTGTACCGAGCCTTGTTCCACGACCACACCGCCGTCCAGGATGGCCACGCTGTCGCAGATCTCCTCCACCACGCTCATCTGATGGGTGATGACCACCACCGTGATGCCCAGCTTCCGGTTGATATCCTTGATAAGGGTCAGGATGGAGTGGGTGGTGTTGGGATCCAGCGCACTGGTAGCCTCGTCGCACAGCAGCACCTTGGGGTTGGTGGCCAGCGCACGGGCAATGGCAATGCGCTGCTTCTGGCCGCCGGAAAGCTGTGCCGGGTAGGCGTTTGCCTTATCGGGCAGGCCCACCATCTCCAGCAGCTCCATGGCGCGCTTTTCCGCCTCGGCCTTCTTTACGCCTGCCAGCTCCATGGGGAAGCAGATATTTTTCAGGCAGGTGCGCTGCATGAGCAGGTTGAACTGCTGGAAGATCATGGTGATCTCCCGGCGGCGCTGGCGCAGCGAGGCCGGAGATAAGGTCTCCATAGCCACGCCATCAATGATCACGCTGCCGCCGGTGGGGCGCTCCAACAGGTTGATGCAGCGCACCAGCGTGGATTTGCCCGCACCGGACATGCCGATGATGCCATAGATGGAACCATCGGGGATGGTGAGGTTGATGTTCTGCAGCGCTTTCACCGCGCCGTCCTTCATCTGGAAGGTCTTGGAAAGGTACTTGATCTCGATCACAGAAATTGCTCCTTTTAGCTTATCCCTCGATGGGTGCCAGGCTGTCCTGCTTGCCGCCGTAGATGCCCATAGGCTCTACGTGAATGCCGGCAACCGTTACCAGGTGGGTACCCTTTTCGGCGTTGAAATTGTCCAGATACGGCTGATGCTGGAAGTAGTTGGTATCTACCTGACCATCCTCAACGATCTGGTTGGGGATCACGTAGTCATCGTACTCCTGGATATCCAGGGTGATACCCTTGGCAGCAAGGATCTCCTTGCACACCTCCAGCACCTCGCAGTGGGGAGCCGGGGTGGCTGCGCAGCTCACGGTCTGGCCGTTCAGGGCATCGTAATCCACCGATGCATCGTAACCGTCGGTGGGGTTCTCCACAACGGACACCACAGCGCCCTTGTAGGTCTCATCCATGAAGTCCTTCACCTTCTGGCTCTGCAGGGCAGCGGCCAGGGCCTTGATCTTCGGCTCATCCTGGTTGCCGTCCTTGCACACCAGGATGTTGACGTAGGCAGAGGAGCCATCCTCCATGGCCAGTGCATCGGTCATGGGGTCCAGGCCTGCGGAGATGGCGTAGTTGGAGTTGATAACGGCGTAGTCCTCATCCTGCAGGACGTTGGGCACCTGTGCGGCCTCCACCTCGTCCACAGTGACGTTCAGGGGGTTTTCCTCAATATCGTTCTTGGTGGCGGTCAGGCCTGCATCTGCTTTCAGCTTAAAGAAGCCGTTCTTCTCCAGCAGGGTCAGGGCGCGGGCCTCGTTGGTGGTATCGTTGGGCACAGCCACCTTGATCTTATCCAGCTTGGCTGCAGCGGAAGATGCAGCGCTGCCGGAGGCAGAAGCAGAAGTGGAAGAAGAACCACCGCAGGCAGTCAGGGCAGCGGCTGCGGCTGCCACACCGGAAACTTTCAGAAAATCGCGACGAGTAATCATAGTTTTTTCCCTCTCTATTTGCTATCAATATCGTACAGCGGCCCGCACGGCACCATTCCGTGCGCGGCCTTGAACGGATGCACGAAAAAATGCCTCCGTCCTTACGAGCCGATGCTCTGCAAGGACGGAGGCATAAACATACTTCCGTGGTACCACCTTGGTTCACTGCGCCCTTACGGACACAGCCTCGATGCTGCGGCAGCAGATGCTGCTTACAGCCGGACGCTGTAACGGGCGCATCCCGTTGCGGGCTTAGCGCTCCTGCGCCTCGTCCACACGGCTCCGAGACCATTTTCAGCTCCCTGTTTCCTGCCCTTTTCCACCGCCCGGGCTCTCTGGTAAGGATCAATGCGAAGGCCTACTCTTCTCTTCACAGCC
>CAKTFD010000086.1 GCA_934553285.1 uncultured Faecalibacterium sp. | reverse complement strand
ATCTGCGCCTGGGCTACCAGCGATAAGACCGGCATCAGCATGAAGCTGTACACCACCCAGCCGGGCATCCAGCTGTATACCGGCAATTTTTTGCAGAACTGCCCCACCCCGGGCAAGGGCGGCCAGCCCATGCAGAAATACGGCGGCTTTGCACTGGAGACCCAGCACTTCCCCTGCAGCCCCTCCCACCCGGAGTTCCCCTCCACTGTGCTGCGGGCAGGCAAGGTGTTCCGCGCCACCACTACTTTGCGGTTCTTTACCGGCAAACAGTGCGGAAAACTTTAAAAAATGATGCACCAGGCAAAAACGTCTGCTCCGGCAGGCGTTTTTTGCGTGGCAGGAGAACTCCCCCAGTCATCTCGCTGTGCTCGATGCCAGCCCCCTCTAAGATGGGGCCTTTGGCATGGCGGTACAGTTTCTAGCTAAAGTGCAAAGTTTGCGGGCGCGCCAGAGGCTCCCTCTCCGAGGGAGCTGGCAAAGCCGTCAGGCTTTGACTGAGGGAGTTCCCGCTCTAATTTTCTGTTTTGCACAAATGGCGCATTCTCTCCATGTGTAAGATGCAAAAAATCTCTTTCAATCAAAAG
Source organism: uncultured Faecalibacterium sp. (assembly GCA_934553285.1). Classification (GTDB taxonomy): domain Bacteria; phylum Bacillota; class Clostridia; order Oscillospirales; family Ruminococcaceae; genus Faecalibacterium. The sequence continues at coordinate 8,682 of CAKTFD010000086.1, read as the reverse complement.
TGTATGTTTAAAAAGTGCAACAAAGATACATCCAAATAAATAATGCGCCTCTTGCAGAACAGCGCAAAAAGAGGTATCCTTTAGGCAGGCCGGGATGCACCTGGCAGCAATGTTATAAATGATTCGTGAGAGAGGTACTGGGCTATGGCAATTTTGGTTTCCGGCGGTGCTGGTTACATCGGCAGCCACACCTGCATCGAACTGCTGAACGCTGGCTACGATATCGTGGTCGCAGATAATTACTACAACGCTTCCCCGGTGGTACTGGATCGTGTAAAGCAGATCACCGGCAAGGACTTCCGCTTCTACAAGGCCGATATGACCCGCCACGAGGATGTGGAAAAGATCTTCTCCGAGTGCCCGGATATCAGCGCTGTGATCCAGTTCGCAGCTTACAAGGCTGTGGGCGAGAGCGTGTCCAAGCCGATCGAATACTATTACAATAACCTCAACTGCACCCTGGTCATCCTGGATGTGATGCGCCGCCATAACTGCCACAACTTTGTGTTCAGTTCCTCTGCTACCGTTTACGGCGACCCCGCCAGTGTGCCCATCACCGAGGACTTCCCCGTGGGTGCTACCACCAACCCCTACGGCACCACCAAGGCCTTTACCGAGCGCATCCTGCAGGATGTCTGCAAGGCAGATCCCAGCCTGAATGTGGCGCTGCTGCGCTACTTCAACCCCATCGGTGCCCACAAGAGCGGCCTCATCGGCGAGGATCCCAACGGCATCCCCAATAACCTCATGCCCTACATCGCCAAGGTGGCTGTGGGCAAGCTGGAAAAGGTCCATGTCTTTGGCAACGACTACCCCACCCCGGACGGCACCGGCGTGCGCGACTACATCCACGTAGTGGATCTGGCCCGCGGCCATGTGTGCGCCATCCGTAAGCTGGAAACGGGCTGCGGCCTGTTCATCTGCAACCTGGGCACCGGTAAGGGCTACAGCGTGCTGGATGTCATCCACGCCTTCTCCAAGGCCTGCGGCAAGGAGATCCCCTACGTGATCGAGGCCCGCCGCCCCGGCGATATCGCCGAGTGCTACGCCGACCCCACCAAGGCCAAGAATGAGCTGGGCTGGGTAGCCGAGTACGGCATCGAGGAGATGTGTGCTGACAGCTGGAACTGGCAGAAGAACAACCCCGATGGCTACCATACCGTAAAGTAAACTGCAAAACAGAGCACCGCACATCCCCGCCGGGGCGTGTGCGGTGCTTTTTTGCTGCCTACCCCCTCTGTCATCGCTGCGCGATGCCACCTCCCCCAAGGGGGGCGGCTGAACTCCCCCAGTCGCGGCTGCCGCCGCGCCAGCCCCCTCAGAGATGGGGCCTTTGGCAAAAACGAAAACTTGCCCGCATCGCCAGAGGCTCCCTCCCCGAGGGAGCTGGCAAAGCCGCCAGGCTTTGACTGAGGGAGTTTGTGCCTATTTTTCTATTGACATCTTTAAAGAGTTAGCCTATACTACACTTGTTAACATCGACTAACACGCCGATGCAGTCAATTGGAAAAAAAGAAGGTCAGATATATGACGTTAAAAGAGTTACAGATCGGCGAAAGCGCCATTGTGGATACAGTGGGCGGCGCCGGTGCACTGCGGCAGCATTTTCTGGATATGGGGCTTATCCCGGGGGCGGAGGTCACCCTGGTCAAGCTGGCACCCATGGGCGACCCCATGGAGCTGCGCATCCACGGCTACGAGCTGACCCTCCGGCTGGACGATGCCGCACAGATCGACATCACCCCCACAAAGCATGCCCCGGCGGTACATATCCCGGTGGAAGATAAGATGGTGGATCATCCGGGCCTTGGCGAGGGCGGCAAGTACCATACCAAGGAGGGTGAGCATCCCCTGCCGGAGGGCACGGCCCTTACCTTTGCGCTGGCAGGCAACCAGAACTGCGGCAAGACCACCCTGTTCAACCAGCTCACCGGCTCTAATCAGCATGTGGGCAACTTCCCGGGCGTTACGGTGGACCGCAAGAGCGGTGCCATCAAGGGCCACCCGGAGACCGAGGTCACCGACCTGCCGGGCATCTACTCCATGTCGCCCTATTCCAGCGAGGAGATCGTGACCCGGCAGTTCATCATCGGCGAAAAGCCCACCGGCATCATCAATATCGTGGATGCCACCAACATCGAGCGCAACCTCTACCTGACCATGCAGCTGATGGAGCTGGATATCCCCATGGTGCTGGCGCTGAACATGATGGACGAGATGCGGGGCAACGGCGGCACGGTGCGCATCAACAAGATGGAAGCCATGCTGGGCATCCCGGTCATCCCCATCTCTGCCGCCAAAAACGAGGGCGTGGACGAGCTGGTGGACCATGCCGTCCATGTGGCAAAGTATCAGGAGCGCCCGGGCCGGATGGATTTTTGCAGCGAGGATGACCACGGCGGCGCGGTGCACCGCTGCATCCACGGCATCCAGCATCTTATCGAGGACCACGCCAAGGCAGCGGGCATCCCGGTGCGGTTTGCCGCCACCAAGCTGGTGGAGGGCGACCCCCGCATCGAGGAAGCACTCAAGCTGGACCCCAACGAAAAAGAGATGATCGAACACATCATCCTGCAGATGGAGCAGGAGCGCGGGCTGGACCGTGCCGCCGCCATTGCGGATATGCGCTTTGCCTTTATCCAGGCGCTGGTGGCGCAGACGGTGGTCAAGCCTCACGAAAGTAAGGAGCAGCTGCGCTCCAACCGCATTGATAAATTCCTCACCGGCAAATACACCGCCATCCCGGCCTTTATCGCCATCATGGGGCTGGTGTTCTTCCTCACCTTCAATGTGATCGGCCTGTTTTTCCAGAACCTGATGGAAATGGGCATCGATGCCCTGACCGGCCTTGTGGATGCCGCTCTTACCAGCTGGAACGTCAATGCGGCGGTGCACTCGCTGGTCATCGATGGCATCTTTACCGGCGTGGGCAGCGTGCTGAGCTTTTTGCCCATCATCGTGGTGCTGTTCTTCTTCCTCTCCATGCTGGAGGATACCGGCTACATGGCGCGTGTCGCCTTTGTGATGGATAAGCTGCTGCGCCGCATCGGTCTGTCCGGGCGCAGCATCGTGCCTATGCTGATCGGCTTTGGCTGTACGGTGCCCGGCGTTATGGCCAGCCGCACCCTGCCCTCGGAGCGCGACCGCAAAATGACCATCCTGCTCACCCCGTTTATGAGCTGCTCGGCAAAGCTGCCTATCTACAGCCTGTTTGCAGCGGCGTTCTTCCCGCGGTACGCGGGCCTTGTAATGGTGCTGCTGTACTTTACCGGCATCGTGGTGGGGGTGCTGGCAGCGCTGCTGCTCAAGAGCACCGTGTTCAAGGGCGAGGCTGTGCCCTTTGTTATGGAGCTGCCCAACTACCGCCTGCCGGGGCTGAAAAACGTGGCGCAGCTGCTGTGGGAAAAGGCGCGGGACTTTTTGCAGAAGGCCTTTACGGTCATCTTTGCGGCCACCATCGTCATCTGGTTTTTGCAGAACTTCGACCTGCAGCTGCGGCTGACCGCTGACCCCCAGGCCAGCATCCTGGCCCGCATCGCAGGCGATATCGCCCCGCTGTTTGCCCCGCTGGGCTTTGCGGACTGGCGCATCTCCACCGCCCTCATCACCGGCTTTATGGCCAAGGAGAGCGTAGTATCCTCGCTGCTCATCCTGTTCGGCTCTACCGCCGCCCTCACGGCGGCCCTTACCCCGGCGCAGGCGGCGCCCCTGCTGGTGTTCTGCCTGCTGTACACCCCCTGCATCGCGGCGGTGGCATCCGTCAAGCGGGAGCTGGGCAGCAAGTGGGCAACCATCATGGTGGTGAACCAGTGCCTTGTGGCGTGGCTGTGCGCTTTGCTGGTGCGCCTGGTTGCTGTGGCGGTGTTCTGAAAAAATAGTTTGATTTTAGGGTCCTGAAAAGCCTGCGGGCTTTTCAGGACCCTTTTTCTCTTGACATCTCCCCTCATCTGCACTATAATGCTTCAAAAATGAACTATCTATATAAGAACAAAAGGAGCGCCGCATGAACCCTACCATCGAGATCACCTTTAAGGCCGCGCAGGCCTACAACGCCATGTGCAAGCCGCTGTGTCAGGAGTTAAAACTGCCCCAGACCGCCTTTGATATCCTGATGTTCCTGGCCAACAACCCGGAATGCACTACCGCCCGGGATATCGTGGAGATCCGCAAGATCAAAGCGAACCTTGTGTCGGTCAATGTGGATCGTCTGGTGCAGGAGGGATATCTGGAGCGCCGCGCCGTGGCGGGCGACCGCCGCAAGACCCAGCTGCTGTGCACCGAAAAGGCGCAGCAGGTCATCGTGCGGGGGCGCGAAGTGCAGGAGCGCTTTTTTGCCTGCCTGCTGGAGAATACCGATGCCTCCACCCGGGAGGCGTTTTTCCGCACCATGGAGGTGATCGGGAAAAATCTGGACGAGATCCTGCTGCAATTCTCATGATCTATAACAAAAAAACAGCCAAACCCGCAGGTTTGGCTGTTTTTTGTATCATAGGCTTACTTGCTCTCGATCTTATCCTCGATGGTGGAGTGGTCAATGACCCAGTCGGCAGCCCTGCGGATGCCTTCGTTGCGGCGGATGGCGGGGATGTCGGTGCTGGCCTTGATCTCTTCCAGCGTCTTTTTGGTGCGCTCGGCGCGCTCAGCCAGCTGCTTGTCGATCTCCTCGTCGGTGGGCAGCAGGTTCTCCTGCTGTGCGATCTGCAGCAGTGCCATGCGGGCGCGGGTGTTCTTCTCCGCAGCAGAATGTACCTTGGCGGTAAAGCTCTCGCGGGTCTCGTGGATCTGGCTCAGATAGGTGTTCAGGCTCATGTGCTGCATCTGCAGCTGCTGCTGGATGGTCTGCATCTGCTGCTGGTAAGCAGTTTCCACCAGCACACTGGGGATCTCGCCCTCAGCGGCATCTGCCAGCTGGCCCAGGATCATATCCTTGGCGCGGTTCAGCGCACCGCCATGGCGGCCATCGTACAGCTGCTTTTTCACAAAAGCGCGGTACTCTTCCATGGTCTCCTTGCCCATCTTCTTGGCAAAATCGCTGTTCAAAGCGGGCAGCTGACGCACGCACACATCGTGCAGCTTGATCTTGAACACGGTGGGCTTGCCGGCCAGCTCCTTGTTGTGGTAGTTTTTGGGGAAGGTGACATGAATCTCGAACTCGTCCCCTGCCTTGTGGCCCAGGATGCCGTCCTCAAACCCGGGGATCATGCGGCCGCTGCCCAGCTGTACCGACTGGTTCTGTGCGGTGCCGCCTGCAAAAGGCACGCCGTCCAGCAGGCCCTCAAAGTCCATATGGACCACATTGCCCTTTACAGCGGGGCCTTTATGAGGCACCAGCTCTGCGGCAGAGTTGCGGCGGCGCTCCAGCACCGCGTCGATCTCCTTCTCGGTCACTTCCGGGGTAACGCATTCGGCCTTGAAGCCGGTGGTCTGGGTCAGGTCCAGCACAGGCTGCAGGGCAACGGTGGCGGTAGCCACAAAGCCCTCGTCCTTTTTCACGCTCACCAGGTCGTAGGTCGGCTCGTCCACCGGCTCAAAGCCGTGTTCTTTCAGAGCAGCTTCGTACAAAGCAGGCACATCCTGATCCATCAGGTCGTTGATGGCATCGTACCAGAAGGTGTGTTCGCCGCGGTCTGCCTCGATCTGTGCGCGGTCAGCTTCGCCCTTCTGGAAGCCCTTGATCGTGTACGTAGCGCGGGTGCGCTCATAGACCGCATTGGAGGCGGTTTCCAGTTCCTCAGCCGTAGCGCTGAAGGTCATCTTGCAGACACTCTTTTCAGGAGTTTCCACGCTTACCAGTTTCATAGGATCTACCCTCCGTGTGTTCCCGCTGTGGGGCATACGGCGCTGCAGTGCAGCAGCCCGGAAGCCTTTTGGGGAACCTTTTTCAAACATTAGTAAAGTTATTATAGCACAAGTAGGGCAAAAGCGGTATAATAAAGTTGATAAAAATATGCCGAACAGGCATTTTTTGACCATTTCTATCACAAAAAAGCGCGTTTTGCGGCAGATGCTGCCGTACAAAGTGGGAAAACCCTCAGGAAAGGAAGGCTGTCCCCCATGCGATTATTCGATGTTCTCGGCCCGGTGATGATCGGGCCTTCCTCCAGCCATACTGCCGGTGCCGCAAAGATCGGCTATACCGCCCAGAAGCTCCTGGGCGAGGTGCCTGCGCGGGCAGAGATCGGCCTGTATGGCAGTTTTGCCACCACCGGCAAGGGCCACGGCACCGACCGTGCACTGGTAGCGGGGCTGCTGGGCCTGCGGCCAGACGACCCCCGCCTGCCGGACAGTTTTGCGCTGGCCGCGCAGCAGGGGATGCAGTTCAGCATCCATCCGGTGGAGCTGCGCTCCGCCCACCCCAACACCGCAGTGCTCACCCTGACCAGCCGCACCGGGCGGCAGCTCTCGCTCAAGGCGGCCTCGGTGGGCGGCGGACGCATCCGCGTGACCGAGATCGATGGCGTCCCGGCGGATTTTGGCGGCGAGAGCAACACCCTTATCATCCATAACGAGGATACCCCCGGCTGCATCGCAGAGGTGACCATGTCGCTGGCGCTGCGGCGCATCAATATCGCATCCATGCAGGTGTTCCGTGCAGCAGCGGGCCGCTATGCGGTGATGGTGCTGGAGTGCGACTCCCACATTCCCCGCACGCTGGAGCAGCAGCTGGCTGTGATGCCGGGCCTGCTCAAGGTGACCTGCCTGAATGTGGACGAGCCGGAAGAAACGGAGGATTGAGCCATGGCATTTTTGTCCTGTGAAGAGATGCTGGCCGCAGCCCACAGCCAGAACATCTCTCTGGCCGAGGCTGTGCTGCGCAGCGACCTGCAAGAAAGCCGCCTGACCGAAGCCCACAGCCGCGCCGCCATGCGGCACCTGTGGCAGGTGATGCAGGCCACCAGCCAGGAATACGACCCCGCGCAGCGCAGCCGCAGCGGCCTGTCCGGCGGCGATGCAGCCAAGGTGGAGCAGGCCTGGGCCGAAGGCCGCCTGCTGGGGGATGATTATCTGGCCGCCGTCACGGCGGAAGCCCTGAAAACTGCCGAGTGCAACGCCTGCATGAAGCGCATCGTAGCAGCGCCCACCGCAGGCAGCTGCGGCGTTCTGCCGGCGGTGCTGCTGCCGCTGGCCCGCACCGGCCAAGCGGACGAGGATGCCGTCTGCGATGCGCTGTATGTGGCGGCAGGCTTCGGGCAGGTCATCGCCGCCCGCGCCACCCTTGCCGGTGCCGAGGGCGGCTGTCAGGCCGAGGTAGGTGCCGCCAGCGCCATGGCCGCTGCCGCTTTGTGCAGCCTGAAAGGCGGCACGCCGGAGCAGTGCGCCGCTGCCGCCGCCATGGCGCTGGGCAACCTGCTGGGCCTTGTGTGCGACCCCGTGGCGGGCCTGGTGGAGGTGCCCTGCATCAAGCGCAACGTGGTAGGCGCGGTGAACGCAGTTTCCTGCGCCAATATGGCGCTGGCCGGGGTGGACTACGCCATCCCCTGCGATGAGGTCATCGATGCCATGGGCCGCGTGGGCAGCCTGCTCTCTCCAGACCTGCGGGAGACCGGCCAGGGCGGCCTTGCCGCCACCCCCACCGGTGTAAAGATCGCCCGGCAGCTGGCGCAGGAGGACTGACCCTGCCCGCACCCGGCGGATCACGCCCGGTCGGAAAAACGGCACCCCGGCCTTTTTCCAGAGCATAGAATGACCGTTGACAGCTGCGCACGCAGCCAAAGCGCGCAAAAACAGAGGAGCTTTTGTACTGCCGCCGCACCGCGCACCATCCGGCGGGCGCTTCTCGCCCGCAAAAGGGATGTGCTGCGTGCAAAAATCAAAGAAAAGACGTTCTTTTTCAAGAAATGAAAAAATAATTTAAAAAATCTGTTGACAAACCCGCCTCTTCGTGATAAAATACATCATGTTCCGAACGGAACGTATGCGTTGGTAGCTCAGCTGGATAGAGTGACTGACTACGAATCAGTAGGCCGGGGGTTCGAGTCCCTTCCATCGCACCAAACAATGAAAATCCGAACCTTTTCTCGATAGGAGAAGGGTTCGGATTTTTTGTTTTCTTTGGAAACGAAAACAAGGGCTCTTCCCTGACGGCTGTGTGTCCGAAACCTTATCAGAAAAAAGACCGCGTCACAAAGGTCACAACTGTAAAGGTGCCGTAAGGCAGAAAGGACACGAACATGAAGTATGATGCAAGAGCTTGCCATTTCAACATGGATACCGGCTGCGTGGAGCTGCTGCTCCGGGATGGGAGAATGATCTCCATCGACTGCACCGGGATTGAAGACGCACTGGATGTAACCATGGCGCAGAGGGCAGAGCTGGACTATCTCATCTACAATGATCCGCTGGGCTATGCGGATTTGATTCTGAATGGCGATCCGAAGGAATATTTGAAGAATGTGGCTGGGAGCCATGGGTTAGAGGATTAGAAAAATATCATCTGCTCTTTGCGGCAGACGGTAGATATGAAAAATTGCATGAGTTGAGTTTGGGCGATGTGCTTTATAGCGAAGCACATCGCCTTTAGTTTTTCTTTCGGGTGGCAATGTCCTGAAAACAGAAATAGTCCGGCTGATGCCGGGACTGGGTGTACTCGAACAGCATCCCGTCCGAGTTGAAGGTCTGGTTTACCACCACCGCCACGCAATCGTAGCCGTCCATATCCAGCAGCTTTTCGTCACGGGCAGT
>CAKTFD010000085.1 GCA_934553285.1 uncultured Faecalibacterium sp. | reverse complement strand
AAGCAGAATGCCGCGGTTGCGCAGCAATGAAAGCCCCAGTGGGGCTTTTAAGCGGCAGAGCGGTCTTGCGCAAGCAAGATGGAGGGGCCTCGCCCCGACAAGCTCTGGCTCATTTCAAACGGCTGTGTGTCCAAAACCTTATAGCCATCCTCTTTGCAGAGGATGACTTGGCTGTTGAGAGCCGATACCGGCTCTCAATGCGGTAGGCACCCAAAACTTCGTTTTGCGTGCGATCAGCATCAAAAAAACCGTATCACAAAAGTCACAACTGTGAAGGTGCCGTAAGGCAGAAGGGACACGAACATGAAATACAATGAAAGAACCTGCAAATTCAACATGGACACCGGCTGTGTGGAGCTGCTGCTCCGGGATGGGAGAATGATCTCCATTGATTGCACCGGGGTCGAGGGTGCGTTGGATGTGACCATGGCGCAGCAGACGGAACTGGACTACCTTATCTATAATGACCCGCTAGGCTATGCGGACTTAATTTTGAATGGTGACCCGGAGGAATATTTGAAGAATGTGGCCGGGAGCCATGGGCTAGAAGATTAAAAATCACGAAAAGCTGGCAAGGACCTTACAGGTTTTTGCTGGCTTTTCTCAATATATGTCCAATTTTATGTGTAAGATTTTCTCTCTCGGAATTCCTGTGGCGTCATATGATAAAGTTCAGTGAACTTCCGGTAGAAAAAACCAAGATTATCGTAGCCGACCTTCTGTGCGATCTCGTAGATAGGGAAATCTGTATTCGTCAGATAAAAACAGGCCTGACACATTTTTTGCAGGATGACCAGTTCTTTGAAGGTGCGCCCGGTTTCCTTTTTGATGAAAGCACTGAGATAATTGGGATGGAAGCCGAAGTGATCGGCAGTGCTCTGCAAGGTGACGGTCAGATAGTTTGCTTCCAGATAATCCAGAATATCCACTATCTTCCACTGGCTTTTGGCCTTTGGAGAAAAGCTCTGACTGCGGTACTGTCGAAGAATTTCGCAGAACAGCACGATCATATAGGCATCGATCATTTTATCGCTGCAAATCTGTGGGTCGTAATACTCACACAGGATGCTTTGAATAACAGAATGGATTGGAGTTTCTTCCCGATTGTGGAACAGCAAATATTGGTCATGCGCGGCATCCGAAGAGAGGGCGTTGATCAAAAAACCGTTGATGATACCGTTGTTGCCCAGCCGCTGCAAAAAGCCCTGCGTCAGATATTCCTTTTTCATTTCAATCGTAATGACGATATCGTTTTTGCCCAGGGGCTGGATGCTGTGGGGGACATGAGTATCCAGCATACAGATATCGCCTTGCGCCATCTGTATGCTCTGACTGTTGATTATCTGAGTGCAGTGTCCGGAATACACATACAAAAATTCAATCACCGAGTGGATATGCTCTGGAATGACGGTAAAACGGGATTCCTTGTTGACACAGACCGAACGATTTTTCAAAAGGCTTCCGAAATTGAACTGGTACATCTCCCGCCCGTTATAGACCACTTTGGGGATATTGCGATAGCGGGGCGAAAGCTGCGGTGGCTGTTCGCGGAGATGCCGCTGCTCCGATTCGGTGTACTGAAATAGAAATGTTTCCAGCTGTTGATTGGTCATGGTATCACCTCAAAGCAAGCATATCATGTTAAGTTTGGTAAGTGAAGTCCTTTTTTGTGGAAATTGAAAACTTTGTCGAAATCCGGTATGATAAGGATGCCGGCAAGAGAAAGAACGAATGTAGGCTGCACGCATTGGGAACATCCAAGCGACAGCAGCCAGAATAAAACTGCGGTGCCCCGCACAAGGAGGACTTTTCATGAGTACAACGAAATCTGAATATACGCAGCTTTGTACAGAAATTCTGGACGCTGTCGGCGGAAGCAAAAATATCAAGAACGTATTTCACTGCATCACTCGTCTGCGCATCGTTCCGGTCAACCGTGACGCAGTGGACATGGATAAATTAAGTAAAGTCAGCGGCATCCTGAAGGTCGTGGAGTCCAGCGGCCAGATCCAGTGCGTCATCGGCACGACCGTGCCGGAAGTGTACGAGGAGTTCCTTGCAGTGTCCGGTGTGGCTGCAGGCGGTACTGTGGAGGCAGAGCCTGCCACGGATGATGTGCCGGAGAAAAAGCCGAACATCATCACCCGGGGGCTGAACACACTGGCATCCTGTGTGACGCCCGGTCTGTATGCCATCGTGGCAGGCGGCATGATCAAGGGTATCGTCTCCCTGCTCACTGCGATCGGTCTGGTATCGTCCAAGTCGGATATCATCACTGTGCTCAACGCTGTGGGCGATGCGCCTTTCTACTTTATGCCGTTCATCATCGGCTACGCAGCAGCAAAGCGGTTCAAGGTCAAGGAGATCTTCGGCATCATGACTGCCGGTATCCTGATGTACTCCACCTTCCTCTCGCCAAAAGAAGGCATCACCGGTTATGCCTTTGGCCCCATCAATATCCCCGCCTACAACTACAAAGGCTCTATCTTCCCGGTCATTCTGTCGGTGTGGATCTTCTCCATCATTTTCCATCTCATCGACAAACATATGCCCAAAAATCTGCGTATCGTCTTTTCCGGTGCGCTGTCTTTCCTGATCTCTGCACCGCTGTTCCTGGGTTTTGCTGCCCCTCTGGGCAACTGGATCGCCAAGGGCATGACCAGCGGCTTTGCATGGCTGTTCACCCACGCCGGTCCGTTTGCAGGTGCGCTGTTCTGCGGCATCATTCCCCTTACCATTATCTTTGGAATCAAGGGCTGGTCTGCCGTAGAGCTGCAGAATCTGGAAGTTCTGGGTCATGACTATATGTTGCCCAACTTCTTCTATTCCAATCTGGCTGTTTCCGGTGCTGTTCTGGCATGGGCGCTCAAGCAGAAGCCCAGTGAGCAGCGTTCTGCCGCTGTTTCTACCGGTCTGGTCTGCATCCTCGGCATTACCGAGCCTGCCCTGTACGGTATTGCGCTGCCGGAAAAGAAGCCTCTGTATGCTGCCATGGCAGGCGGTGCCATTGCCGGTGCCAGCGCCATGCTGATGGGGGTTGTGACCTATGCGTTCTCTATGCCCGGTATCACCAGTATCGCCACCTATGTGGATGGCGGCAACAACTTCTTTAAGTTGCTGATCGTTATGGCAATCGCATGGGTGTCCAGCTTTGTGATCTCCTTTGTGATGAACAAGAAGGAACAGTAAGAGAGGAGCGTATCATGATGAAAACAGGTTTTCCCAAAGACTTTCTCTGGGGCGGTGCCATGGCATCCTCTCAGGCGGAAGGTGCGTTTTTACAGGACGGCAAAGGGCTGGATACGCAGGATCTGCGGTATTTCGACCCCAATTGGACGAAGGAAGAGCGCGCCCAAAAATCCAACCGCCGCATGAACGATGAAAAATTCAAGGCTGCTCTTGCAGACCTTGAGGATCTGGAGCATTATCCGTTCCGTCATGGTATCGATTTTTATAACCGCTGGCAGGAAGATCTGGAATTGTTTGCAGAGTTGGGCATCAAGGTGTTGCGCACCTCCATCTGCTGGGCACGCATCTTCCCCAATGGCGATGATGCGCAACCCAACGAGGCAGGTCTGAAGTTTTATATGGATCTGTTTGATGCCTGCCACGCCCATGGCATCAAGGTGTTCGCTACCATCCTGCACTACAATATCCCGCTGCATCTGGTAACAGAGTACGGCGGCTGGAAGAGCCGCAAGACGGTGGAGTGTTATGTGCGCTACACCCGCACCCTGTTCGAGCGTCTGGGTGACCGGGTGGATTACTGGCTGCCCTTCAATGAGTTCAATGCCGGCAAGTTCAATCCCTACAACGGTGTGTGCCTGATCGAAGATCAGGAAGAGGACTATCAGAACGCGATCTTCCAGTGCCTGCACCATCAGTTCATTGCCAATGCGCTGACCATCCAGCAGGGGCACGAGATCCTGCCCGGCAGCAAGATCGGCGGCATGATCGCCCGCTTCACCACCTATCCTGCCACCTGCAAACCGGATGATGTGATGCAGATGATCCTGGATGACCAGTATTCCAACTGGTTCTATCTGGATGTGATGACCCGCGGCAAATACCCCGCCTATATGGAACGGTATTTTGAACAGCAGGGCATCCACATCGACTGGCAGCCCGGGGATGCTGAGATCCTGAAAAAGAACAGCATCGATTTTGTGGCATTTTCCTACTACTTCTCGCAGGTGTCCACCACCGAGCAGGGCTGGGAAAAGACCAGCGGCAACCTGATCATGGCAAACAAGAACCCGTATCTGGAAACCAGCGAGTGGGGCTGGCAGAAGGACCCCGTGGGTCTGCGCGTCACTCTGAATCAGGTATACGACCGCTACCAGCTGCCCATCTTTATTGCCGAGAATGGTCTGGGCGCTGTGGATAAGGTAGAGGCTGATGGCTCCATCCATGATCCCTACCGCATCGACTACATCAAAGCCCATGTGGAGCAGATGAAGGAAGCTGTCAAGGATGGCGTGGAGTTGATTGGCTATACCATGTGGGGCTTTATCGATCTGGTCTCCTGCGGCAGCATGGAAATGTCCAAGCGGTATGGCGTGATCTATGTGGATCAGGACGATGCCGGTCACGGCACACTGGCTCGCAGTAGAAAAGACAGTTTTTACTGGTATCAGAAGTGTATCGCCACCAATGGTGAAGACTTAGAAGGCTAAATGAAGGCCGGAACCGCAGGCAGGAAACTGTCTGCGGTTTTCGGTGTATTCAGGGAGGGAAAGTTTTTATGAATGAACAGACAAAAGCGCAGGTGGAAGCTTATGCAGAAGAATGCCGCACCGAACAGCTGGAACTGCTGCGCACACTGGGAAAAATGCCTGCGCCGACCCGAAAGGAGGATTTCCGTGCAGCATTTTGCCGCGATTGGCTGCGGGCGCAGGGCGCAGAGAACGTCCGCATCGACACTGCAAAAAATGTGATCTGCAAACTTGGCCCAGAAACGGAAAATCTGGTGGTGTTCGCTGCCCACACGGATATTGTGTTCCCGGATGTAGAAAATCTTCCCTTGCGGGAAGAGGGCGGTAAGCTGTTTGCGCCCGGCATCGGCGATGATACTGCCAACCTCGTCAACTTGCTGATGGCTGCAAAATATCTGATTCAGAATGAGACAGCGTTAGAATGTGGCGTGCTGGTGGTAGCCAATGCCTGTGAAGAGGGGCTGGGCAATTTGGATGGCACCAAGGCGCTGTTCGCCGAGTACGGCACCCGGATTCAGGGATTCTATTCATTTGACATTTATATGCCGCTGTGCTGCAGTAGCGCGGTGGGCTCCTATCGTTATAAAGTTACATGTACCACGCCAGGAGGGCATTCCTATGCCAATTTTGGTAACCGCAGTGCCATTCAGCTGCTATGCGGGCTTGTGAACGAGCTGTATCAGATCCAGCCGCCTGCCCGTTCCCGTACCACTTACAATGTTGGCCGCATTGAAGGCGGTACGACAGTCAACTCCATTGCGCAGCAGGCCTCCATGCTGTATGAGTTCCGCTCTATGGCGCAGGACTGTCTGGAAGAGATGGAAGAAAAATTCCACCGTGCCGTGGCTCACTGGGAAGGACGCGGTGGTAGCTTTGAAGTAGAATTGCTTGGAATCCGCCCGGGCAATGGCCCGGTGGACCCGAAAAAACTCCGACAGTTCACCGAAAAAAGCAAGGAGGTCATTCGTACCTTTACAGGCCGTGAACCTGATGAAACACCCAACTCCACCGACAGTAATATTCCGCTTTCGCTGGGTATTCCTGCCAATACCATTGGTACGATAGATGGCGGATCGGCGCATACCCGGCAGGAGTGGGTGGACATTGCCAGCCTGCCCACAGGATTGAAAATCGTTCTGGGGCTGATGCTGGAGTATCAGAAAAACGATTGCTTTTGAAATAAGCATGGGGCGTTCTGGCGGCAGCAAAGAGGAATTGTGTCAAATTGACACGATTCCTCCTCGTCCGTTCTAAGCAGGGTTTGGGGTGGGACCGCGTTTGCGAAGCGCAGCGGAGCAATGAAAGCCCCAGTGGGGCTTTTAAGCGGCAGCGCGGTCTGCGACAGCAGATGGAGGGGCTTTGCCCCGACAAGCGCTACCCCAACAAGATCACTTCGGAAATGCAGACGCATTGAAGAAGTGAAGTCCCGGATGGACAGGAAATTTTCAAGAATTGAAAATTTGTGGCCACGGGACGGTTCTTGCCCTTTACCGCTGCGCTCAAAATTGTTTCCGGGTAATTATTTCCAAAGTGATATGCTTCCTATAACAGAGACACTGAAAAAACAGTTCTTGTCAGCGCAACAGGCCGCCCGGCGAACACCGGGCGGCCTGTTGCTTCGATGGATGAAGAAAAAAGAAGAATTAAGACTTGACCTCTGCGGCAGCGTTGGTGCCTGCAATACGGCCAAAGGTGATGATGTCGGGATAAGCGTTGCCGCCCAGACGGTTGTTGCCGTGGATGCCGCTGGCGACCTCACCGGCTGCGTACAGACCGGGAACGATGCTGCCCTCGGCGTTCAGCACATGGGCATCGGTGTCGATCTGGATACCGCCCATGGTGTAGTGCACGGTGGGGGTGCGCAGGCTGGCATAGAAGGGAGCCTGCAGAATGGTGGAGTCCGCGCTGGTGGCCTTGCCGAACTCATCCTTGCCGGAGGTCATGCCTGCATTGTAGGCCTCCACAGTGGCTTTCAGGGTGTCGGCGTCCACACCGATCTTCTCGGCCAGCTCGTCCAGCGTGTCAGCCTTGACGGAGTGACCGTCGTTCAGCAGCTTGTCGATCAGCTCGTTGCGGGAGTCATCGCCTGCAATGGCGCTGCTGTCTACGATCAGCCACATCTGGCCGTCGGTCTGCTGCAGCTCTGCCATGCTGATGGCGTAGCGGGTGTTATCCTCGTTGATAAAGCGCTTGCCCTCTTTGTTCACGAACATATACTCGGTAGCGCTGAGCCAGTTGCCCACAAATTCGCTCACGCAGCCGCAGTCATCGATGGGGTCGCCCAGAGGATGGACCTGGATCTGATCCAGATTGATCAGGTTGCCGCCCACGTTCTCAGCCAGAGCCAGACCGTCGCCGGTGCTGGTGGCAGCGCAGCTGGTCAGCTTGGTGGTGATGGTGCCGTTGGAATACTTGTAGACCAGATCGCTGGAGGCGGCGTAGCCGCCGGTAGCGAGGATAACGGTCTTTGCGTTGACGGTGATGGTGCTGCCATCGGTGCGCTCGGCGATGCAGCCGTTCACGGCACCATCGTCGCCCACGGTCAGGGTGGTCACCTTGGCATTGGTCTCAATGGTGGTGCCCAGCTTCTCAGCGTACTGCTGCAGCTTCTCGATGTAGATGCGGCCGCCGTTGTCGCTCTCCTTGCCGGTAGCAGCGACCAGATCCACCTGATGACCGCGCGCCCACTTGCCGCCGATGGCCATAAAGATGTAATCATTCTTGAACGGCACGCCGATGGTGCCCTCCAGCCAGTTCAGGGAATCCACAGCGCCCTCGGCGTAGGTGCAGATCAGCTCAATGTTGTCGATGGAGCCGCCGCCCAGATAGGTCTGCAGAGCGTGCCAGTTGGGGCTGTCGAACAGGGTCTTGCCGTCCTCGGCCTGCCACTTTTCGTAGTCGGCACGGGTGGCATCGATCAGTGCCTGATACTCCGGGTCGTCGGTGGTCGCAGACAGAGCAGCTTCCACTTCCTTGCAGTTGTCGGCAGTCATGGTCAGCTGCTTCTGACGAGCGCTGTCGGCAACATTGTAGGTGCCCTCGCCCAGCTTGGTGTTGCCGCCAATGGCAGCAGCCTTTTCCAGCACCAGAACGCTGGCACCGTTTTCAGCGGCGGCAGCGGCGGCAGCCATACCGGCACCGCCGGCACCCACCACAGCAACATCCACATCATAGGTGGTGTCCTCGCCGGTGGTGGCAGCCACTTCGCCGTTGTAGTCGTCCGGGTTCACGCCTGCAGCGGTCAAGGCGTTGCGCACAGCCTCCAGCAGACCATTGCTGGTCAGGGTTGCAGTAGCCACAGCGTCCACCGCGATGGTGTTGTGCTCCACCATCTGGGGGATCATCTGGTCAAAGGCGATATCGCCCACGCCCTCAGTTTCCTGCTGGGATTTGACCTCGATGTTGGTAATGGCGGCGTTGTCGTCCAGGGTAACGGCCACTACGATGTCGCCGTTGCGGCCGTTGCCGGTGCCCTCGTAGGTGCCTGCAACAGAACCAGAGGCTGCTTTGCTGCCGGAAGTGCCGCAGCCAGTCAGCAGACTCAGGATCATGGCAACGCTCAGCAGCGCTGCGATCCACTTTTTACGCATAATCTTACTCTCCTTATCGTGTGTTTTGCTCTTCTTTTTCTTTGTCCCACAGGACACTGATATTATTTTAACGTGGAAAATGCGTGAAAAACAAGAAGCTGTACGCAATGATTCCATAGCAAAAAGCTATCAGTCATGGTATACTCATAACAAGACGAAAAACGACCCGGGGAGGAGCTTTTATGACCCTGAATCAGCTGCGCTATTTCCGTGTGCTGGCGAGCACGGAGCACTACACCAAGGCTGCGGATGTACTGAACATCGCACAGCCCTCCCTCAGCCGCGCCATCGCGCTGCTGGAGGAGGAGCTGGGCGTGTTGCTGTTTACCCGCCGGGGACGCAACGTGGTGCTGACCGATGCGGGTCGGGCATTTTTGCGCTATGTGGAGACCGGGCTGGATACGCTGGATGCCGGAGCTGCCGCCATGCGAGATTTCCGCACCGGAGCCGAGCGGGTATCGCTCGGCAGCATCACCCCGGTGGTAAACACCTACCTGCCCCGGATGCTGGCCGCATTCCGGAAGGACGCCAACAGCAAAGCCTGTTTTGACATCCGTGTGGACCAGACCGAGCGGCTGCTGGCCGGGCTGAAGGCCGGGCAATACGATCTGGTATTCTGCAGCTATCAGCCCGGTGAGTACGGCCTGCAGTTTACGCCGGTCGTGGAACTGCCCTTTGTGGTGGCCATGCGCAGGGACGATCCTCTGGCCGGCTGCCGGGAGCTGATGCCGGAGCAGCTGGCGGGCAGACCCATGGTGTTTACCGATTCGCCAGCGTACTCCGACCTGCTGCGCCGGATGCTGGGCGAGTATGGGGTAGAGCCGGAGATCCGGGGCTACTCCAACGAGGACTCGGTGCTGCTGAGCATGGTACAGGCAGGGCTGGGGGTGTTTATCAGCACCGACCACCCGCAGATGTACAGCCCGGACACCATGCTGGTGCCCCTGCGGCAGGACCGCTACCGCCGCTATGTGTACATGGTCACCCGGCCGGGACTTGCCGCAAGCACCTCGGCGGCGCAGCTGATCCGGTACAATCAGCAGCGCGC
>CAKTFD010000084.1 GCA_934553285.1 uncultured Faecalibacterium sp. | reverse complement strand
AACGGCGCAGGCAAGACCACCGTGTTCAACCTGCTCACCAACGTCTACCAGCCCACCCGCGGCTCCATCCTGATCGATGGTATGCCCACTGCCGGCAAAAAGACCTATCAGGTCAACCGCATGGGCGTGGCGCGCACCTTCCAGAACATCCGCCTGTTTAAGGAGCTGAGCGTTATCGACAACATCAAGGTGGGCCTGCACGAATCCATGAAGTATAACCTGGCCTCCTCGCTGCTGCGTCTGCCGGACTACTGGAAACAGGAAAAAAAGTGCACCGAGCGTGCGCTGGAGCTGCTGGATATCTTCCACATGGCCGACCTTGCCAACGCACAGGCTGGCAGCCTGCCCTACGGCGCACAGCGGCGGCTTGAGATCATGCGCGCACTGGCCACCAGCCCGAAGCTGCTGCTGCTGGACGAGCCTGCCGCCGGTATGAACCCCTCGGAAACTGCCGAGCTGACCGAGACTATCCGCCGCATCCGCGACGAGTTCAACATCGCAGTTTTGCTGATCGAGCACGACATGAGCCTGGTCATGGGCATCTGCGAGGGTATCGCCGTGCTGAACTTTGGCCGCATCATCGCCAAGGGCACCCCGGATGAGATCCGCAATAACCCCCAGGTCATCGAGGCCTATCTGGGCAAAAAGGAGGGCTGAGCCATGGCTGATACATTACTCAAGGTGGACGGCATCAACGTCTACTACGGCAACATCCACGCCGTGAAGGATATCTCCTTTACCGTCAACGAGGGCGAGATCGTGACCCTGATCGGTGCCAACGGCGCGGGCAAATCCACTACCCTGAAAACCATCTCCGGCCTTTTGAAGCCCCGCACCGGCGATGTGCTGTACAAAGGCAAAAGCATCAAGGGGGTGCGCGCCCACAAGATCGTGGAGAGCGGCCTTGCCCAGGTGCCGGAGGGCCGCCATGTGTTTTTGCACATGACCGTGGACGAAAACCTGGATATGGGTGCCTACACCCAGCCTGCCTCCACCATTGCCGCCAACAAGGAAAAGGTGTTTGCCCTGTTTCCCCGCCTGAAAGAGCGCCGCAAGCAGATGGCCGGCACCATGTCCGGCGGCGAGCAGCAGATGCTGGCCATGGGCCGCGCACTGATGAGCAACGCTTCCATGCTGATGCTGGACGAGCCTTCCATGGGTCTTTCGCCGCTGCTGGTACAGGAGATCTTTGATATCATCCGCAACATCCACAAGGAGGGCATGACCATCCTGCTGGTGGAGCAGAACGCGCAGATGGCGCTCTCGGTGGCAGACCGTGCCTACGTGCTGGAGACCGGCCGCGTGGTCATGAACGGCACCGGTGCCGAGCTGCTGACCAACGAGCGCGTCCGCAGCGCCTATCTGGGCGGGTAAACGTTCCCTAAAATCAAAAAGCGTGCTGTGTTTTTCTTGAACGCAGCACGCTTTTTTCATGGATGCACTTTACTTTCGTAAAAGAATGTGCGATAATTCAATCAGTGTTTTTTGGTTTTATAAACCGCCGCCTGTTGGGAAAGCAGGCGAGCAATCACTCGAAGAGGGGTAAACGTTATGAGCAAGATCATCATCCCGGCAAACTACACACCCGCGCTGAACCTGTACGACACCCAGCGCGCCATCGGCACGGTAAAGCGGCTGTTCGCCGATACCCTGTGCGCCACGCTCAATCTGTACCGCGTGTCGGCACCGCTGTTTCTGGAGGCTTCCACCGGCCTGAACGACGATCTGAACGGTGTGGAGCGCAAGGTGACCTTTGACATCAAGGACAGCGGCACCGAGGCACAGGTGGTGCAGTCGCTGGCAAAATGGAAGCGGCAGGCGTTGAAGGACTACGATTTCCATGTGGGCAAGGGCCTGTACTGCGATATGAACGCCATCCGCCGGGATGAAGAGCTGGACAACCTCCACTCCGTGTATGTGGACCAGTGGGACTGGGAAAAGGTCATCACCGTGGAGGACCGCAACGAGACCTACCTGAAAAATGTGGTGCGCTCCATCGT
Organism: uncultured Faecalibacterium sp.; assembly: GCA_934553285.1. Taxonomy (GTDB): domain Bacteria; phylum Bacillota; class Clostridia; order Oscillospirales; family Ruminococcaceae; genus Faecalibacterium. The sequence continues at coordinate 7,386 of CAKTFD010000084.1, read as the reverse complement.
ATCCGCCGTGTGCGCCACCGAGATGAACCTGCACGCCATGTTCCCCCAGCTGCAGGATCTGCCCCTGCACACTCCCAACGTGACCTTTATCACCGCCCAGGAACTGGAGGATAAGTACCCGGAGCTGACCCCCAAGGAGCGCGAGAACGCCTTTGTAAAGGAGAACGGCACCACCTTTTTGATGAAGATCGGTGCCCCCCTGCGCAGCGGAAAACCTCACGATGGCCGCGCCCCGGACTATGACGATTGGGACCTGAACGGCGACCTGCTGTTCTGGAACGATCCGCTGCAGTGCAGCTACGAGCTGAGCAGCATGGGCATCCGTGTCAGCCCGGAGAGCATGGACAGACAGCTGACCATGGCAGGCTGTGACGACCGCCGCGCCCTGCCGTTCCACAAAGCTGTGCTGAACGGGGAGTTGCCCTACTCCATCGGCGGCGGCATCGGCCAGAGCCGCCTGTGCATGCTGCTGCTGGGCAGTGTCCACATCGGCGAGGTACAGGCCAGCGTCTGGGATCAGGCCACCCGCACCGCCTGCGCCCAGGCCGGCATCCCGCTGCTATAAAATAAAGCTGCCATAACAAAACGCCGCCGCACATTTCGTGCGGCGGCGCGTTTTGTTATTTGGAAGTCATGCGTCCAAAATGGAGCTTTTCGTCTTCGTCCTTTTTGGCTTCCGGTTTTTCTGCCGGGGTCAGGCGTACTTCGGTTACACGGCGCTTGGCGGTGCGGGTGACTACGCCATCGTAATCACCCAATATAAAGCGGTCCCCCACCTTGGGCAGGCGGCAGGTCTTTTCCTGTACCAGACCGTTGACCGTGTTGGAGTCGATATCCTCGTCCTCCGGCAGGCCCAGCTTTTCGTACAGGTCGTCCACGCTGGCGCTGCCCAGCACGATCCAGCTGCCGTCCGACTGCTTGCGGAAGTCCTCGGTTACCTCATCGTGCTCGTCCCAGATCTCACCCACAAGCTCTTCCAGGATATCCTCCAGGGTAATGATGCCCTCGGTGCCGCCGTACTCGTCCACCACCACGGCCATGTGGTGGTGCTGCTCCCGCAGGGTGCGCAGCAGCTGCGAGATCTGGGTGGAGCCGGTGGTGTACAGGGTGGGCTTGACCAGATCCTCCAGCTTGGCCTCTTTTTTCAGGCGGGACATGTAAAAGTCCTTTTCGTGCACCACACCGATGATGTTATCGATGGTGTCGTGATAGACCGGCAGGCGCGAGTAGCCGGAGTCCGCAAAGATCTGCGCCACCTCGTCCAGCGGCATGTCGTCCTCCACCGCGATCACATCCACGCGGGGGGTCAGGATCTCTTCCACCTCAACGTCATCAAACTCGATGGCGCTGCGGATCAGCTCGCTCTCCCGGTCGGTCAGCTCGCCATCGTTCTCGGCCTCGCTGACCATGGTTATCAGCTCACCCTCGGTAATGGTGTCCTCCTCGGTGCTGTGGACAAAGTGTCCCAGAAAGCGCTTCCACTGGCTGAACAGCCAGGTCAGCGGGGTAAACACCAGCATCAGCAGACTGAGTGCCGGTGCAACTGCGGTGGCTACCGTTTCCGGCATCTCCTTGGCAAGGCTCTTGGGGGTCACCTCGCCAAAGATCAGCACCACCACGGTCAGCACCATGGTGGACACCGTAGCGCCCCGCTCTGCACCCAGCATCTTGGTGAAAATGATGGTGCCGATCGAAGCGGCGGCGATGTTTACGATGTTGTTGCCGATGAGGATGGTGGAAAGCAGCTTATCGTATTTTTCAGCCATTGCCAGCACCCGGGCGGCAGAGGTATCGCCGTCCTCGGCGCGGCTTTTCAGGCGGATCTGATTCAGGGAAGAAAATGCGGTCTCGGATGCGGAGAAAAAGGCGGAGAATGCCACCAATACTACCAGCGCTACCCAAAGCGTCATACTGCCATCGTCCATAAAAAGGAAAATCACACTCAACTTTCTGTTTTTTAGTTTTGGATGTTGTCTGCCTCTGCTGCGCCCCAAAAAAGGAGCCGGGGTGCAAACAACAGCGGGTTTAAAATGCTTACATACAAAAATGTGCTTTCCATCGTTGCCATTTCCGCGATGAAAAGCACATCAATGTTACTTTTTATAATAACATATTCTGCACACGGGTGCAAGCGTTTGGCCGGCCCTCAATGTACAAAACCGGTAAAATTTAGCGTAATACCAGTGCGCTGCCGTCATAGTCCACCGTCAGGGTGCTGCCCTCGGCATAGCTGCCCTTGATGATGGCCTTGGCGATCAGGGTCTCCACACGGCTCTGGATGAACCGCTTGATGGGCCGCGCACCATAGACGCTGTCGTAGGCAGAATCGATGATGAAGTCCTTGGCGGCGGTGGTGACCTCCAGCTTGAGGTGCTTGCCCTCGTCCATGCGGCTGCGCAGATCCTGCAGCTGCAGGTCCACGATCTTGCGCATCTCGTCCTTGGTCAGGCTCTTGTAGTAGACGATCTCGTCCAGACGGTTCAGGAACTCAGGGCGGAACTTGCTCTTGAGCAGCAGGTCGATCTGATGCTTTGCTTCCTCGCTCAGCTCGTTGGAGCCTTGCGCACGGCGCTGCTCCAGATCGTTCAGGATAATATCGCTGCCCAGATTGGAGGTCAGGATGATGACCGTGTTCTTAAAGTCCACGGTGCGGCCCTGGCTGTCGGTGATGCGGCCATCGTCCAGCACCTGCAGCAGGATGTTGAACACATCGGGGTGGGCTTTTTCCACCTCATCGAACAGCACCACGCTGTAGGGTTTGCGGCGCACAGCCTCGGTCAGCTGGCCGCCTTCCTCATAACCGACATATCCCGGAGGCGCGCCGATCAGGCGGCTGACGCTGAACTTCTCCATATATTCGGTCATATCGATACGCACCATGTTGCGCTCATCATCAAACAGGGCCTGTGCCAGCGCCTTGGCCAGCTCGGTCTTGCCCACGCCGGTGGGGCCGAGGAACAGGAAGCTGCCGATGGGGCGGTTGGGGTTGGCGATGCCGGCGCGGCTGCGCAGGATGGCCTCGCTCACCTTGGTCACGGCCTCGTCCTGGCCGATGACCCGCTGGTGCAGCACATCATCCAGATGCAGCAGCTTTTCACGCTCGCCCTCCACCAGCTTTTCCACCGGGATGCCGGTCCAGCGTGCCACGATGCGGGCGATCTCCTCGTCGGTCACGCGGTCACGCAGCAGGCTGTCCTCCTTCTTGGCGGCAGCAACCTTTTCCTCCTCGGCCAGCTGCTTTTGCAGCTGGGGCAGCTTGCCGTATTTCAGCTCGGCGGCCTTGTTCAGGTCGTACTCGCGCTGGGCTTTCTCGATGGCGGCATTGGTCTGCTCGATCTGCTCGCGCAGGCTCTGCACCTTACCAATGGCGTTCTTTTCGTTCTCCCACTTTGCCTTCATGCTGCGGAACTTATCCTGCAATTCGGCAAGCTCCTTTTCCAGATCCTTCAAGCGGCTCTGGCTCAGGGCATCGGTCTCCTTTTTCAGGCTCACCTGCTCGATCTGCAGCTGGGTGATGCGGTGTGCCAGGTCGTCCATCTCGCTGGGCATACTGTCCATCTCGGTCTTGATCATGGCGCAGGCTTCATCCACCAGGTCGATGGCCTTATCCGGCAGGAAACGGTCGGTGATATAGCGGTCCGACAGGGTGGCAGCGGCGATCAGGGCGCTGTCGTTGATCTTCACGCCGTGGAACACCTCGTAGCGTTCCTTCAGGCCGCGCAGGATGGAGATGGTGTCCTCCACGGTGGGTTCATCCACCTGTACCGGCTGGAAGCGGCGCTCCAGAGCGGGGTCTTTCTCGATATACTGGCGGTACTCGTCCAGCGTGGTAGCACCGATGCAGTGCAGCTCGCCCCGGGCCAGCATGGGCTTGAGCAGGTTGCCTGCGTCCATGGCGCCATCGGTCTTGCCGGCGCCCACGATGGTGTGCAGCTCATCGATGAAGAGGATGATCTTGCCCTCGCTCTTCTTCACCTCGTTCAGCACGCTCTTCAAGCGTTCCTCAAACTCGCCGCGGTACTTGGCACCGGCCACCAGTGCGCCCATATCCAGGCTGAACACGGTGCGGTCTTTCAGGTTTTCGGGCACATCGCCGCGCACGATACGCTGCGCCAGGCCCTCGGCGATGGCGGTCTTACCGACACCAGGCTCACCGATCAGGCAGGGGTTGTTCTTGGTCTTACGGGACAGGATGCGGATCACATTGCGGATCTCCTGGTCACGGCCGATAACGGGGTCCAGCTTCTGCTTGCGGGCAAGCTCTACCAGATCCTGGCCGTATTTCTGCAGGGCGTTGTAGGTGTCCTCCGGGTTATCGGTGGTCACCCGCTGGTTGCCGCGCACGGCGGTCAGCTGCTGCAGGAAAACGTCCTTTTTGATGTTGAAGGCGCGGAACAGCTCGCTGGTGGTCTGATCCTGCTCGTCCAGCAGGCCCAGGAACAGGTGCTCCACGCTGATAAAGTCATCCTTCATGGCCTTGGCTTCCCGGGCGGCGGCGCTGAGCACCTTATCGGTGGCCTGGGAGATATAGACCTTATCGGGGTCACGGCCGGAGCCGGACACCCGGGGCAGGGCGGACAGCTTTTCCGCCACGGCGGCGGCAAAGCTGCCGGGATCCACGTTCAGTTTCTGCAGCAGCTGGGGGATCAGCCCGTTCTCCTGGGCTGCCAGAGCGTGCAGCAGATGTGCAGGTTCCAGCGCATTGTGCTGGTACTCCACAGCCAGCTGCTGGGCAGCCTGCAGTGCCTCCAGCGTTTTCTGGGTATATTGATTGGTATTCATAAAGTCAAGCCTCCATTCATACCGGAAGGTTTAATTTAGCGGACGGACAAGCACTTTGCTAACAGCACCGCGCACAGAGGCGGCAGAACCGGAAGCGGCTTGTGTTTGTATAAGCATTCATGATTTTGTGCACCTCCTGTCGGGCAGTTTACTGAACTTTTAGCACTCTATCTGTTCGACTGCTAAAAATATACTCCTGTTTACCCACGTTGTCAATAGGGTTCACAAAAAGTTTGCAAATAGGAGAAAAAGCGCCTGCGAGGGGTGAAAAAAGACCACCGCACAGGGTTTGTGCAGTGGTCTTGCCTTTATACGATAAGGGTATCAGCCCTGTTTCTTCCAGCGGCGCATTACGCCCATGCCCAGTGCATAGGGGCCGGTGTGCACCGCAATGGTGCAGCCGATCTGCAGCAGGCCTACCTCGCACTGTGCGCCGGGGTATTTGGCGCGCAGGGCGGCACGGGTCTGCATCCACAGGCGCTTGCCTTCATCGGCATCGTAGCCATAGCCCACCGTGATGCGGTAATCATCCGGGGTGCCGCCGTGGGCGTCCAGATAGTTCATCAGCTGTTCCAGCGCCTTTTCAAAGCTCTTCTGCCGGCCGCGTGCCACGCCGCCGGAAAAGATCTCGCCGTCCTTGAACAGGATCATGGGCTTGATGCCCAGCATGTTGGCGGCGCGGCCGGTCACCTTGCCGATGCGGCCGCCCTTGATCAGGTAATCCAGGTTGCCGACGGTGAAAAAGATCTGATTGGTGCTCTTTTCCGCTTCCAGCCAGGTCACGGTCTCATCCAGGGAGCAGCCTGCATCCCGCATGGCCACGGCGTTTTCCACCATGGTGGATTCGGTCACGGTGGCAGCGGCGCTGTCCAGCACCTCGATACGGGCGTTGGGGTAGTCCTCCAGCACCAGGTCGCGGGCGTTGCGGGCGCTGCCCACGCAGCCGCTCATCTTGCCGGTAAATACCAGGCACAGCACATCCCGGCCCGCCTCAGCATGGGCACGGAAGGTCTTTTCAAAGTCCTCGATGGAGGCCAGACTGGTCTTGGGATAGGCCGAGGGGTTATCTACCATGAACTGGTAGAAATCCCGCACGGGGATCTCCAGCCCTTCCTTGCGGTAATGCTCGCCGTCCAGCGATACATAAAAGGGCACGACCTCGATGCCAAGCTGCTTGGCGGTGTCCAGCGTCAGGTCGCAGGCGCTGTCGGTGATGATATCAAACATCTGTGACGCTTCCTTTTCTGAAACATTGGGGCTGCTGCCGGCAGATCAGACGCGGTGGATGTAAGCCTCGCGCTCTGCGCCCACCGAGATGTAGGTGATCTTGCAGCCGACAGCCTTTTCCAGGTACTCCACATAATCGCGGGTCTGCTGGGGCAGGTCCTCCCACTTGCGGGCCGCGGTGATATCGCAGTGCCAGCCGGGCAGGTACTCCACCACGGGCTGTGCGGTATCCAATGCCTCGCCCATGGGGAAGCGGGTGGTGGTAGTGCCATCGGCCAGCTTGTAAGCGGTGACCATGGGGATCTTTTCCATGTAGTCCAGCACATCCAGCAGGGTCAGGGCCACCTCATCGCAGCCCTGGCAGAACACGCCGTAGCGGCTTGCAACCAGGTCGATGGGGCCAACGCGGCGGGGACGGCCGGTGGCTGCGCCGTACTCGTGGCCGGCCTCACGCAGGGCGTGCTTTTCTTCCTCGGTCATGGCCAGCTCGGCGGTAAAGGGGCCATCGCCCACGCAGGAGGAGTAAGCCTTCATCACGCCGATGGAGTTGTGCAGCTTGTGGCCCGGGATGCCTGCGCCGATGGGGGCATAGGCACCAATGACGTTGGAGGAGGTGGTGTAGGGGTAGATGCCAAAGTCGATATCGCGCAGTGCGCCCAGCTGTGCCTCAAACAGCACCTTTTTGCCGGCAGCATCGGCATCGGCCAGGTACTGGCCCACATCGCAGATGTAGTCCTTGAAGATGGCGGCATACTTTTCCAGCCATGCCCACATCTCGTCCACGCTGATGGGGGCGGCGTTGTAGCTGCCCTCCATGACCAGATTCTTGGAATCCACCATGGTGACCAGGCGCTTCTTTACAGCATCGTCCAGGTGCAGCAAATCGCCCATGCGCAGGGTCTTTTTCATGTACTTGTCGCCGTAAGCGTAGGCGATGCCGCGCTTGGTGGAACCAAACTGTGCGCCGGTCTTGGCCAGACGGGCCTCTTCCAGACCATCCTGCTCCACATGGTAGGGCATGGTGATGGTTGCGCGGTCGGAGATCTTGAGGTTGCGGGGGCTGATCTCAACGCCCTGCTCCCGCAGCTTGTTGATCTCGCCATCCAGATGATGGGGATCGATGACCATACCGTTGCCCATCACACACACGACATTGGGGCGCAGGATGCCGGAGGGCAGCAGGTTCAGCACAAACTTGCCGCGCTCGTTTTTAACTGTATGGCCTGCGTTGTTGCCGCCCTGATAGCGTGCAACGATGTCGTACTCCTGGCTGATGAGATCGACCATACGGCCCTTGCCTTCATCGCCCCAGTTGATACCCGTAATTGCAGTAAGCATAATAAATGACCTCTTTATCCTTTTTTCAAAAGACAGCCT
>CAKTFD010000083.1 GCA_934553285.1 uncultured Faecalibacterium sp. | reverse complement strand
AGCTATCTGGACGGTGTGCCGGTGTGCGGCCTGCCCGGCTGCGTGATGTACGCCAAGCGCACCATTTTTGACCTGCTGCTGCCCCGCCTGCTGGCAGACGACCCAATCACCGCCGAGGATATTGCCCGGCTGGGCGAGGGCGGCCTGTGCCTGAACTGTGCCGTATGCCACTGGCCTAACTGCGGCTTTGGCCACTTCTGAGCGCAGCATTCCGCCAAAGCACGGAAACACGTTGAAAACTTCGGGAGAAAACAATCATCCATGAATGAACATAATCTGACACATTTTGATGCCGCCGGCAACGCCGTGATGGTGGATGTGAGCGGAAAGCCCGTTACCACCCGGGAAGCTACCGCCCACGGCCTCATCACCATGAACGCCGAGGCCTTTGCCGCTGTACAGAACGGCACCGTGAAAAAAGGCGATGTGCTGGGCGTAGCCCGCATCGCAGGCATCATGGCCACCAAGCGCACCAGCGAGCTGATCCCCCTGTGCCATCCCCTGCCCCTGACCAAGGTGGGCATCGAGTTCCGGCTGCTGCCCCAGCGGCAGGCTGTGGAAGCCCTATGCACCGTAAAGACCAGCGGCGTTACCGGCGTAGAGATGGAGGCACTGACCGGTGTTTCCACCGCGCTGCTGACCATCTACGATATGTGCAAGGCGGTGGACAAGGGCATGGAGCTGGGCGAGATCCATCTGGTGGAAAAGACCGGCGGTAAAAGCGGCCACTATATCCGGGCGGAGGGCGGCTATGTTTGATCATTACCAGCGCGATATCCACTACCTGCGCCTGTCGGTAACGGACCTGTGCAACCTGCGCTGCCGCTACTGTATGCCGGACGGTGTGGAAAAGCTCGAGCGGGAAGCCGTGCTGCGCCACGAGGAATTTCTGCGTCTGGCAGCGCTGTTTGCCCAGTGCGGCATCGATACCGTGCGGGTGACCGGCGGTGAACCGCTGGTGCGCAAAAACGTGGCAGAACTGGTGGCCGGGCTGAAAGCCACCCCCGGCATCCGCCGTGTCACCATGACCACCAACGCCGTACTGCTGGCGGACCAGCTGCCAGCCCTGCTGGATGCCGGGCTGGACAGCGTGAACATCAGTCTGGATACCCTGCGCCCCGCCGTTTTCCGCCAGATCACTGCCCGGGACGATTTTGCCGCCGTACAGGCAGGGCTGCAGGCTGCGCTTGCAAGCGGCCTGCCGGTCAAACTGAACTGCGTGCCGCAGGCAGGCATCAACGAGGCCGAGCTGGAGCAGATCGCTGCACTGGCGCAGGATAACGCTTTGCAGGTGCGCTTCATCGAGATGATGCCCATCGGCTACGGCGCCGCCATGCCCTGCATCTCCGGCCCGGCGCTGCAGGAGCGGTTTGCCCGGCGCTGGCCGGAGCTTGCCCCCCTGCCTGCCGGGCAGGCCCTGGGCGATGGCCCGGCGGTGTACTACACCGTGCCGGGCTGGCAGGGCAGCATCGGCTTTATTGCCGCCGTGCACGGCAAGTTTTGTGCATCCTGCAACCGGGTGCGGCTGACCAGCCAGGGCTTTTTGCGTCCCTGCCTTGCCAGCGAGGCCGGGTGCGACCTGCGGGCGCTGCTGCGCAGCGGCGCAACGGACGCCCAGCTGCTGGCCGCCATCCGGGAGACCATCTGGGCCAAACCCCGGGAACATCATTTTGAAGACAGTTCCATGCCTGCTACCCGCGGCATGTACCGTATCGGAGGATAAATTTTATGGGTAAACTTCTGGCAATCTGCACCAGCCCCAAGCGCGGCACCGTAAAAACGGAGGTGCCCAGCGCAGTGCTGACCCCGGAGTGGGGCATCGTAGGGGATGCACACGGCGGCAGCTGGCACCGTCAGGTCAGCATGCTCAGCGCCGAAAAGATCGAGGCTTTCCGCAAAAAGATCTGGGTGGACTACGGCGCTTTTGGTGAGAATCTTGTCATCGAAGGCTTCGATTTCCGCAGCCTGCCGGTCACCAGCCGGTTCGCCATCGGGGATGTGGTGCTGGAAATGACCCAGATCGGCAAAGAGTGCCATAACGACTGCGTCATCAAACAGCAGACCGGCGAGTGCATCATGCCCCGCGAGGGCGTGTTTGCCCGGGTCATCACCGGCGGCGAGATCCATGTGGGGGACGCAGTGACCATGCTGCCCGCCCCGGCAGACCCGGCATTGCGGGCTGCGGTCATCACCCTGTCCGATAAGGGCAGCCGCGGCGAGCGGGAGGATAAAAGCGGCCCGCTGATCGTTGAGATGCTGACCGCCGCAGGCTATGTGGTGGAGGAGACCATGATCCTGCCCGACGAGGCCAAAGCGCTGAAAGCCCAGCTCATCCGCATGGCAGACGGCCGCCAGGTCAACCTGGTGCTGACCACCGGCGGCACCGGCTTTTCCCCCCGGGATATCACCCCGGAGGCCACCTGCGCCGTGGCCGACCGCAACGCCCCCGGCATCGCCGAAGCCATGCGCTACCACAGCCTGAGCATCACCCCGCGCGGGATGCTCAGCCGTGGGGTCAGCGTGCTGCGCGGCAAGACCCTTATCGTCAACCTGCCGGGCAGCCCCAAGGCCGTGCAGGAAAACCTGGAGTACATCCTGCCCAGCCTGGAGCATGGCGTACGCATCGCGGCCGGGCTGGACGGCGAGTGCGCCCGCAAGTAAGGTTTCCCGCCCTTGGTTTTTACAGGGCGTAGAAACAGTAAAAGTTGTTCCATATAGTAAGGAGAAAAAAGTTATGAATAGCCATCGCATTTCCCGCCGGAGTTTCCTGGCTGCTGCCGGTTTGGCCGGTGCAGCTGCCGCCCTCACCGCCTGCGGCGGCGCTGCCTCCAGTACAGCAGCTTCTTCCGCGGCTTCCTCTGAAGCTGCCCAGAACGTGGAGCTGATCGTGTTTGCTGCGGCCTCCCTTACCGAGACCCTGAACGCCATCGGTGAGACCTACACGGCCGAGCACCCGGGTGTGACCTTCCGGTTCAACTTCGATTCCTCCGGCACCTTAAAGACCCAGATCCAGGAGGGCGCGGATTGCGATCTGTTCATTTCTGCCGGTCAGAAGCAGATGAACCAGCTGGACATCACCGCCTCTGCCGATGTGAACAAGGACGGCCTGGACTTTGTGGATGCCGACAGCCGTGTAGATCTGCTGGAGAACAAGGTGGTGCTCTGCGTGCCGGAAGGCAGCGATAAGGGCATCGACAGCTTTGACGCCCTGGCGGAGCACCTGAAAGCAAAGGACATCCTGTTCTGCATGGGCAACAGCGATGTGCCTGTGGGCCAGTATACCCAGAAGATCCTGGCCTACTACCAGCTGGACGAAGCCGCACTGGCCGCTGCGGGCGTTATCACCTACGGCTCCAACGTTAAGGAAGTTACCACCCAGATCACCGAGGGCAGCGTGGATGCCGGTGTTGTGTACTGCACCGATGCCTACAGCGCAGGCCTGACCCCGGTGGACGAAGCCACCAAGGAGATGTGCGGTCAGGTCATCTACCCTGCTGCCGTGCTGAAAGTGGCCCCCAACGCCGAGGCCGCCAAGGAGTTTTTGGCCTACCTGCAGACCGATAAGGCCATGACCGTGTTTGAGGGCGTGGGCTTCAGCGCCGTATAAAAGGAGCAGGCATGGACTGGTATCCTTTATGGAACAGCCTGCGCATCGCCCTTATCAGCTGCGCGGCGGTGTTCTTTCTCGGCATTTTTGCCGCCTACTATATCGCCCGGCTGCCCCGGGCCATCAAGGGCGTGCTGGACGTTCTGCTCACGCTGCCCATGGTGCTGCCGCCCACGGTAGTAGGCTACTTTCTGTTGCTGCTCTTCGGGGCAAAGCGGCCACTGGGCATCTTTTTTATGGAGCATTTTGGCGTAAAGCTGGTCATGAACTGGTACAGCGCCATCTTTGCCTCCATCGTGGTGGCTTTTCCCCTGATGTACCGCACCGCCCGCGGTGCTTTTGAGAGCTTTGATGAAACGCTGGCCTGGTCGGCACAGACGCTGGGACAAACCAATACCTGGATCTTCTGGCGGGTGCGGATGCCCGCCTGCCGGCAGGGCATTCTGGCAGGCACCGTGCTGGCCTTTGCCCGTGCACTGGGCGAATACGGTGCAACCAGTATGATCGCAGGCTACACCCCCGGCAAGACCGCCACCATTGCCACCACAGTCTACCAGCTGTGGCGCACCAACGATGAGCTGGGTGCCATGCGGTGGGTGCTGGTGGATATCGCCATCTCGGCGGTGGTGCTGCTGGCGGTGAACCTGCTGGAGAAAAAGCAGAAAGCGGGTGGCCGGAGATGAGCCTGGAAGTAAATATTGAAAAAAAGCTGGATGGCTTTACCCTCCGGGTCGCTCTTACCGCCGGCAACACCTCCACGGCCCTGCTGGGTGCCTCCGGCTGCGGCAAAAGCATGACCCTGCGGTGCATCGCCGGCATCGTAAAGCCGGACCGGGGCCGCATCGTGCTGGACGGGCGGGTATTGTTTGACAGTGCGCAGCACATCGACCTGCCGCCCCAGCAGCGGGGCGTGGGGCTATTGTTCCAGAACTATGCCCTGTTCCCCAACATGACCGTGGAGCAGAACCTGCTCTGCGGCCTGAAAGCAGAAAAAGACCCCGCCGCCCGCCGTGCTGCCTGCGCCGATATGCTGCGAGCCATGCGGCTGGAGCCGCTGGCAAAGCGCTTTCCTGCCCAGCTTTCCGGCGGGCAGCAGCAGCGTGCCGCGCTGGCCCGCATCCTGGTGGGCAAGCCCCGCCTCCTGATGCTGGACGAACCGTTCAGCGCACTGGACAGTTACCTGCGGGAGGAAGTGGAGGGCGAAGTGGGCAGCCTGCTGGCAAACTTTGCAGGCCCCGCCCTGCTGGTGACCCACAACCGGGACGAGGCGTACCGCCTGTGCCGGGAGATGATCGTCCTGAACGATGGGCAGGTGCTGCGCGCCGGTACCACCAGGGCGGTCTTTGCCGACCCGCAGAGCGTTGCCGCTGCCCGGCTGACCGGCTGCAAAAACATCCTGCCCTGCACCCGCCTGGACGATCACACCGTCCGGCTGGATGGCTGGGGCGTCCCGCTGCGGCTGGCACTGCCGGTACCGGCAGACTGCACCGCTGTGGGCATCCGCGCCCACGACCTTGCGCCCTGCGCCCCGGATGCGCCCAACGCCATCCCGGTACGGGCCGCTTCCACCAGTGAGAACCCCTTTGACTGGAACCTTATCTGCACCCCGCCGGAGGGCACGGCGCAGCTGTGGTGGAAGGTAAGCAAAACACGCCTTACCTCGGCAGCGCCTGCGGCACCGCAGCATCTGTGCGCTGCACCGGAGAGCATCATGCCGCTGGAGGGCTAAAGAGCGAAAAGATTTTTTACAGCACAATGCCGGAGCGTCCGCGAACGCTCCGGCATTGTATTTTTATCTGAACATGAACTTATATCAGAACACCGCCGGGACGATCTGCTGTGCATCCACATCCACAACGCCGTAGGTGTTCAGCCGGAGTTTCGGGATGACCGGCAGGCTGACAAATGCAAGGGTCATAAAGGCATCGATCTCCTCCGAGATCCCCTGCGCTTTGAGCGCGGCCTTGAGCGCCTGCAGCTTTTCTTCCACAGCTTCGGCGCTTTCCAGGCTCATAAGGCCCGCCACCGGCAGCGGCAGCTCCCCTACCACCTGCCCATGTACAACAAAGGCAAGGCCGCCCTGGTTCTTGCGCACCGTGTTGCCTGCCAGCACCATGTCGGCATCGTTGGTGCCTGCCACGATCAGGTTGTGGGAGTCGTGCGCAATGCTGGAGGCCACTGCGCCGCACCGCAGGCCGTAGTTGCCCAAAAAGCCCAGCCCCACATGCCCGGAGTTCCGATGGCGCTCAAAGACCGCCAGTTTAACGATCTGCTGCGCCACATCCACACCGGGTGCGGTGTCCGGGTGCTGCTGGAACGGCACGATCTTTTCGCCAGTCAGGAGGGCGTGCGGGGTCAGGCAGATGACCCGTTCCCGGGTACCCGTCTGCTGCAGCCGGAGGTCTGCCAGGGTGATCTCGTCCATCGCAAAGGAGTGCAGCACCTTTGCAAACCGCGCCTCGTCAAAGGCAAGGGCGGTGGGATGGAGCATCCTGCCGTGCTCTGCCACCAGCCTGCCCTTTTTATAGACCTGTTCCACCGTAAAGTTTTCCAGGTCCGAGACCACAATAAGGTCTGCTGCGTAACCGGGGGCCACCGCACCGCTGTGCGCAAGGCCAAAGTAGCAGGCGGGCACAAGGCTGCCCATCTTGACCGCCGTTACCGGGTCTACCCCCGCTGCGATGGCCTTGCGGATGATATGATCGATGTGGCCGCCCCGCAAAAGATCCCCGGGGTGCTTATCATCGGTCACCAGCATACAGCGGCTGCAATAAGGCTCCCGGAACAGGGGCAGCAGGCTTTCCATGTTCTGCGCCGCAGTGCCCTCGCGCACCATGATATACTGCCCGCGCCGGAGTTTTTCCATCGCCTCGCGGATATCGGAGCATTCATGATCCGACTGCACCCCTGCCGCGATATAGGCATTCAGCTCCCCGCCGCTGAGCAAGGGTGCGTGCCCGTCGATCTTTTTACCGGCAGCGTTGCAATCGCAGATCTTCTGCAGGATCTTTTCATCGGCGCGCACGGTGCCGTAGGAGTTCATCAGTTCTGCCAGCCCCAGCACCCGGGGCTGCTGGTAATAGGGGCGCAGGTCCTCGGCTTCCAGCACAGCGCCGGATTCGTCCAGACCCGTGGCAGGCACGCAGGACGGCAGCATAAAATAGACCGAAAGCGCCAGATCCTTTGTGGTTTCCAACATAAATTCCAGCCCTGTGGTGCCGGCCACATTGGAGATCTCGTGCGGGTCGGTGACGACCGCCGTGGTCCCGTGGGGCAGCACCGCCTGCTCAAAGGCGGGGCCGCAGAGCATGGAGCTTTCAATGTGGATATGCCCATCCACAAGACCCGGGCAGACGTATCTGCCCTGCAGGTCCAGCTCGGTCTGGCCGCTATAGCGGCCTACGCCCAGGATCTTTCCCTGCCCGATGGCTACATCTGCATCCTCGATCTCGTTTGTGAACACGTTGAGCACCTTTGCGTTTTTCAGTACAAGCTCAGCGCACTCATCACCCTTTGCGGTCAGGATCTGCTGCTTTAATCTTTCCGTTTTCATAAGGGCCTCCTGTCTTACCTGTAAAACTCTTGCGGTTCCCTCCCGGAAAAGCCACTGCCCTTACGGAAGGGTAGTTTACATTGCGATCCAGCCCAGGGCGTTGGCCACCGAGCTTGCCAGGATGATGGCTGCAAAAATGGGGCACAGCCACTGGATCATAAAGTTGAACACCGGCTTGCGGCGGAACCGCTGGCCGTTCTGCTCCACCTCCTGCGCGATCTGCTCCACCCCGATCACGCGGGATACCAGCAGGCAGGTAGCGATAGCTGCAAGGGGCATCATGACAGAATTTGTCAGGAAATCAAAGAAATCCAGAAACTGCATCCCGAACACGGTGACCCCGGCCAGCGGGCCATAGCCCAGTGCCGACAGGCTGCCCAGCACCACCATGATGCCGCCGATGAGCACGGTGGAGCGGGTACGGTCCCAGCCCAGCTCGTCCTCAAAGGTGGAGACCGCGCTCTCGGTCAGGGCAATGGAGCTGGTAATGGCAGCAAACAGCACCAGTACAAAGAACAGCACACCCACCACGGTGCCCAGACCCATGCTGGCAAACACCTTGGGGATGGTAATAAACATCAGCGCCGGGCCGGCCTGCAGGGTGTCCGGGTCGCCGCCAGAGAAGGCAAACACCGCCGGAATGATCATCAGGCCTGCCATGATGGCGATGGCGGTATCAAACACCTCCACGTTCTCGGTAGATTCCTCAATGGAAACATCCTTCTTCATATAGGATCCGAAGGTGACCAGGATGCCCATGGCGATGGACAGGGAGTAGAACATCTGCCCCATGGCGGTGACCACGGTCATCCAGGAAAAGTTTTTGGGGTTGGGCACCAGAAAGTATTTTACGCCTGCCAGCGCACCGGGACGAGTGACCGAGTAGCCCGCAATGACCACCGAAAGCACCACCAGCACCGGCATCATCACCTTGGACACGCGCTCCACGCCGTTGCGCACACCGGCAAAGATGATGCCGAGCGTAAACAGGGTGAACAGCAGGAAGGCAAGCTCTGCCTGCAGGCCATTGGTGATAAAGGCCGAGAAGTAACCGTCCGATGCCAGATTGCTGCCGCGGCCGCACAGGTACTCGGCCAGATAGTGGATGACCCAGCCGCCGATGACCGAGTAGTACGGCACGATGAGGATGGGGATGATGGCATTGATCCAACCGCCGAACCGGATGCCCTTACCTTTACCAAAGTGGCCGTAGGCGCTGACCGGGCTTTTGTGGGTCATGCGGCCCAGAGCGGTCTCCGCCACGATCATGGTATAACCAAATGTAACTGCAAGCAGGATATATACCAGCAGGAAAATACCTCCGCCGTACTTTGCAGCCAGATATGGGAAACGCCAGATGTTGCCCAGGCCCACCGATGCGCCTGCGGCAGACAGCACGAACCCGATCTTACCGGAGAACGCGCTGCGCTTGTTTTGTTGTTCCATGTTATTATCCTCTTTTCCTATCCACTTATAGTAAGCTATTATGCAAAACAAGTGTACCATATCTGCGTACAAGTAGCAAGTAATCCACATATCAAAAAACACCCCTGATGCCGGGTATCCGGTATCGGGGGTGCAGCGTAGTTGCCGTTATGATTCTTTACTGCTTATGGTACTTGCGGTCCTCTTCCTCATAAACGGGGTCACAGGTCAGGTACATGCCAAGGCGGCTCAGGGTGCTGCTGTCCACGCTGGAAAGCAGCACGGTGGAGTGCACATCGCAGCCCTTGAGGTGGGGCAGCTGATGCATGGCTGCAGCGGCCAGCGTACTGGATGCTGCCGAGCTGGACAGTGCCAGCAGGATCTCATCGGTGTGCAGGCGGGGGTTCTTGCCGCCCAGATAGTTGGTCTTGAGGGTCTGGATCGGCTCAATGGCCGCAGCGCTCACCAGGTCGGTCTCCTGGGGGATGCCCGCCAGATACTTGAGGGCATTGATCAGGGCGCTGGCCGTAGCACCCAGCAGTGGGCCGGTCTTGCCGGTAATCACCGTGCCGTCCGAAAGCTCGATGGCTGCAGCCGGTGCGCCGCCGGTAGCTTCGCTGCGGGCATGGGCCTGCTTTTCCACCTCGCGGCTGCCCACGGTCAGGCCTGCCTGGTTCATCAGCAGTTCCAGCTTGTAGCGCTCGCTCTCCTTTACGGTGCCGGTGATCTTCTGCTCGCACAGGCACTTGAAGTACCGGCGCACGATCTCCTTGCGGGAGGCCTCGCAGCAGACAGCATCATCCACGATGCAGTTGCCCGCCATGTTCACGCCCATATCCGTGGGAGATTTGTAGGGGCTTTGCCCTGCGATCAGCTCAAACATGGCGTTCACCACCGGGAAGATCTCAATGTCGCGGTTATAGTTGACGGTGGTCACGCCGTAGGCTTCCAGATGGAAGGGGTCGATCATGTTCACATCGTTCAGGTC
>CAKTFD010000082.1 GCA_934553285.1 uncultured Faecalibacterium sp. | reverse complement strand
TGGACCTAGAGGGATTCGAACCCTTGACCTCTCGGATGCGAACCGAACGCTCTCCCAACTGAGCTATAGGCCCATGAAGATGACGCTGATAGTGTACCGCGTTTCGGGGCGTTTGTCAAGCAGTTTTGGGAGAGTGTGCACACAAGATCACAGCTGGCCGAGCTGCCAGAAGGCTACCGCGCTGGCAGCGGCCACATTGAGAGAATCTACCCCGTGGGACATGGGGATCCTGACGGTATAGTCGCAGGCGGCGATGGTGCTGCTGGCCAGGCCATCGCCCTCGGTGCCCAGCACGATGGCAAGTTTTGGCTCGGCGGCAAGGGCGGGGTCGTTGATGCTGACAGAGCGGTCACTCAGCGCCATGGCGGCAGTCTTGAAGCCCAGCGCATGCAGCTGGGCGCTGCCGTTTTCCGGCCAGTCGGCGGGGGAGGTGCCGATCTGCGCCCAGGGCACCTGGAATACCGTGCCCATGCTCACCCGCACGGCTCGGCGGCACAGGGGGTCGCAGCAGGAGGGGGTAATGAGCACTGCATCCATGTTCAGCGCAGCAGCACTGCGGAAGATGGCGCCTACATTGGTGGAATCCACGATGCCTTCCAGCACGGCCACCCGGCGGGCATGGGCACACACCTGCTCCACCGTGCGGGGTGCAGGGCGGCGGAATGCGCACAGCACACCCCGGGTCAGCGCAAAACCGGTCAGCTGTGCCAGCAGCTCTCGGTCTGCCGTATACACCGGCACATCGCCGCAGCGGCGCAGGATCTCCTGCGCGGGGCCGGTGATCTGCTTGCGCTCCATCAGCAGCGAAAGCGGCTGATAGCCGGCATCCAGCGCCCGGGCGATCACCTTGGGGCTTTCAGCGATAAAGATGCCTTTTTCCGGTTCCAGACGGTTGCGCAGCTGCGCCTGGGTGAGGCGGGCGTAGATATCCAGCTCCGGGGCAGTAAGGTCGGAGATCTCGTGAATGACAGGCATGAAAACGCTCCTTTGAAAAGAAGTTTTTCTTATTGTAGCACAAGCCGGGGCAGAATGCAAAAGCCCTGCTGCACACAGGGTACAGCAGGGCAGAGGTTGCGTATAAAGGGGACGCTTACTCCGAGCGCAGCGCCTTGACGGGGTTGCTCTTTGC
Organism: uncultured Faecalibacterium sp.; assembly: GCA_934553285.1. GTDB lineage: Bacteria > Bacillota > Clostridia > Oscillospirales > Ruminococcaceae > Faecalibacterium. The sequence continues at coordinate 8,522 of CAKTFD010000082.1, read as the reverse complement.
GGCGCTGTGGGCGGGGAGCAGGCCGCCCAGCATGGTAAGCAGGGTGGCCAGAACGATGAGGATGAGCGCGGCCTGCGGCGGCAGCGATGCCACCACATTGACATCTCCGGTGATGCGGTGGATGAGCATGTTGCCGGGGATCAGCAGCAGCAGGCAGAGCACCACGCCCATCACGCCGGAGCACAGGCCGATGATAAAGGTCTCGGCATTGAACACCTGCGAGATATTGTGCCGGGAAGCACCGATGGCACGCAGGATGCCGATCTCCTTGCGGCGTTCCAGCACGCTGATATAGGTGATGACACCGATCATGATGGAGGACACCACCAGCGAGATGGCAACAAAGGCAACCAGCACACTGCTCACCATGCCAACGATCTCGGTAACGGAGTTCATCAGGGTGCCCACCATATCGGTGTAGTGGATCACCTTTTCTTCCTCGCCCTGCTGCCGCATGGCGGCATTGTAGGCATCCAGCTCGTTCACGACCAGCGCTTTGCGGTCAAAGCTGTTGGGGTAGATATAGATACTTTCCGGCTCTGCGTAGTCCACATAGCCTATGCTGGTCAGGATGCTGTCGTAGGTGGAAGCGGAGGACAGCAGGGTGGTTTTGATCAGCTCGGTCAGGTCAGAGCCGGTCATGTTAAGCTGGATGGCCTGCTGGAACGCCTGCGGGTCGATCTTGAGTGCGCTTTCTACCTGGCTGCTCAGCTGGGCAATGTTGCTCTGGATGGCCTGCACGATCTTTTCTTCCAGCTGGCCGGCCAGCGCCTGGATGGCAGGCCCCATCTGTTCCTGCAGGGCGGCGGTGAGCTGGGTCTGCAGTGCCTGCCCCAGCTGGGTGGAGTAGGTCTCCATCACGGTCTGCAGGTTCTGCTGGAGGACCTCCGCAAACTGTTCTTCCAGCCCGGAGGTGTCCAGCAGGTCGCCCATGGATTCTGCCAGCAGCTTCTGGAACGCCTCGGTCTTCATATAGGAAGAAAAGCCGATCTTGTCCAGGTTCAGCAGGCCGTTGCTGATGATATAACGTTTATAGCCGTTCAGGATCTTTTGCATCAGCGCCTGCAGGCCGTCCTGAGAGATGTTCAGCTCCACGCCATCGAACAGCTCGCGCATATCCAGCTCCATGTCCGGCAGCGGCAGGCTGCTCAGATCCAGCTTGAAGCTGGAGGGGTCCAGCAGGGTGGAAAGGTCAAAGGAGCCATCGTTCAGGTCAAAAGCGCCGCTCAGGTCAAAGTGCAGGGCGCTGGTGTTGAACTGGAAGGCATCCTTGAGGGCATCGGTGTCCACCGAGAACAGCGATGCGATATCCAGAAAGCTGTTGCCGGCGGCATCAAAGGGCTCGCCGGTCAGCACATTGGTGTCCGGGTCTGCCAGCTGCTGGCGCACGATCTCGCTGCTGGCAGCCTGGTCGATGATGTGATAGGTCAGATCAGGCAGGTAGTCCAGGCCGCTGTGCAAGAGCCTGGAGGTGGCATCGGCCTTTGGCTGCACGATGCCTACGATGGTCAGATCCTCACTGTCGGCCGCCAGCTGCTGCATATACGCTTCATCGTTCATCTTGTTCAGCCACAGCTTGTGCTCGGCATCGTAGGTGTAGCAGTCGGCCTTGTTGACCAGCTTAAAGGTCATGCCGAGGAAATCATCGTAATTGTAGGTGCCGTAGTCGTCGGGCAGGTCGATCTTCTGGTTATTGGCGTACTGCTGCAGGATCTTGTCCAGCTCGGCCTGGTCCCGCAGGCCCATGGCGTACAGTGTGTAGTCCGAGATGCTGCCATCGGCGTTCAGCGTCAGCACCAGCTCGTTGTATTTTTCCGGCCAGCGGCCTGCCTTTACATCGTACTGGTCCTCGTACAGGGCGGGGGTCTCGGCCATCTCCGAGAACACGTAAGGGCTGGATACAGAGGTCACCAGGCTGGAAAACGAGGTGCTGTCCTGGGCAATGTCTGAAAATGTGGTGTCCGGGTTCAGCTTCTGCACTGTGCCATCGGCGTTCTGCCGGTAGATCAGCGGCTCGGAAGTGTACGAGTATTCCACCGTGGCGTTGTCCCGGATGGTGCAGGCATCGCTGTCCAGATACGCTTTCAAAGAGCGCAGGTCGTTGCTGGTGGTACCGATGTTCAGCTGGGTCAGCAGCTGCCGTACCGTGACCATTCCCTCCGGTGCGGATGAGGCGCTGGAAGCGCCGTGGTGGTTGTCGGGGTCCATCACGCTGGTCAGGTCGATGCCGGCGCTGCTGATCTGGAGCGGATAGGCTGCCAGGGTGGAGCGCTCCATATCGGTGATATAGCGGTTTACGCCGTTGGAGAGAGAAAGGATCAGCGCGATGCCGATGATGCCGATAGAACCGGCAAAGGCGGTGAGCAGGGTGCGCGTTTTTTTGGTGAGCAGGTTGTTGAAGCTGAGTGAAAGGGAGGCGCGCAGCGACATGGAGGAGTACCCCATGTTCCGGTGCACGGGGGCGGGGGCCGCAGCGTCGGCCTTGGGTTCATAAGGGTCTGTATCGGAGCGGATGACACCGTCTTTCAGGTTTACGATGCGGGTGGCATAGCGTTCGGCCAGCTCCGGGTTATGGGTCACCATGACCACCAGGCGGTCCTGCGCCACCTCTTTCAGCAGTTCCATCACCTGGATGCTGGTCTCGCTGTCCAGTGCGCCGGTAGGCTCGTCCGCCAGCAGGATGTCGGGGTTGTTCACCAGTGCGCGGGCAATGGCAACCCGCTGCATCTGGCCGCCGGACATCTCGCTGGGGTGCTTGTGCAGCTGGTTGCCCAGGCCCACCTGCTCTAGCGCGTTGGCGGCGCGGCGGCGGCGCTCGGCCTTGGAAACACCGGAGATGGTCAGCGCCAGCTCCACATTATTAAGCACGGTCTGGTGCGGGATCAGGTTGTAGCTCTGGAACACAAAACCGATAGTGTGGTTCCGGTAGGAGTCCCAATCGCGGTCGGTGTACTTTTTGGTGGAGATGCCGTTGATGATCAGGTCGCCGCTGTCGTAACGGTCCAGACCGCCGATGATGTTCAGCAGGGTGGTCTTGCCGGAGCCGCTGGGGCCGAGGATGGCCACGAACTCGTTGTCCCGCAGGTTCAGGCTGACATTGTTCAAAGCGTGCTGCACAAGCTCGCCGGTCTTATATTCTTTGTTGATCTGTTTGAGTTGAAGCATAGATGTGCCTTTCCGGTACTGCGCCGCCGGGCGCTGCTGCCTGTAGATGGAAAATAGGTCGGTATTGCAGACAATATTCAACTAATTATACCAAAACCGTATGAATAATCTATGAAAACTGCGCCGCAGAAAAGCTGCCGCGGGATGCCGCGGCCCAAATCACGGAACGCCCGCCCCGGATAGGGTGCAAAAGCCGCGCAGACAAAAGATACCGGTTGAATTTGCCGCGGGAACATGTTATTCTAAAAGCGGCAGCAGTGCGCGCAGCAAATCCATGATCGCAGCCGGCATTGCTGACAGAATGTGTCGGATAAAAGAAACGCGCGACACATTTCCGGAAAATAAGAGGAAGCCGGCACGTATAGACACTTCTTTGGGATTGTAACGTTTTCCCTTGCTCCATACAATAAAAAAGGAAAAACAAGGCAGAAAAAGTTAGAAAAAGGAACTGCCCTTGTAGCAAGGAGGAACTGAAATGGAACGTACATTTTCACCGATGATCCGGCAGTATTCTGCCATAGATGGGTTACAAAAGGCGTATACACTGGTGTATGCCATGGAGGCGGAGGGCGCACAGGGGTGTCGGCTGACACTGTGCCGCCTGGGCAGCCACCAGCGGATAGACAGCCAGTATATTGCGGCAGAGCCGGAGTTCGGCTACCGTGTCCTGCGATATCTGTGTGAAAATGGCGTTCAGCCGGAGATATGGCAGGATGTGGTGGCAGAGCTGATGGCTGCGGTACCGGCAGGGGGGAAAGGCGGCGCGTGGGGTGAACAGTGAGCGAACGACCGGAGCGCTGCAGATCGCCCTTGCAAGTTACGACCGGAGAGAACTGCGGGTGCAAAAGCGCTACCTGCAGGAACAGGGGCCGATGATCGGCTGTGCCTGCTTTTGCAACGGTGCAAAACTGCTGGAGCAGCTGCGGCAGGGCGTGCGGTACGATGCCGTGGTGCTGTGCAGTGAGCTGGAGGATATGTCCGGCGAGCAGTTTGCGCAGCAGCTGTACCAGTTAAAGAACCGGCCGATGCTGCTTGTGCAGGATACGAACCGCCGCAGCCAGATCCGGCTGCAGGGCGCGGACGGCGATGGCTGTTTTTGCGTGGAAGGAACGGAGCTGAAAAAGCTGCTGTGGCAGATCTACCGGATGCCGGGGCAGCAGAACCAGCGGCTGGAACAGCAGTGCGGGCAGCTGTACGAGACCTGGGGCATCTCACGGACGGATATCAATGCCAGATATCTTTCCCGCGCGGTCAGCATCGTATGCAGTACCACGCAGAAACTGGCAATCCGTAAGGAGATCCTGCAGGTGGTAAGCGAGCAGTTCGAGACTTCGGTCACCGCAGTGGACAGCGGCATCCGGCGGATGGTGGACCAGCTGGAGGCAAAGCCGACACCGGCCTGGGTCGCCTTTAAGGCGGATGCAGGGCTTGGCAGCAGTAAACCCACCACCGGCAAACTGATCTACGCGGTCAAAAACGCCGTATTTCGGCAGAAACCTGAAAAATAAGCGGTGCCCGGGGAGGCAGAGCAATGGAACAAATGCAGCACAGAACAGAGATGCGGTCCATCACGGCAGACCAGCAGAAGCGGATAGAGGATGTCTGCTTCCGCTCACTGGCGCTGATCGGCCGTAACTGTGAATATCTGGACCAGCATCTGGAGCATACCGGGGCAGATCTGCCTACCCGGCAGGCTGTGGCGGATATCAATGCGGCTGCTGTGCAGCTGGACCGTACACTCAGCGAGGCAATGACCCTGCTGGAGTTTTTGCGGGAGGACGAAAAGCCGCAGCTGTACCCTATGGATCTGTGTGAGCTTTTGCAGCAGATCGCGGCGCAGTCGGATATGATCCGGGCGCAGCTTGGGGTGGAGATCCTGCTGGACTACGGCGGGTGGACCTCCTGCTGTGTGCAGGCAGACCACAGCGATGCGGAGCTGCTGTGCCTGCATCTGCTCTCCAACGCGCTGCACGCCAGCCGGGAGGGCGGGCAGGTCTGCATCGCGCTGCGCCGCACCCAGGCGTTCTGGCAGCTGACCGTTACCGATGAGGGCTGCGGACTGCCCGGCGGCGATGCGGAAAACAGCCTGGAGAACCGCCGCTGCTTTCTGGGCGGCGCACAGCTGGGGCTGCTGCTTTGCCGGGAGTGCTGCCGCCGGATGGGCTGGGAGCTGCAGCTGGAGCCTGCAGCGGAAAAGGGCACCCAGGCTGTGGTGACTATCCCGCTGTATAAGAGCGGCGGCCTGTCCGACGGCACGGTGGAGCTGCACACGGACTCTGAGACCGTGCGGGAGCAGAGGCGGTATCATCTGCGCACGATGCTGGTGCGGGAGATGCGCACGATGCCCGAGCGGGGCGACCCCGAAGAGGAGATCATTTAAAACAGGACCCCAAAGCCGCTGCGCCGGTGCGATGTGCAGCGGCTTTTTTTCGTGTAAAACCGACAGTTGTTCACAAAAAGTTCAGCCTTTTGAACGAAAAATACTATTTTTTTCGTGTAAAATGAAAGCTGCGGATTGAATGCCGACTGCAGTTGGATTATAATATCCCTGTATGCAAGGAGCACATTTAATTCGTTACCAAACAATTTTGGGCAAGAAATGCTCGTTTGCCATGGAGACCGGGGCGGCTGCTCCGGTTATTTGTCCTTAGGAGGAAAAACGACATGAGAGTAGGTCTTGACATCGGCAGTACCACCATCAAATGTGTGGTGCTGGATGAGCAGGATACACTGCTGTATTCTACATACGAACGACATTATAGTCATATCCTGGAAAAGGCGCAGGAGCTGCTGCGGCGTATCGATGCCGAGCAGCTGCACGGGCGCGCAGCGCTGCTCAGCATCTCCGGTTCCGCCGGTATGGGTCTGGCCGACAGCTGCGGTGTCCCCTTTGTGCAGGAGGTGTTTTCCACCCGCGTGGCGGTCAAGCGCTTTGTGCCGCAGACCGATTGCGTGATCGAACTGGGCGGCGAGGATGCCAAGATCCTGTTCCTGACCAACGGCACCGAGGTGCGCATGAACGGCAGCTGTGCCGGCGGCACCGGTGCCTTTATCGATCAGATGGCCACCCTGTTGAAGATGAGCGCCGATGAGATGAACAAGGCAGCGGAGCAGGCACAGCGTACCTATACCATCGCTTCCCGCTGCGGCGTGTTTGCCAAAAGCGATGTGCAGCCCCTGATCAACCAGGGCGCCCGCACCGAGGATATCGCCGCCAGCATCTATAAGGCGGTGGTCAACCAGACCATCGCCGGCCTGGCACAGGGCCGCCCCATCAAGGGCAATGTCCTGTATCTGGGCGGGCCGCTTACCTTCAGCACGGTGCTGCGCAAGAGCTTTGATGAAGCCCTGAACGTGACCGGCACCTGCCCGGAAAACAGCCTGCTGTATGTGGCGCTGGGTGCTGCCCTGTACGCCGATAAGGCGTTCGTGCTCACCGAGGTGGCCGATGCGCTGGACAAGTATGCCGCCACGGCCACCTATGCCAGTGAGCCGCCGCTGTTTGCCAACAAGGCAGAATACGAGGCGTTCCATGCACGGCATATGTCCCACAGCGTGCCCCGCGTGCCGTTCAGCGCCCACTGCGGGCCGGTGCATATCGGCATCGACTCTGGCTCTACCACCGTCAAACTGGTGGTGGTGGACGAAAAGAGCCAGATCCTGTACACCAACTATCAGCCCAACCTTGGCAACCCGCTGCCCCTGATCCGGGAGCAGCTGCTCAAGCTCTACAAGGAGCATCCGGGGCTGCAGGTGGCCAGCGTTACCACCACTGGTTACGGCGAGGAGCTGGTCAAAAATGCGTTCCGCTGTGATTACGGTCTGGTGGAAACGGTGGCGCATTTTACCGCTGCCAAGTATTTTATGCCGGATGTGGATTTTATCATCGATATCGGCGGCCAGGATATGAAGTGCTTCAAGATCGAGGATGGTGCCATCAGCAACATCTTCCTGAACGAAGCCTGCTCTTCCGGCTGCGGCAGCTTTCTGCAGACCTTTGCCCAGGCGCTGGGCTATGATGTCAAGGAGTTTGCCGCCCTGGGCCTGTTCGCAGACCGTCCGGTGGACCTGGGCAGCCGCTGCACTGTGTTCATGAACAGCTCGGTCAAGCAGGCGCAGAAGGATGGCGCAAGCATCGAGAACATCTCGGCAGGCCTGTCCATCAGCGTGGTCAAAAACGCGCTGTACAAGGTGATCCGCGCCTCCAGCCCGGAAGAACTGGGCCGCAAGATCGTGGTGCAGGGCGGCACCTTTTATAATGAGGCTGTGCTCCGCGCCTTTGAAAAAGAGATGGGCGTGGAGGTCATCCGGCCGGACATCGCCGGGCTGATGGGCGCTTACGGTGCCGCTTTGTACGGCCAGCGCCAGAGCCGCAAAAAAGGCCGGACTGTTTCTGCCATGATGGACGAGCAGGCGCTGGAAAAGTTTGCACAGCAGGTGGTCAGCGTCAAGTGCGGCGGCTGCGGCAACCATTGCCAGCTTACCGTCAACACCTTTGCGGATGGCCGCAAGTTCATCTCCGGCAACCGCTGCGATAAACCCGTGACCGGCAAAAGTGAGGACGACAGCCTGAACCTGTATGCTTACAAGCAGCAGCTGCTGGCAGGCTACAAGCCGGTGCCCGGTAAACGCGGCTCCATTGGCATCCCGCTGTGCCTGGGCTTTTACGAGCTGCTGCCCTTCTGGTATGCATTCTGGACGGCGCTGGGCTTTGCCGTGCACACCAGCCCGGTATCCAGCCGCGGGCTGTATCTGGCCGGACAGGCTACCATCCCCAGCGATACTGCCTGCTTCCCGGCGAAACTGAGCCACGGCCATATCAAGGCGCTGAGCCAGATGCAGCTGGATGCAATCTTCTACCCCTGCCTGACCTACAACCTGGACGAGGGCATGGGCGACAACCACTATAACTGCCCGGTGGTGGCGTACTACCCGGAGGTCCTGGCCGGCAACTGCCCGGAGCTGGAGGGGGAAAAGTTTATCTGTGATTATGTGGGCATCCATCGCCCCAAGGATTTTGTGCACAAGATGGCAAAAGAGGTGCTGCCCAAGTATTTTGGCGGCATCTCCGAGCGGGAAGTGCAGGCTGCTGCCGATGCCGCCTACGCGGAGTACGAAGCCCACATGGCCAAGATCCGGGTAAAGGGCAGCGAGATCATTGATGAAGCACGCCGTCAGGGCAAGCGCATCATCGTGCTGGCAGGCCGCCCGTACCATGTGGATCCGGAGGTCAACCACGGCATCGACCACCTGATCACCCGCCACGGGGCTGCGGTGGTCACCGAGGACAGCATCTCCAACCGGGTGCAGAAGTTCCCCACCAGCGTGCTGAACCAGTGGACCTACCACAGCCGCCT
>CAKTFD010000081.1 GCA_934553285.1 uncultured Faecalibacterium sp. | reverse complement strand
CTGGACCGCTGCTGCACCCTGATCGAGCAGGGGCTGCCCATCACCGAGGTCTACAAAACAAGCGGCTTTGGGGGCTATAACCACTTTTTCCGCGCCTTCAAAAAGGAGTATGGCATGACCCCCAAGGCCTATTTCAGCACCACCCGGCAGGATGCACGGGGATAAAAAAAGGGGCTGCTGCACAAAATTTCGTGCAGCAGCCCCTTTGGGCAAAGAGAGAAAGCTCGCCGCCGCAGGCTGCCCACACCTACCGCGCTGCCGGCCGGCATTGTCCGGTCCGTATTACTTTGCGCTGTCCTTTGCAAGCGCTGCATCGATATTTTTCTGCAGTGCAGCAAGGTTTTCTTCCTTGTCGATGCCGCCCAGCAGCGGCTCGCCCACAATGTTGCCATCGCGGTCAAAAACGTAGGTGGTGGGGAACGCCATGATGCCAAGCGCAAATTTGCCTGCATCACTGCCGGAATCAAAGTAGATGTTGCGGTAGCTGGCCCCCGTTGCCTCCAGCAGCTTTTTGGCGGCTTCAATGCCCTGCTGGTTGCCATCCAGTGTCTCGGTGTTGATGCCAACGACCTCGCCGCCCTGTGCCTTGACCTTCTCGTTCAATGCATTCAGGTCGTCCAGTTCCTCCACGCAGGGCTTGCAGCCGTTGAACCAGAAGTTGACCACGGTAAAGGCATTGCCCGAAAACAGGCTGTTGTCCACTGCGTTGCCGTCCAGGTCAGAGCCTTGGAACTTGGGGAAGGCGTTGCTCTGCGCAGCATCCTCTGCCGATGCCGCCGCACTGTCGGCGGGAAGTGCAGCGATCTGGTTTTCGATCTCACGGATCTTTTCGGCATCTGTGGTCAGGGTCTTATACTCCTCGGCCGAAAACTGATCCTTTGCCTTTTCCACGGCGCTCAGCAGAAAATCGCCATAATTGCTGCTCAGAACCCCATCGTTCACGTTTTTGTCCATAGAGGCAAACACCTTTTCCCACAGAGCATCGTTTGCGGAAAGGATCTCGTTCTCCTCTGCCAGCAGCTGCTCTTCGGTCTTGTTTTCCGCTGCACTTGCCGCCGGGGAAGAAGCGCTCTGGCCGCAGGCGGCAAGCGAGAATGCCAGCACAAGGCTGAGCAGCAGTGCGATCATACGATTTTGTTTCATGGTTTTACTCCTTTGTCTGTTTCGGTTTTTCAGGTTCGGTATTCGATCTGTCGCCCAGCCCGAACTTGTACTGGATGGCGTCCGTGGGGCAGGCTTTCATGCACATGCCGCAGCGGATGCATTCCGCATGGTTGGGCGTTTTGGTAATGTCCACATCCATCTTGCAGGCTTTTGCGCAGGCACCGCAGGATACGCATTTGCTGGTATCTACGCACATCTGGAAGAGCGATACCCTGTTCAGCAGCGCATAAAATGCCCCAAGCGGGCACAGCCACTTGCAGAACGGGCGGTAAAAGACCACACTGCCCAGGATGACCGCCAGCAGGATGCAGGCTTTCCAGGTAAACAGCCTGCCCAGCGCAGCGCGGATGCCGGCATTCGTCAGCGACAGCGGGATCGCGCCCTCCAGCACGCCCTGCGGGCAGAGATATTTGCAGAAGAACGGGTCGCCCATGCCCATTGCATTGACGGCCAGCATCGGGAGCAAAACGACCATGACCAGCAGGACTGCATACTTTATATAGCGCAGCGGTCTCAGCTTTTTGGTCGAAATTTTGGGCGAAGGGATCTTGTGCAGCAGCTCCTGGAACCACCCGAACGGGCACAGGAAGCCGCAGATCAAACGCCCCAGCAGCACGCCCACCAGGATCAAAATACCGGTGATGTAGTAGCTGAACCGGAATTTGGAGGAGCCGACAACGGCCTGAAACGCCCCGATGGGGCAGGCACCTGCAGCCCCCGGGCAGGAGTAGCAGTTCAGCCCCGGCACGCATACATATTTTCCGCTGCCCTGGTACAGCGTTCCCTTTGCAAAATTGGGCAGGTGGATATTCGTCAGCAGTGTGGCTCCGGCCTGGATCCATCCCCGGAAACGGGCGAGAACATTCAGTTTTTTCTTCTTATCCAATGCCAACACACTCCATACACAGCCGGATGGCCTTTGAAAATACGGTATCTGCCTCTCCGCGCCACACGCCAAAGAGGAGCATCAGCACCCCGACAGCCAGCAAAAGCAGCTGCACCTGTTTTTTGGTCTTAAACATCGTTGCCTCCTGTTGTTTGATGGCACCAGTATACTCTGCCGGGGATAAAATTTCTGCTAAGAAAATCTTAACACAAACCTTATCCCCTTCTGCTATAATCTGTTATAATGAAAAAAACGAGAACTTGGAGGATGGACATGCGTCTTTTGGTGGTAGAAGATGAGCGCCCCCTGCGGGAGGATATTACAAAAAAGCTGCGGCTGTCCGGCTACGAGGTGGATGCCTGCGCGGATGGAGAAGCTGCACTGGAAATGCTGGCGGCAGAACAATACGACCTTGTGCTGCTGGACCTGAACCTGCCCAAAGTGGACGGGATGAGCGTTCTGCGCAGTTTGCGCCGGCACGACCTTGAGACCTGTGTGCTGATCCTATCGGCGCGCAGCGAGATCGCTGATAAGGTCGAAGGGCTGGATGCCGGGGCAAACGACTACCTGTCCAAGCCGTTCCACCTGGCCGAGCTGGAGGCGCGGGTGCGCAGCCTGACCCGGCGCAGATTTATCCAGCAGGATGTATGCCTGTACTGCGGGCGGCTGTGCTTCAATACCCGGAACCGGATCGCCACCGTGGACGGCCAGCCCCTTGCGCTGACGCGGAAAGAGTGCGGCGTGCTGGAATACCTGCTGCTCCATCAGGGGCGTCCGGTCAGCCAGGAAGAGCTGATCGAGCATGTATGGGACGGCAGTGTAGACCAGTTCAGCAACTCCATCCGGGTACATATGTCCGCCCTGCGCAAAAAGCTGCGGGCCGCCCTGGGCTACGACCCCATCCGCAACCGCATCGGCGAAGGGTATGAGATAGAAGGAGGCGCACGATGAAGCGTTTATCCCTGCAATGGCGTATCACCCTGCTGACGGCGCTGCTGATTGCCTGCGCCTGTGTGTGCCTGAACCTGCTGCTGTACCGCTCCGGTGCCACCGGCATGGACGCGCTGAACGGTTTTATGATGCAGTTCCAGCCGGGCGGCTCGGAAGAACTGACCATTGAGATCCCAGAGGAAGAGATGAGCTATCTTCTGCAGCACTTTTCGCAGGAGGTCTACGATGCAAAGGCGGTCTTTGGGCGCAGGGGCTGGTGCATCACCGCCATCGTCACCATCCTCAGCGCAGCCATTGCGTATTTCGTCAGCGGCAGAGCCTTAAAACCCCTGCGGCAGCTTGCACAGCAGGCGGAAAAGGTCAATCAGGACAGCATTGCCACCACCCGCCTGGACGAGGACACCGTACAGGAATTTCAGCAGCTGAGCCGGTCGGTGAACCAGATGCTGGACCGCCTTGCACAGTCCTTTGACCTGCAGCGGCAGTTTGCAGGGAATGCTGCCCACGAGCTGCGCACCCCGCTGGCGATCCTGCAGACAAAGCTGGAACTGTTTGCAGAAGAGCACCCGGACATGGATGCGCCGACCGGTGAACTGGTGGCCTCGCTGCGGGAGCAGATCAACCGCCTGACCGCCCTGGTCCGCACCCTGCTGGAGATGAGCAACCTGCAGTCGGTCTCCCGGACAGACTGCATCGACCTTGCACCGCTGGTGGAAGAGATCCTGGCCGATCTTACACCCCTTGCCCAGCAGAAAAACATCACCCTGCAGGAGGACTGCGAGGATCTGCAGATGACCGGCAGCGATGCCCTGATCTACCGGCTGGTGTTCAATCTGGTGGAAAACGGCATCAAATACAACCGCCCCGGCGGCTCGGTGCAGGTCTCCCTCCATCCGCAGGCGGGGCACGCCATACTGCGCATTGCAGATACGGGCGGCGGCATCCCGCCGGAATACCGGGACAGCATTTTCCAGCCGTTTTTCCGGGTGGACAGATCCCGCAGCCGGGAGATGGGCGGTGTGGGGCTGGGGCTTGCACTGGTGCGGGAGATCGCGGTGCTGCACGGCGGCAGCGTAACGGTGGAGGACAGCTCTGTGCATGGGACCACCTTTGCAGTCAGCCTGCCGCTGGAACCGCACCGCTGAAAAAGGCAGCCGCCTAACACAAAAGCATCCGCACCATTCGCATTTTCTGCGTCAGAAGCGAATGGTACGGATGCTTTTTTACGTTGTTACGCTATACGCAAAGGCATTTTTCCGGTTTGCAGCAGGTCAGATGCTGAACTGTACTGCGCAGAACGCCGCGTAGATGCACAGCAGCGCAATGCCCTGCGGGCGGCTCAGCTTGCCTTTGATGAGTGCAGGCAGGGTAAGCAGCAGCATCACAGCAAACATGACCGGGATGTCCATGACCAGCGAGGCGTTCATGCCTGCGATGGTGGAGTTCTGCGGGATGCTGAACGGGGCCAGCGTCACGCTGACACCGCTGACCAGCACCAGGTTGAACACGTTGGCACCGATGACATTGCCCAGCGACAGAGCACCGTGGCCCTTGGCCAGCGAGGTGATGGCGGTGACCAGCTCCGGCAGCGAGGTGCCCAGCGCCACAAAGGTAAGCGCGATGACCGACTCCGGCACGCCCAGCGCCTGGGCGATCAGGGTGCCGTTGTCCACCAGCAGGTCAGCACCCACTGCAATGAGCACTGCACCGATGGCCAGCAGCCCCAGCTCCTTGGCAAAGGAACCCGTTTCCCCCTGCTCCTCGTCCTCTTCCGGGGCGGGGGCATTTTTCATGGCCAGCACATTGCAGATAATGTATGCCACGAACATGGCCAGCAGGATCAGGCCCACCGGGCGGGTGAAGGAGCCGGTGGTGTAGGCCACACCGGCATAGAAGGCGGCAGCCACAAAGAAGAAGGCCACCGGGGTGCGCAGGCTCTTGGGGTCTACCTTGCCCGGGCGCACGGCAATGGTAATGGCTGCGATCAGCGCCGCATTGCAGATGACCGAGCCGATGGCGTTGCCATAGGCGATCTCGCCATGGCCTGTGAGCGCAGAGGTGGTGGATACCATTACCTCCGGCAGGGTGGTGCCGATGGACACCACCGTTGCGCCGATGAGCAGCTCCGGCACATGGAACCGGCGGGCGATGCCGGTAGCACCGTCCACGAACCAGTCGCCGCCTTTGATCAGGCACAGCAGACCCACGATAAACAGCAGAACAGGGATCAGCATACTATCTCTCCTTTTTTTGAATGTTTGCGGCAGATGTACAACAAAAAAGACTTTTATCACATCCTGCCCACAACGGGAAAATGTGATAAAAGTCTCAAGCATCCGGTACTGCATCGGGCATTTCTGCCGGGTTTGTCGCTGCAGCACAGCGCAGCATTTTTACAAACGTGCGCCCCTTACTCCCTTTTATCCGGAGAGTATTATACCCGGTTTTGCACAAAAGCGCAAGGGGAAAAATGAAATTTATTCTGCCTTGGTCACTTTTTTGGCATTTGGATAGATCCGCTCCATGCGGGCATTGTCGAAATGTGCATCCAGCAGCACCTCCAGCTGGTTGGTCGGCGCTGCGCCGCTGGTACGGGCATCGTACCGGGCCAGCGCCAGCGCACTGGTCAGCATGTTCACCGCCATAAACACGGCCAGCACCGCCGTCATCCAGGGGCGGACATGGCTGCGCACCTTCTGCATCAGCTTGAGCACCAGCGGGTAGCCATAGCGCATCCATACCACCGCCGCAATGCCCCAGAAAAAGCAGTACAGCAGGTTGATGCGTCCGCCCAGGTTGAACTTGAATTTGCTGTAATCCCAGAACACGGTGCCGAACAGCAGCTCGGTAATGGCGCTGCACACATATTCATACACACCGCCCAGCACGGTGCCAAATGCAAAGAGATAGCGGTCGCTCTTATCCTGGTTCTGCCGCAGCAGCACGGTAGCCAGTGCCAACGCCAGGCCCCACACTACGCTGAACGGCCCCCACACCACGCTGGAACGGCTCATCCATACCCCGGCGGTCAGGCGGCAGAATACCGTTTCCACCATATCGCCCAGAAACGCCCCGATGACGAACAGCCACAGCAGGTCCGCCAGGCTCAGAAAGCCCTCCTCCCCTTTCTGCACTGCAGTCGGCTGCTGCCGGGCAGCCTCCGGGTAGGCGCGCTGGATCCGCTTTTCCACATACAGCGCAATGCGGCGGCGCAGGGTATCGGACTGCGCTTCCAGCTTCTGGTTCAGCTGTTCCAGCACCGGATGCTGCGCCGCATACCGCCCCACCAGCACTGCCGAGCCTATCTGGTCCAGCGCGGCAATGCCCAGCGCGATCCACACCAGCGGATGCAGCAGCCAGCCCGGGATATACATACACAGCCGCAGCAGCAGGTCATTGCCCCACAGCACACTTGCCATACCCAGCGCACCCCACAGCAGTGAATACTGCAGGCAGACGTAACCATTCAGGTTGAACTTTTTATCGGAGTAGTCCCACCATTTGCGGTTATGCAGCCGCTCCAGCAACTTTGCCGTGAGCCACTCCACCACGGTAGCCGTGAGCATACAGGCCACGAACAGCGCCCCGGGCTTTGTGCGCATATCGGCAAAAGCCACAGCCAGCAGCATACCCGTGGTGCCGTACACAAAGCAGAACGGCCCCGCCGCCATGCCGCGGTTGGCAAACTTTTTGCCCCGGATGGTCGCCACCACGGTCTCTCCCATCCACCCAAGGAAGGAATAGACCAGATACAACACGCCCAGCGTGTAGAAGTTCAGTGTCATCGCGCTTTCCTCACCTTCTGTTTTTATGCTCTGATTGTACTCGCTTGCATGGTTTTGTACAAGAGGCGCAGAAAAATGTTACAATTGCTCTGTGCTGCGCGCGGTGGGTTTTCATTTTCTTTTCCACAGTTTTATGGTATACTATAGTGTATTTGAAAAATCACTTCCGAAAGAGGTTTTGAAGATGAAAGCACATATTGCACGTAATCAGAACGCCGGTGTGCCGCTGGCGCTGGGCTGGAACCTTTCCCCCGCCGACCGGGGCAAGCTGGAGGGCATGGCCCCCGCCTTTGGCATGAAGCTGCTGCCCGTTGCCCCCGCCGATGCCGGCAAGACCATTGCCCAGCTGCTGGGCGAAACCGAGGTAAAAGCTCCCCGGACCCTGGTGCTGGAACCGGGTGCCTATCCCCCGGCGCTGGTGCTGGCCAATTTCCGCAGCAAGGATGTGGACACCCTGCTGGACCTGATGAAGCAGGCACAGGTAAACATCCCGCTCAAGGCTGTAGTCACCCCCACCAGCCGGAACTGGATGTTTGCGGACCTGCTGGCACACCTGCAGGAGGAGCACACCGCCTTTACCGCCGCAAAGGAGAGCCAGACTGTATGAGGAGCCGCATCACCCGTATCACCGCCGCGCTGCTGGCGGCTGTGCTCAGCCTTGGCCTGCTGGCAGGCTGCAGCAGCCCCAAAAAGCAGCTGAACCGGTACAGCACCATCTTTTACGATGTGTTCGACACCGTGACCCAGGTCATCGCCTACTGCGAGAGCGAGGAAGCGTTCAACACCCAGATGGAGGCACTGCATCAGGACCTTATCACCTATAATCAGCTTTACGATATCTACAACGACTACGCTGGCGTGGTAAACGTTAAGACCATCAACGACAACGCAGGCAAGGCCCCGGTGCAGGTGGACGAGCGCATCCTCTCCATGCTGGAGCTGGCGCGGCAGATGTACGATGCTACCGATGGCAAGATCAACATTGCCATGGGCAGCGTGCTGGGCATCTGGCACGACTGCCGCGAAGCCGCCGAAAAGACCGAAAGCGAAGCCGACAACACCCTGCCCACCCAGCAGCAGCTGGAAGCAGCCGCCCAGCACTGCGATATCACCGACCTTATCATTGATGAGGACGCCAAAACGGTCTACCTGGCCGACCCGGAGATGTCGCTGGATGTGGGCAGCGTAGGCAAGGGCTACGCTGTGGAGATGGTCTGCCAGGCTGCCGAGGCCCGTGGGCTGACCAGCGCACTGGTGAGCGTAGGCGGCAACCTGCGCGCCATCGGCCAGAAGCCGGACGGCAGCCAGTGGACCGGCGGCGTAGAAGATCCGTGGAACGCCGCAGAGGTCTACACCAGCACCAACTCCATCTTTGGCTCCCCCATCAACATGAGCGACCTGGCGCTGGTGACCAGCGGCGACTACCAGCGCTACTTTGTAGTGGACGGCAAGCGCTACCACCACCTGATCGACCCGGACACCCTGTGGCCCGCCACCTACTTTAACAGCGTCACCGTGCTGTGCCCGGATTCCGGTGTGGCGGACTGCCTGACCACTGCCCTGTTCTGTATGCCGCTGGCAGAGGGGCAGAAACTGGTGGAATCGATGGACGGCGTGGAAGCCATGTGGTGCACCCCCGACCAGCAGGCCATCACCTCCAGCGGCTGGGACAGCCACCTGAAAAAGTAACCGCTGCCCTGCCATCAAGGGCTGCTGCAAAAATATCGCACAAGACCCGGGATCTTTTGGTGCCAGCATGGCACCCCAAAAGGTCCCGGGTCTTTGTTGCTTTGTGCAGGCTGCAGCTCCCTGCGCCGCCGCAATTTTACAGACAAAAAAAGACGGATATTCCAAGCATCAGATGCTGTAAGAATATCCGTCATGGTCGGAGCAGCGGGATTTGAACCCACGGCCTCCTCGTCCCGAACGAGGCGCGCTACCAACTGCGCTATGCCCCGAAAATACCGCAGCTTATTCGGCTGCGGTAAGTGGTTGGGGATGAGAGAATCGAACTCCCACAAGTAGAGTCAGAGTCTACCGCACTACCACTATGCAAATCCCCATTATTTGGTTCCGTCAGCCGCGCTCGGCGTTGCTGACAAGGGATATTATACACGCACTCCGGCCTGTTGTCAACCATTTTTTCAGTTTTTCTGTAAAAGATTTTACAGGCATCCCCTCCTGCACCTGGTGCTGTAAATTTTTGGTTTTTCTCTTGACAGCACTCCCCTTTCGGAATACTCTTATATTATAAAGAGGTACAGCACCGGGCAGCCCCCGTCTATCTGCCGGGATGTCCGGCTTTGCCTGAATTACAAGGAAAGAGGGCTTTTGAATGAAAAAACGTGTTGGTATCCTGACCTCCGGCGGCGACTGTCCGGGTCTGAACGCCACCATCCGCGGCGTTGCAAAAGCACTGTATGCCCGCATGGGCGACAACGTGGAGATCGTTGGCATCCCGAACGGCTACAGCGGCCTGATCAATGGCGATTACAAAGAGATGTGCGAGGATGATTTCCGCGGCATCCTGACGCTGGGCGGTACCATTCTGGGCACCAAGCGCACCCCCTTTAAAATGATGCGCGTGGTGGAAGATGACAACATCGATAAAGTAGCCGCCATGAAAAAGACCTACAAGGCTGCAAAGCTGGACTGCCTGCTGTGCCTGGGCGGCAATGGCACCCACAAGACCGCAAACCTGCTCTCGCAGGAAGGGCTGAACATCATCGGCCTGCCCAAGACCATCGATAACGATATCTACGGCACCGATGTGACCTTCGGCTTCCACACCGCTGTGGATATCGCTACCGACGTCATCGACCGCATCCACACCACCGCCGGCAGCCACAGCCGCGTAATGTGCATCGAGATCATGGGCAACAAGGCCGG
>CAKTFD010000080.1 GCA_934553285.1 uncultured Faecalibacterium sp. | reverse complement strand
CCGGGTGCCACCAATCTGGTCACCGGCATTGCCACCGCCTATATGGACTCGGTGCCCATGGTGGCCTTTACCGGCAATGTGCCCACCGGCGGCATCGGCAAGGACAGCTTCCAGGAAGCCTATATCGAGGGCATCACCCTGCCCATCACGAAACATAACTTTACGGTGCGCCGGGTGGAAGACCTGGCCGACACCATGCGCGCTGCCTTCCGCATTGCCCAGAGCGGCCGCAAGGGGCCGGTGCTGGTGGATATCCCCAAGGATGTGACCGCTGCAGTGTGCGAGTTCACCCCCCGGCAGCCGGAGCCGATCCGCACCGTGACTACCTTTAATGAAGAGCAGGTGCACTGGGCGGCGGACCTCATCAATGCCGCGCAGCGCCCGCTGGTGTACTTTGGCGGCGGCGTGCGCAGCGCAGCCAGCTGCCAGCCCCTGCGGGACCTGCTGCACAAGGCAGGCATCCCCGCCACCTACACCCTGATGGCGGCAGGCGTGGTGCCCTACGGCGACCCCATGAACCTGGGGATGCTGGGAATGCATGGCTGCTATACCTCCAACCGCGCAGTGGCAGAGTGCGATGTGCTCATCGCGGTGGGCACCCGCTTTTCTGACCGGGTGGCGCTGAACCCCAAGACCTTTGCCAAAAATGCTACCATCATCCAGATCGATATCGATGCCAGCGAGCTGGGCAAGAACGTGGAGGTGGATCTGTCCATCGTGGGCGATGCCGCCTATGTGCTGAACGCCATGCTGCCCCAGATAAGACCTGCCACCCACCCCGACTGGATGAAGATGATCCAGGCCTGGCAGGCGCAGGATTACCACCCTGTGTCCGATGCCACCCGGCTGATGCCCCATCAGGTCATCGGCGAGGTGTGCAATCAGTGCGGCCCGGAGGCCGTGTATGTTACCGATGTGGGCCAGCACCAGATGTGGGCGGCGCAGTACCTGCGCCACACCAAGAGCCGCGGCTTTATCACCAGCGGCGGCCTGGGCACCATGGGCTTTGGCTACGGTGCCGCCATCGGCGCACAGATGGCGCTGGGGCGGGACCAGCGGGTAGTGATGTTTACCGGCGATGGCTCCTTCCACATGAACCTGAACGAAGCCTGCACCGCCGTAAGCTACGAGCTGCCCATCATCACGGTCATCTTCAATAACGCCGTGCTGGGTATGGTACGCCAGTGGCAGACCAGCTTTTACGGCAAGCGCTACAGCCAGACCGACCCCCACCGCAAGACCGATTTTGTCAAGCTGGCGGACGGCTTTGGCCTGAAAGGCTACCGCTGCACCAACCTGCCGGAGTTCCAGGCAGCGTTTGCGGATGCCCTGCAGCAAAAAGGCCCCACCTGGATCGAGTGCATCATCGATAAGGACGAAAAGGTGCTGCCCATGATCCCCGGCGGCGGCGATATCAACGACATCATCATGGAGTAAGGAGGAACGCAGTATGATGGGATCAGATCAGCGCAGGGTCATCAGCCTGCTGGTGGATAACCAGAGCGGCGTTCTGGCGCGGGTGTCCAACCTGTTCTGCCGCCGCGGCTTCAACATCGACAGCCTTACGGTGTCCGCCACCAACGACCCGGCAGTCAGCCGCATCACAGTGACCATTACCAGCGATGAAAAAGCCCTGCAGCAGCTGGTGCTGCAGACCGAGCGCCTGGAGGTGACCCGGCAGGTGTTCGTGCTGGACAGCGATAAATCGCTGGAGCGGGAGCTGCTGCTGCTCAAGGTGGAATCGGACGTACACAACCGCTCAGAATTACGGGAGATCGCCTGCATCTACAAGGCCAAGATCATCGACCTTTCGCCGGACAGCATGGTGTTTGAGCTGATCGGCAGGCCGGATAAACTAGATGCCTTCCTCAAGATGTTTGAGGGTTACAACATCCTGGAGCAGTGCCGCACCGGCGTTACCGCGCTGGAGCGCGGCGGTATGCACCAGCATATCCAGAAGCCGCCGCAGGAGGTACGCTCGGTCCAGCTGCCTCTGCGGGGGGCAAAGCGGGCATAACATTGCTTTTCCGCTCCGGGTGAGCGAAAGATAAAACAGAGCCTGAAATAACAGAACATAAGACAGGAACAGTAAAAGGAGATCAACATTATGGCTATCAAGAAATACTACGATTCCGACTGCAACCTCGGCGTGCTGGACGGCAAGACCGTTGCCGTGATCGGCTTCGGCAGCCAGGGCCATGCACACTCTGAAAACCTGGCCGAGAGCGGCGTAAACGTTGTGGTCGGCCTGCGCAAAGGCTCTGCACACTGGGCAAAGGCCTCTGAGTTTGCTGCCACCCACGACAACTTCAAGGTCATGGAAGTGGAAGAGGCTGCCAAGGCCGGCGATGTTGTGATGATGCTGGTGCCGGACGAGCTGTGCGCCGATATCTACAACACCCAGGTGGCACCTTACATGACCGAGGGCAAGGCACTGGCCTTTGCACACGGCTTCAACATCCATTTCAAGACCATCACCGCCCCCAAGAATGTGGACGTTATCATGATCGCCCCCAAAGGCCCCGGCCACATCGTGCGCCGCCTGTACACCGAGGGTGAGGGCTGCCCCTCTCTGATCTGCGTGGAGCAGGACTACACCGGTAAGGCCAAGGATATCGCCCTGGCTTACGCTTCCGGCATCGGTGCAGGCCGTGCAGGCATCCTGCAGACCACCTTCAAGGAGGAGACCGAGACCGACCTGTTCGGCGAGCAGGCCGTGCTGTGCGGCGGCGTTTCCGAGCTGATCCACGCCGGTTTCGATACCCTGGTGGAGGCTGGTTATGAGCCGGAGATGGCTTACTTTGAGACCTGCCATGAGATGAAGCTGATCGTTGACCTGATCAACGAGGGCGGCTTCTCCAAGATGCGCTACTCCATCTCCAACACCGCTGAGTACGGCGATTACCGCACCGGCAAGCGCCTCATCACCGAGGAGACCCGCAAGGAGATGAAGAAGGTGCTGACCGAGATCCAGGATGGCACCTTTGCCTCCGAGTTCCTGACCGAGATGAGCCCCAAGGGCGGCCGCAAGGTGCACTTCCTGGCCAAGCGCCGCATGGAGGCCGAGCTGCCCATCGAGAAGGTGGGTGCTGAGCTGCGCAGCATGATGAGCTGGCTGAAGAAGTAAAAAATGATGTGTGCCATGGGCACATGAGGATGCAATGATGTTTGCCGCTGGCAAATGATGTGCGCTGCGGCGCATGAGCAGAAAGCAGCTGTCTGCGATCTGTGCCATTTGCTGCAATGCGGCAGGCATCATTTTTGCATCTGTAAAACATCTGCCGCAAAGGCGGCAGTCGTGGAGGATAGAACAATGAGAAGTGACAACGTGACCAAAGGCTCGGAGCGTGCGCCGAACCGCAGCCTGTTTTATGCGCTGGGCTACACCCCGGAAGAGCTGGAACGCCCCCTTATCGGTGTGGTGAGCGCCTACAGCGAGATCGTGCCCGGCCACATGAATCTGGATAAGATCGCAGATGCAGTCAAGGCCGGTGTGCAGATGGCGGGCGGCACCCCCATCCTGATCCCCGCCATCGGCGTGTGCGATGGCATTGCCATGGGTCATGTGGGCATGAAATACTCTCTGGCCTCCCGTGAGCTGATCTGCGACAGCGTGGAGACCATGCTCATGGCCCATCAGCTGGATGGCCTGGTGCTGGTGCCCAACTGCGATAAGATCGTGCCCGGCATGGTGATGGCCGCAGTGCGCATGGATGTGCCCGCCGTGGTCTGCTCCGGCGGCCCCATGCTGGCCGGCAGCTACGGCGGCGAGGAAGTGAGCCTTTCCAAGATGTTCGAGGCGGTGGGTGCCTATAAGGCAGGTATGATCACCGATGAGCAGCTGGAGGACTGCACCTGCAACTGCTGCCCCAGCTGCGGCAGCTGCTCCGGCATGTACACTGCCAACAGCATGAACTGCTTGTGCGAGGCCATCGGCATCGCACTGCCCGGCAACGGCACTATCCCGGCCGTGTACTCCAAGCGGCTGCAGCTGGCAAAGCACGCCGGTATGGCCGTGATGGAGCTGGTGCGCAAGGGCGTTACCGCACGCCAGATCATCAACGAACGCTCCATCCGCAACGCACTGACCTGTGATATGGCGCTGGGCTGCTCCACCAACACGGTGCTGCACCTGCTGGCCATTGCCTACGAGGCCGGTGTGCCCATCGATCTGGCCCTGTTCAACGAGATCAGCGCCAAGACCCCCAACCTGTGCCACCTGGCCCCGGCAGGCCCCACCCATATGCCGGATCTGTACGCAGCGGGCGGCATCCCGGCCGTGCAGGCAGAGCTGGCCAAGAAGGGCCTGCTGGATCTGGATGTGCCCACCGTTACCGGCAAGACTTTGGGCGAGAACATCCAGGGTGCCCATATCCTGAACGAAAAGGCCATCCGTCCTATCGAGAACCCCTACTCCCAGACCGGCGGCCTGCAGATCCTGTGGGGCAATATTGCCCCGGACGGCTGCGTGGTCAAGCGCAGCGCCGTGGCCCCGGAGATGCAGCAGCACACCGGCCCGGCCCGGGTGTTCAACAGTGAGGAAGAGGCCATTGCTGCCATCTACGCGGGCAAGATCGTCCCGGGCGATGTGGTGGTCATCCGGTACGAAGGCCCCAAGGGCGGCCCCGGTATGCGGGAGATGCTCAACCCCACCTCTGCGCTGGCAGGCATGAAGCTGGACAAGACGGTGGCCCTTATCACCGATGGCCGTTTCTCCGGTGCATCCCGTGGTGCCGCCATCGGCCATGTCAGCCCGGAAGCCGCTTCCGGCGGCCCCATCGGCCTGGTGGAGGAAGGGGACACCATCCGCATCGATATCCCCAACGCATCCATCACGCTGGAAGTCCCGGACGAGGTGCTGGCCGAGCGCAAGGCCCGCTATGTTGCCCCGGAACCCAACGTCAAGACCGGCTGGCTGAGCCGCTACGCCCGCATGGTGACCAGTGCAAACCTGGGCGCTGTGCTCAAGTGATAAAGTACCGATAAAACAGAAAAAGCATCTGCAGCTTTTGAAAGCCTTTTCTGCAGGACATCCGGCAGAAAAGCAGCGATCAATTTGCTGCAGATGCTTTTGTTTTTTAGGGAAAACGTTTTGTTTAAGGCCGCCTTATCCGAACAGGCTTTTGGTATTGTGAGAGTATACCGAGAGCACCAGCCCGACGCAGAGATACAGCATCAGGACCGAGCTGCCGCCTGCGGAGTAGAAGGGCAGGGTGACGCCGATGACCGGCAGCACCCGCAGGTTCATGCCGACATTCACGGCGATCTGCGCCATCAGGGCACCGCCGATGCCGGCGCAGATATAGCTGCCCAGCAGATCCTCGCTGCGGGCACCGGTGGCAAAGGTCTTGATCACCAGCGCCAGCAGGATGCCCAGCACGATGCAGCAGCCCACAAAGCCTGCAGAGTTGCCGATCCAGCTGAGGATAAAATCGTTGTGGGCATTGGGTACGCTGTAGTACCGGCCGCTGAACAGGCCGTTGCCAAAAATGCCGCCGGAGCCAAGTGCGATCTCGCCGCGCTGCTGCTGGTAGATGATGTTTTTCCACACCGCCTCGCTGGGTGCCCAGCCGGTGGTGTTTTCCGGGTCCAGCACAGCCAGGATGCGGTACCACTGGTAGCCCTTGCCGATCTTATCACTGAAAAAGGCAAAAGCTACCGCTACAGCTGCGCCCGCAGCCGCAAAGGCCGCAAAGATATACTTCCAGCTCAGGCCCGCTGCAAACATCATGCAGCAGCCGATGATGCCGTAGATGATGGCGGTGCCGTCGTCGCCCTGCACATGGATGATGGCAATGGGCACCAGCAGGTGCAGCAGCAGCTTTGCCAGCTCTTTTGGCTCGTTGATGCGGCTGCGTACGTTGTTCAGGTGCATGGCAAAGGTCAGGATAAAGCTGATCTTTGCCAGCTCTGTGGGCTGAAAGGTAAAGCCGCCCAGCTTGTACCAGGAGTAGTTGTCGGTATCGCCTGCATTGTATCCGATGGTCAGCGGGCCGATGGCAACATTGCGGATGACCAGGGTGGGCAGCACCAGGCCCCAGGTCAGGGCAACATGCACCGGCCACACCTTGGCAAGGCTGCGGTAATCCACGCAGGAGAGCATTACCGCCACCACAAGGCCGATGGCGGCAGCACCCGCCTGCACCAGTGCGCGGCGGTAATCGCCGATGCCGGTAATAGCACCGGTCAGCTCATCGGTGGCAAAGCCGCTGCCCTGCTTGGCAGCCCAGGAGGACAGTGCCAGCACGGCCAGGATGCTGCTTAAAATGCACAGCAGCAGGTAGATCTTATCGATGCGCTTAAAATATTGTCGAATGCTATCCAAGGTAGCACCGCCTTTCGTCAGAACGCTCTGCCGGGGTGCGCCTGCAGGCAGGCGACAAAAACCCAGCATACTGCTATTATACACAAACCCCTGCACCAATGCAATGCACCGGGTGTGATGGAATGGTAAAACATCGCGCAGGCGCTTGACAAAGCCCCGGCGGCATCCTACAATGGGCGTATAAAGGGGAATCTCCACAACAGCTCCGGCAGAGCGCCGGGGGAGAGGAATGGGAAAAAGAGATGAAACATACGATCTATCGCCGCCTCCTGTGTGCGGTGTGCAGCGTGGCGCTGCTGTTCTGCGCAGTGTGTCCGTCGGTGGCTGCGGCAGAGGATGCCGCTGCTGCCCAGACCCAGCAGACCCTGACCGCAGCCCAGGTGCTTGAGATGCAGCAGGCGGATGCCGCTGTTACCGCCCTGACCGACAGCGATACCTATGCGCAGATGACCGAAACAGAGCGTCAGGCTGCAGCGCTGGCCCAGCTGGATACGCTGGTGCAGCAGGGCCTTGTGGAAAAGGGAAGCATCTATCTGGATGCGGAAAACGGCATGGTGAGCTTTGCCTACACCTGCGGGGCACTGGGGGGCATCCTGCTCACCGACCAGGAAAGCGAGGCCGATGCCGCCCTGACCGGGCAGGACCTTGCCGAGGCTGCCGCCCTGCAGGCCGCCGAAAATGGTACCGTGGGCAGCGCGGTCATCTGCTACGCCTTTGACAATGGGGTCAACAGCAGCCGCTACCCCTATTATTCTTATATGAAGAGCTATTGGACCGCAGCCGGGCTGGATACCCATCTGGATATGATGGTGACCGTATCCGACCTGAAACGTCTGGCAGATTACGACCTTGCGATCCTGAGCGCCCATGGTGCCTACTATACCTATCAATATGGCTGGCTGTGGAAGCGGCAGGCCACCGCACCCATCATCCTGCTGCTGGAGCAGGCCGACCTGTGGAACGACCTGCGCTACGGCATGGACCTGCTCAGCCACCGGGTCATCAAGGTAAACGGCTGCTACGCCGTTACCGGAGACTTTTTCCGCAATGCCTACCGGGATGGCAGGCTGCAGGGCACCATCGTGCTGTCCGAGACCTGCGAGTTCTATGGCCGCACCGGGCATATGGACGAAGCGCTGGCCGACGGGCTGCTGGCCGGCGGAGCCGCTGCCGTGGCAGGCTATGTGAACAACGTGTACAGCGTGTACTCCCGCAGTATGCTGTGGGCAACGGTCAACCGCCTGCTGGAGGGAAAAACGCTGCAGCAGGCCATCGCGTACAGCCAGCAGGTGTACGGTGCGGACGATGTGGTATGGTACTACGCCCAGCAGACCGGGCGGCGGCCCCACCCGGCGGCGTCCTACCCCATCATCCGGGGCAGCAGCGATGCCCGGCTGGCTGCTGCCGCTGCCGGCAGCAACAGCCTTGCTGCGGTGCAGGAGCTGCCCGAGGCCGCCTGACCATTGCACTTTTTGGCGTTTTATATTATACTGAGGGATGGCAGAGCGTCTGCCATCCCTTTAGTTTAGCAATGAGGTGATCTTCAATGTCGGAATACATCACGCATTCCCGTGCCGAAACGGTGGCGCTGGGCAGGCGGCTGGCCGCTGTGCTGGCACCCGGGGCGCTCATCGCCTTTACCGGCGGCTTGGGCGCAGGCAAGACCGCCTTTACCGAGGGCCTTGCCCAGGGCCTGGGCTGCACCGACCCGGTGTCCAGCCCTACTTTTGCCATCGTAAACTATTATCGCGGCCCGCGCCCGTTGGCCCATTTTGACCTGTACCGCATCTCCACCGAGAACGACCTGTGCGCTGCAGGCTTTTACGATTATCTGGACCAGGGCGCCGTGGTGGCGGCGGAATGGAGCGAAAATTTTGCCGACCTGCTGGCGCTGGAACAGCCCATCCGGGTCAATATCGACCGGGTGGATGATACCACCCGCAAAATCACCATCGAGGGGGCCGCGCTATGAATATTCTGGCAGTTGATACAGCAGGCAAGACCGCCGGTGTGGCCCTGATGCAGGACGACCGGCTGCTGTACGAGGTATACCTGGACGGCGGCATGACCCACAGCGAGACCATGATGCCCATGATCGATACCTGCCTGCGGATGTGCGGGCTGCGCTGCGCGGATATCGACCTGTACGGCGTAAATGCAGGCCCCGGCAGCTTTACCGGGCTGCGCATCGGGCTGGCTGCGGTAAAGGGGCTGGCCTTCCCCCGGGAGACCCTGTGTGCCCCGGTATCCACCCTGGAAGCACTGGCCGCCGCCCACACCGGCGAGGGTACGGTGCTCTGCGCACTGGATGCCCGCCGCGCACAGGTGTACAGTGCGGCGTTTGACCTGGCCACCCACGACCGTCTGCTGGCCGATGATGCCCGGGCTGTGGCAGATCTGGCAGATTTTGTGGAAAATTGCAAAAAGCCTCTGTTTTTTGTTGGTGATGGCGCAGGTCTGTGTTATAATACATACAGCAATGTGCCGGGTGTGCTGCAAACGCCCCCGGCGCTGCGGGGAGGCCGTGCCGGGGCGGTGGCGCTTGTGGCAAAGCAGATGGCCGCAGCCGGGCAGGCTGTACTGCCGGAAGCCCTGCTGCCGGACTACCACCGCCTGAGCCAGGCCGAGCGGGAGCGCGCCGAGCGTCTGGCTGCCCAGACCGCAGCGAACAGAGAAAAAGAATAAAAAAGTGGAACTGTGACTGCTCACAGGGAAAGGAAGTTTTTCCATGGCAAATCCCATCGCACTTGCCGCCGACCACGGCGGATTTGAACTGAAAGAGGCTGTCAAGGCACATCTGGAGGAGCTGGGGCTGGAGTATATCGACTTTGGCACCCACAGCACCGACAGCGTGGACTACCCCGATATGGCGGTGCCCGCCTGTGAGGCAGTAGTCAGCGGCCAGTGCAGCAAGGCACTGCTGTTCTGCGGCACCGGTGTGGGCATCAGCATGGCTGCCAACAAGATCAAGGGCATCCGCGCCTGCTGCTGCTCCGACAGCTTCAGCTGTGAGTATACCCGCCGCCACAACGATGCAAACGCCCTGTGCATGGGCGGCCGCGTGGTGGGCGCAGGCCTGGCCTGCCAGCTGGTGGATATCTTCCTGAACACCGCGTTTGAGGGCGGCCGCCATCAGCGCCGCATCGATAAGCTGACCGCGCTGGAAAATCGCTGATCTTTCCTGATATTTGAGGTCTGCAATGCGGCGCGGCTGCTGCATGAAAAAAGTTGGATCGCTATCAATCAGTACCCGATAGAATGTTCTATATAAATTAAGGAGCGTGTTTTTATGACCCCGATGATCGTTGAACATCCGCTGCTGCAGCACAAGATCAGCCTGCTGCGCAACAAACAGACCGGCACCAAGGAATTCCGTGACCTGGTAGGCGAGATCGCCACCCTGCTGTGCTACGAGGCTACCCGCGACCTGCCGCTGGAAGAGGTGGAGATCGAGACTCCCATCACCATGGCACGTACCAAGGTGCTGGCAGGCCGCAAGCTGGCTCTGGTGCCCATCCTGCGCGCCGGCATGGGTATGCTGGACGGTATGCTGACCCTGCTGCCCGCTGC
>CAKTFD010000079.1 GCA_934553285.1 uncultured Faecalibacterium sp. | reverse complement strand
GTATATGACCGGCAAGAGCCACACCGATGCCGGTGCCAAGCCCTTTGCCCTGAGCGTGATGCAGCACATGAACGACAGGTGCACCGAGTGGAAGAAGGCCGAGAACATGGACTACTCCCTCTACGGCACCCCGCTGGAATCCACCACCTACAAGTTTGCCAAGTGCCTGCAGAAGCGTTTTGGCATCGTGCCCGGCATTACGGACAAGAACTATATCACCAACAGCTACCATGTCCATGTTTCGGAGCCGATCGATGCCTTTACCAAGCTGAAATTCGAGGCCGATTTCCAGCGCCTGTCCCCGGGCGGTGCCATCAGCTATGTGGAAGTGCCCAACATGCAGGATAATCTGGAAGCCGTTATGAGCGTGCTGCAGTTCATCTACGATAACATCATGTATGCGGAGCTGAATACCAAGTCTGACTACTGCCAGGTATGCGGCTACGATGGTGAGATCCGCATCGTGGAGGACGACGGCAAGCTGGTGTGGGAGTGCCCCAAGTGCGGCAACCGTGACCAGAATAAGCTGAACGTTGCCCGCCGCACCTGCGGGTATATCGGCACCCAGTTCTGGAACCAGGGCCGTACGCAGGAGATCAAGGATAGAGTGCTGCATCTGTGACCCTCTCCGTCCATGCTTTGCATTGCCAGCTCCCCCGAGAGGGGGAGCTTTTTATATGGAGTTTTACCTATGAACTACGCAAACATCAAATACTACGATATTGCCAACGGCCCCGGGGTGCGCACCAGCATCTTTGTATCCGGCTGCCGCCACCACTGCCCGGGCTGCTTTAACGCAGTCGCCTGGGATTTTGATTACGGGAAGCCCTTTGATAAAGCCGTGCGCAACGAGGTATTCGCCTCCTGCCAGCCGGACTACATCGCCGGGCTTTCCCTGCTGGGCGGCGAGCCTTTTGAGCCGGAGAACCAGCGGGAGCTGCTGCCCTTTGTGCGCAACTTCAAAGCACTGTACCCCAGCAAGACCATCTGGTGCTACTCCGGCTACACCTGGGAGCAGCTTACCGGCAGGGAGCCAAGCCTTGCACGGTGCGAGGCGACCGATGCACTGCTGGCACTGCTGGACGTACTGGTGGACGGCGAGTTCGTGCAGGGAGAATACGATATCTCCCTGCGGTTCCGGGGCAGCCGCAACCAGCGCCTGCTGGATGTGCCCCGCAGCCTTGCCGCCGGGCAGCCCGTGTGGTGGGAGGACGAAAAGGTGTTCGCCACACATACTATGGAACGGTAAGTTCCGCACAAAAAGGCAGCTGCACGAGATCTGTGCAGCTGCCTTTTCTCACGCCCGGCTGTCGATGGCGTCCTCGATGACGCGCAGGAAGGCGCCGCCATAGCGGGCGGCTTTCTTTTCGCCCACACCGCTGATGTTCAGCAGCTCGTCCATGCTCAGGGGCTTTTTTTCCACCATCTCCCGCAGGGTGGCATCGTTGAACACCATAAAGGCCGGCAGGTTCTGTTTGCCGGCCAGCCGCTTGCGCACTGCATACAGGGCGTTGAGCAGCTTTTCGTCCGCCTGGCTCAGGCTGCCCGCCGCTGCGGCTTTTGTGCGGCGGGGCTTTTCCAGCCGGTCTGCGCTCTGGGCGGCACGGCGGCGGGCGTACTCCACCTGCAGCTGGGCTTCCTGCTCTGCCGCAAGGCAGCAGGAGCAGTTGCCGCATTTCTGGGGCGCAGCCTCCCCGAAATACTGCAGCAAAAACCCCCGCAGGCAGCGCTGGGTGGTGGAGTAAAAGGTCATATATTTGAGCCGCTCCTCCGCCTTGCGGGCAGCCTCGGCCTTTACATCTGCGGGCAGGCCGTTATCCGCCTCCCGCTCCTTATCGATAAAAAAGCGGATGGTGCGCACATCGGTGCCGGAATACAGCAGGGTGCAGCGTGCCGGCTGCCCATCGCGCCCGGCACGCCCGGCCTCCTGATAATAACTCTCCAGGTCTTTGGGCATATTATAATGGATGACGAACCGCACATTGGGCTTATCGATGCCCATGCCAAAGGCATTGGTGGCCACCATCACCTGCACCCGGTCGTAGAGGAAATCGTCCTGACTGCGCTGCCGGGTGTCTGCATCCAGCTTGGCATGGTAGGCCGCCGCCCGGATGCTGCGGCTCTGCAGCAGCTGCACCGTTTCGTCCACCTGCCGGGTCGTGCTGCAGTATACGATGCCCGCGTTGCTGCCCTCCCTGAGCACCAGCTCCAGCAGCTCTTTGGGCTTCTGGCTGGGCAGTGCCCGCCGGGTCTCGAAGTACAGGTTGGGGCGGTCAAAGCTGGTGGTCACCTCGTAGGGGGATCGCAGCGCAAGCCGGGTGCGGATATCCTCCCGCACATGGGCGGTGGCGGTAGCGGTAAACGCCCCGATGACCGGGCGGCTGGGCAGACTCTCCACAAATTCCCGAATGCGCAGGTAGCTGGGGCGGAAGTCCTGCCCCCACTGGCTGATGCAGTGCGCCTCGTCCACCGTTACCATGCTGATCTGCCGCTCCTGGGCAAACCGCTGGAATCCCGGCATCTCCAGCCGCTCCGGTGCCACATAGATGATCTTATACCAGCCCTCCCGGGCGCGGTGGAGCATCAGGGCTTTCTGGTTATCGGTCAGGCTGTTG
Organism: uncultured Faecalibacterium sp.; assembly: GCA_934553285.1. Taxonomy (GTDB): domain Bacteria; phylum Bacillota; class Clostridia; order Oscillospirales; family Ruminococcaceae; genus Faecalibacterium. The sequence continues at coordinate 7,312 of CAKTFD010000079.1, read as the reverse complement.
TTCAAAAACGCTGCCGCCACGCCTGCCTGCACCAGCGCCCCTACCTGGTCTTTCATCAGGCTGACCAGCGGCGACACCACGATGGTGATGCCCGGCAGCAGCAACGCCGGCACCTGATAGCAGATGGACTTGCCCGCACCGGTGGGCATCACCGCCAGCACATCCTGCCCGGCCAGCAGGCGGCCGACGATATCCTCCTGCCCGGGGCGGAAGCTGTCGTAGCCGAAAACTTTTTTCAGGACACTGTGCGGGTTTTCCATGTTTTCCTCCGTTTTATAGATAGGCGCACCCATGCGCAGAACGCTCAAAACTTTATCAGTATACCACAAAACCAGCGCTTTGGGCAGAAAAAAGCGTCACTTTGCGCTAAAATGTACGGCAACCCATCTTTTCTGCCCGGGAAGGATAGCATTTCAGGCGCGAAAATGCTATAATAGGAACACATATCTCCATGTCCCGGACGCGCCGACATGGAACATGCCAAGTAAAAAGGAGCAATTTTAAATATGCAGCAGAAACTTATCACCTTTGCTGTGCCCTGCTACAATTCCGCAGCCTATATGCGCCACTGCATCGAAACGCTGCTGACTGCAGGCGAGCAGGCCGAGATCATCCTGGTGGATGATGGTTCCGTAAAGGACGACACCCCGGCCATCTGCGACGAATACGCCGCAAAGTACCCCACCATCGTCAAGGCCATCCATCAGGAGAACGGCGGCCACGGCGAGGGTGTGAACCAGGGCATCCGCAATGCCACCGGCCTGTACTACAAGGTGGTGGACAGCGATGACTGGCTGGACACCGATGCCCTGCAAAAGGTCCTGGCTCGGCTGAACACGCTGGTAGCGCGCGGCACTGCCCCGGACCTGATGATCTGCAACTATGTGTACGAGCATGTGGAGGATGGCACCAGCCACACCGTGCGCTACACCAACGTGTTCCCCCAGGACCGCCTGTTTGACTGGGTGCATGTCCGGCATTTCCGCCCGGACCAGAACCTGCTGATGCACTCGGTGATGTACCGCACCGCCGTGCTGCGCCAGTGCGGCATGGTGCTGCCCAAGCACACCTTCTATGTGGACAACATCTTTGTCTACCAGCCCCTGCCCTATGTCAAGAGCATGTACTATATGGATCTGGATCTGTACCGCTACTTCATCGGCCGCGCTGACCAGAGCGTGAACGAGAGCGTTATGATCGGCCGTGTGGACCAGCAGCTGCGGGTCACAAAACACATGATCGACTGCCAGGATCTGGACGCGCTCAAGGGGCAGAAGCGCCTGCGCGCCTATATGGTGCACTACCTCTCCGTGATGATGGCCGTCAGCGACATCTTCCTGCTTTTGGACGGCAGTGCCGAGGCGCACGAGAAAAAGGCCGCGCTGTGGCAGTACCTCAAGGATCATGTTTCGCCCGGCGTATACCGCGCCGTCCGCGTGAACCTTGGCGGCATGACCGACCTGCACTTCCCCGGCGGCGACAAGCTGGTGGTGGCCACCTACCGCCAGCTGCGCAAGGTCTTCAAGTTCAACTAAACCGCTTTCCGCCATCGCTGTGCGATGCCCGCTCCCCCGAAAGGGGGAGCTTTTTTCATCTTCGGGGCAGCGCAAAAGCCTGCCTCCCGCTGAAAAAGCCTGCCGTTCTGTCACGCTCCCATCTCTTTTTGCCCAAAAACCTGTAGGAAACGTACATTGTAGTTGCTTTTTTGCGGCACTTCCGCTATAATAGGCGTGTTTGCCCATTTCAGCCCTGCACCCCTATTTCGTACAGGGCGCCGATACTTTTTCCGACAAGGAGGAACCGGGACCTACAGCCTCTGGCTGCGCACCCAATACAAACCACATTATGGAACAAATGTTGATCTGTCTGTCCCTTGCCTTGATCGCCGGCCTGCTCATGTCACGCGCAGCCAAGGCCGTCCGTCTGCCCGCCGTTACCGCCTACCTGATCACTGGCCTGCTGCTCGGCCCCTTCTTTCTGGGGCGGCTGGGGCTGAGCCGCTTCGGCTTTGGCTTTGGCAGCCTTGCCGCCGTAGAGGGCTATGGCATCATTACCCAGGTGGCACTGGGCTTTATCGCCTTTGTCATCGGCAACGAGTTCCGGCTCAGCGCGCTGCAGCATATGGGCCGCCGTGCCGTGACCGTGGGCATCGCGCAGGCGGTGGTGACCACCGCACTGGTGGATGCCGCCCTTATTGCCCTGCACTTTATCCGCCCGGATGTCATCTCACTGCCCTCCGCCATCACGCTCGGCTCCATCGCTGCCGCCACCGCCCCTGCCGCCACCCTGATGGTGGTCAAGCAGTATAAGGCCGATGGCCCCCTGACCAAGCTCCTGCTGATGGTAGTTGCCATCGATGATGCTGTGGGTCTGGTGCTGTTCTCCGCCTCCTACGGCGTGGCAAACGCCTTGGAGCAGGGCCGCCTCGACCCCGTAAGCGTTGTGCTGGAGCCGCTGGTGGAGATCGCGCTCTCCCTGGCGCTGGGTGCCGTTGCCGGTTACCTGCTGAACCTGCTGGAGGTCTACTTTCACTCCCGCTCCAAGCGTATGAGCCTGTCTGTAGCCTTTGTGCTGCTGACCGTGGGCCTGTCCATGACCGAGTTTGAGCTGGGCGGCACCCGCTGCGGTTTTTCGCTGCTGCTGGTGTGCATGATGACCGGCACCGTGTTCTGCAACATCTGCCCCACCTCGGATGAGCTGATGGACCGCCTGGACCGCTGGGTCTCCCCCATCAACATCCTGTTCTTTGTGCTGTCCGGCGCAGAGCTGGACCTGACCATCCTCACCAACCCCATGGTGCTGCTTATCGGCGTGGTGTACATCCTGTCGCGCTCTTTTGGCAAGATCACCGGCTCTTATCTGAGCTGCCGCGCCACCAACTGCAGCCCGGCCATCCAGAAGTATCTGGGCATCACCCTGCTGCCGCAGGCCGGTGTGGCGCTGGGTATGGCTGCCACCGCTGCTGAGCTGTCGGACGGCCACATGGTGCGCAACGTGGTGCTGTTCTCGGTGCTGGTGTACGAGCTGGTCGGCCCCACCCTGACCAAGATCTCGCTGACCGCTGCCGGCGAGATCCGCCCCGAGGGCCGCACCAGCGCCCGCGTGGAAAACCTGCCCGAAGCCCCCGTGGATCTGGGCTGAGCGGAAAAACAATTTTGAATCGTGCAATGCCGGGCGGTCTGCGGACCGCCCGGCATTGCATTTTCACGAGTGGGGCGACCATTGCGCAAAAAAGGTTGTTTTTTGTCGAATTGACCCGCATTCATTGACGAACCGTGTTATTTTTTGTATACTAATTGTATCAGTGCTGGCACGATTTTCCTGTTGTGTCAGTGGTTGCTAAGAAGGTTATAATGAAGGAGAATGGAACGCTATGAAGAGCACAGGCATCGTCCGCGGCATCGACTCGCTCGGCCGCATCGTGCTGCCTAAGGAGCTGCGCACCAGCATGCGCCTGGACACCGACACCAAACTGGAGATCTTTGTGGATGGGGACGCTATCATCCTGAAAAAACACCGCCCCGCAGGCAGCTGCGATTTCTGCGGCGAGGTGGACGAAAACGCCGTCCAGTTCGGCAGCTATTGCATCTGTTCCGCCTGCCGCCGTAAGATCGGCGCACTGTAATACCGGCGATAAAGGAGGGACTGTCCATGAGCCAGTTCATTGATTTTACCTTTCCTTCCACCGTGCCGGGGCGCACCCTGCACGGGTTCCGCTGCGTACCGGACGGGCAGGTGCGGGCCGTTTTGCAGCTGTCCCATGGAATGGTAGAGTTTATCGACCGCTACAGACCCCTGGCGGAATATCTGGCAGACCGCGGCATCCTTGTTACCGGGCACGACCACCTGGGCCACGGTGCCTCCATCCGCACCAAAGAGGACTACGGCTACTTTGCCGAGCCGGACGGCAACCGCGCCGTACTGGCCGACCTGCATACCCTGACCGTGCGCACCAAGGAGCTGTATCCGGATGTGCCGTACTTTTTGCTGGGGCACAGCATGGGTTCCTTTTATGCGCGGCAGTACCTGTGCGTGTATGGCCGGGAGCTGGATGGTGCCATCATCATGGGCACCGGCTTCCAGCCCAAGGCGCTGGTCACGGTAGCAAAGACCCTCTGCCGGGTGCTGGCAGCCATCCACGGCTGGCACTACCGCAGCAGCTTTGTGGCCAACCTTTCCTTTATGGGCTACAACAAGGGGCTGGAAGGCCGCACCACCCACGACTGGCTCAACCGGGACCAGGCCGAGGTGGACAAATATCTGGCCGATGAGCGCTGCACCTTTACCTTTACGCTCAACGCCTACTACAGCATGTTCAGCGGCATTCTGCGCCTGCACGACCCGGCTTTTCTGGCACAGATGCCCAAGGACCTGCCGCTGCTGTTCCTTTCCGGCGATGCCGACCCGGTGGGCGAGCAGGGCAAGGGCGTGCGCCGCGCCATCCAGAGCCTGAAAGATGCCGGTGTGCAGCACATCGAAAGCATCTTCTACCCCGGTGCCCGCCATGAGCTGCTGCTGGAGACCAACAAGCAGCAGGTGTTTGCGGATATCGCCGCCTGGCTGGATCAGCAGCTGGACAAACAGTAAAAACAGATAAAGGGCTGTTGCATCAGACGATGTGCAACAGCCCTTTTTGTCCGGGTCTTATTCTACGCTCCGTTTATATTTCAGCGGGGTCTGCACCTCGGCGCGGATCCTGCCAAGGTAGGTGCGGGTCTGCTCTGCGCCCTGCAAAATAGCCTCCACCTGTGCCTTCTGCTCCGGGGTCAGCGCATCCTCCGCCAGCAGCTCCGCGTTGCCCTCGATGATGGTCAGTGGCGTTTTCAGCTTGTGCGACAGCTGTATGATCTGCTCCCGCTGCTGCTGCTCCATGGCCCACTGCTTTTGTAAACTGCCGGTCAGCTCATCGCCCATGGTCTGCAGTGCCTGCAGCGCACTCTCGTACTCCCGCACCTTCGCGCCGGAAAACACCGCGCTGTCCAGCTCCTTCCGGGCTACCGCCTGCGCGGCAGCGGTCAGCTTTTCGGTTTCCCGGGTCAGAAAACGTCCGGTTCTGTGGGTGCTCCACACCACCGCTCCCACCAGCAGCAGAATGCCCAGGATGCAGTGCACCGCCTGGATATCCGGCAGCACACCTCGCAGCGTGGGGTCGGCGTAGGGCACGGCATAGTCAAATTGCAGCAGGCAGATACTTCCGTCCTGCAATTTTGATGTCATATAATACTGTGTGTATCCAAAATGCCAGCGGTTTTTCCCCTGCCGGTTCTCCATTGCCCGCTGCAGATGCCCGGCATCCATATTGGTGGCCAGCACGGTGCTGCTGTCCGGCGCTGCAAACAGCGCATACCGGCACAACGTGTCCAGCTGGGTTTCCTCAAAGGTGGCGGCGGTCATGCCCGGCAAAACATCCTGCGCCGCTTTCTGGCAGGCCAGCGCCGCGCTGTTTGCGGGCAGGAACAGCCCGCTGTTCTGGATCCAAAGCAGCAGCACCAGCAGCCACCCCACCGCGACCAGCAGGCAGGCCAGCGCAGTGCGCACCAGATATTGCAGCAGCACGCTGCGCAGAGAGGTCAATCTTCGCTTTTCCATCGGTATCCCACGCCCCATACGGTATTGAGCAGCTTTTCCGGCTTCGGCACGCCTGCAGTCCGCAGCTTTGCCCGGATATTTTTGATGTGCTGGGTCACGGCGGTGTCATCTGCGGTACCGTCCACCCCGAACACGGCTTCGTAGATCTGCTCCTTGGTAAAGGTCTGCCCGGCGTGCAGTGCCAGATACTCGCAGATGGCATACTCCGAGCGGGTCAGCGGCAGCACCGTGCCGCCCACCGCTGCACTTCTGGCCGACAGGTCAAACGCCACACCGCCCCGCACCATTCGGTGCGCCGGGGTGCGGCTCTGCCGCCGCAGATGTGCCGCCACCCGCGCCCGCAGCTCTGCCACCCGGAAGGGCTTGGACAAAAAGTCATCCGCCCCGATGCCCAGCCCCTCCAGCACAGCCGCCTCATCCGTGCGGGCACTGAGGAAGAGGATAGGAGCTTCGGTCAGGCTGCGGATGCGCCGGCAGACTGCAAAGCCGTCCTCCCCGGGCATCATCACATCCAGCAGGATGCAGTCCGCCCAGCGGCAGAGTTCCTCGGTCAGCGCCTCACCCGCCTGCCGCGTTTCCACACGATGGCCGTCCCGCTCCAAGGCGGTGCGGATCACCTTGCAGACCTCCAGATTATCGTCCACCGCCAGAATATTTGCCACAAAATCACCTCAACACATTATATAGCAGGCAGGAAGCGCCGTACAGCAGGTATACATGGGCCGGGTAGAACCAGTAGAACAGCTGCTTGTGCCCGCTGCCGCGCTGCCCGTTGTACAGCAGCATCAGCAGCACCGCCAGCACACCGAACCACTCGTAGTAGCTGGTAAACATCTGGGTCCACACAAAGCCCTCCTGCCGGCAAGCCATCCCAAAGGTCATGGCAAAATCACACAGGAAGATCACCAGTGCCCATACCGTCAGCTGCACTTTGCGCCGTCCACGCAATGCATACAGCACCACACCGCCCAGCAGAAAACTCCAGCCGCCATCCGTGATGGCTGTCCACATGGGCAGGGGGCTGGTGATGACAAAGGCCACGACTGTCGAAGCGATGGGCATCTCCTGCACCTGCGGAAAAAGCAGCAGAAATCCTATTACCGCAAACGGCCAGCACAAAACGGCGGCAATGGCGGCAATGCCCTTTGCGAGCTTCTTCTCCCGCAGCCAGTCGATGCCCTGCCAGACGATGCACAGCAGCATCAGGTCCTGAAAAATAGCGTTCTGCGGGTAGAAGCCATCCCCGCGCCGGAAGGCTTTGGTGTAGATCATAAAGAATTCCAGGGCCGCCATGGCCGCGCCAATAGCCCAGATGCGGACAAAATACCGCTTGCGGTCATGGGTATGGGCAAAGCCCTCCACCGTGCAGAACAGAAACAGCGGCGCACTGAGCCGCCCCAGCATACTGAACACCACCGGGATACCGCCGGTGAATTCAAAGAAATAATGAATGTGATCCAGCACCATCAGCACCAGGGCAATGGTCTTGAGCTGGGTACCGTCCAGGCTTTTTTTCGTCAGTTTATCCATACAGAGTCTCCTTTCTCTATACGTTCAGTGTAGCAGGAAAATCTGTAGAAAGTATAAGGTTCTGCCTTTATGATACTATTTTCCGCTGCAAAACGCAACAAAAAAGCCCTGAGAAATCTCTCAGAGCTTTCTGTTCAAGTCGGCGACTACCTATTTTCACGCGCCGTTTCCAGCGAACTATCTTCGGCACAAG
>CAKTFD010000078.1 GCA_934553285.1 uncultured Faecalibacterium sp. | reverse complement strand
ATCGAGCTGGAAGTTACCCAGACCGAGCCGGGTGTCAAGGGCAACACTGCCACCAACACCCTGAAGCCCGCTACCGTTGAGACCGGTGCCGAGATCCGTGTGCCCCTGTTCATCAACGAGGGCGACCACATCCGCATCGATACCCGCACCGGCGAGTATATGGAGCGCGTCTGATCATTTGTCGCATACCGGGCAGCGGGCAACCGTTTGCCCGGTTTTTGTATCATACACAAGGAGGGCATTTCAGATGGAACTGAACAAGAAAGCAGCCTACCTGCAGGGCCTGGTGGATGGTCTGGGCGTGGATGAGAGCACCAAAGAGGGCAAGATCATCAAGGCGATGGCCGCCCTGCTGGGCGAGATGGCCGATGCCATTGCCAGCATGGACGAGGATCTGACCTGCGCCTACGACCAGATCAATGATCTGAGCGAGGAACTGGAAGACCTGGAAGCCGACCTGTACGAGGACGAGGATGCGGACGAGGAAGAGGACGCAGACGACGAGGACGATGACGCAAAGGATGACGACATCGCCAGCGAGCCGTTCTACGAGGTGGCATGCCCCAACTGCGGCGAGACCGTTTATGTCAGCGAGGACGACCTGGATGCCGGCGAAGCCAACTGTGCCCACTGCGGCGTGACCTTTGAGGTGGCGCTGGAAGGCGATGAAGAAGACAGCGCAGAGGACGGCCCCGTGCAGTACGAAGTGACCTGCCCCGCCTGCGGCAGCACCGCCGTGTTTGAGGAAGACGAGCTGCTGGATGGCGCACCCAAGTGCCCAAACTGCGGCAAGCCTCTGGATTTTGAGGTGACCGAGGAGTAAACGCTTTTCTCCTGTGAAAAATGGGATGCAGAAACGCCCGCAGGTGTTTCTGCATCCCGAATCTTCAATGAAATTCCTATGAATATGGCCAAAGCGCACGCGGAGGCCATTCCAAATCGTCCCTGTAAAAATGCAATGCCGGGCAGTCCGCAGACTGTCCGGCATTGTTCATTTTAATTTGGTTCAGCGGGTCTCGTTGGCCTTCTGCAGCCAGATGCTGCCGATATCCAGCGCGTTGTACAGGCCGTGCTTGGTGGTCTGGCGTGCCACACGCTCCTGCGGAGCCTTGGTGGTATCGGTGGAAAGCAGCATCAGGTGCACCTTATCGGCTACCTGCTGTTCGCCCACCGGGGTGGTGGTCAAAATCTGCAGATACAGCACATACGGGTCGGTCATGCTGCCGTAATACAGCTCGTTGTCCTTGCGGACGAGGGGCTTGCCTTTATAAGTCAATTTGGGTGTAAATGCCATCGTGAAAGCCTCCCTGTCGTTTAGATTCATCTTAGTATAACACATCCGCCCTATGGGATGCAAGCATTTGCGCAGGCCGGGGAGCGCTTTTGCACAGAAACCGCTGCATACCGTGCAAAGCTGCCGGTGCTTTTTTGCCAAATGGGGCTTGCTGTCAGGAGCAGTTATGCTATACTATAAATAGAACAGCCCGTACCCGGGCCGGAAGCGAGGGAACGACATGGCAGATTATCAGGAATACCGGCGGCGTATTTTGCACCGGCGCTGGCGCAGGATATTTATCGGTGTGGCGCTGCTGACACTGCTGGCCTTGCTGGCCTCCGTTGGCATCCTGTGGAAGGTGCTGCACCGGGAGCGCGGCAGCTCAGCGCTGGACCAGAACACCATCCTGCGGCAGGTGACTACGGACGATACCTGGAACACCACAAGCTATCCGCTGGCGCGGCAGCTCAGGGTGCAGACGCTGGAAGACAGCACCGAAACTGCGCTGGACTTCCGCATGGCGGCGCTGCCGGCTACGGCCCCGGTGGAAAAAAGCTGGTTCTCGCAGGTCAGCTTTGTGGGCGACAGCCTGACCCAGGGGCTGCAGATCTACGAGAGCGGCCTGCCGGGCGCACGGTTTTGCGCCTATAAGGGGGTAGGCCCCAATGCCTTTGTCAACGGCACCAGCTGCAAGCGGCTGGACGGTGTGACCGAGATCCCGCTGGACGCCCTGACGGCCCAGCAGCCCAAGGCGGTGTATGTGCTGCTGGGCAGCAATGTGCTGGGACGCGATACCGATTACACCAGCTTTCTGACCTATTACCGGCTGATGCTGGATATGATCAGCCAGGCGTTGCCCGATGCAACGATCTATGTGCAGTCGGTCACGCCGGTGCGGCCGGAGGTGAGCGCCCAGGCAAACCACGCAGGGCTGAACCGGGACCGGTTGTACCGCATCAACAACGAGCTGGCGGCCATCGCACTGGAAAAGGACTGCTGCTTCCTCAACCTGTGGGAGGTACTGGCCGATGAGAACGGCGATTTGATCGAGAGCTATGCCCAGCCGGATGGTTACCACATTAAGCCGGAAGGCTACGCTGCCTGGGTGGACTACCTTTGCACCCACACCATGGAGTAAAAAACAGGAAAGGCTGCTGCACGGTATTTGTGCAGCAGCCTTTCTTGCTGTGTGGGACGATTTGGAATGGCTTCCGCTGCGCTCTAGCCATCTTCATTTCGCGTTTGTCGCGCCCTGCGGGGCGCGACAAACGCATTTTCACAGAAGGGGCTGTTTCCGGTGGCGGCTTTTCCTGTGAAAAAAGTGGTTCAGAAACGTCCGCAGACGTTTCTGAACCACGATCATAAAAATTAAAATTCCTTGAATTATGGTCAGAGCGAAGCGGAGACCATTAAAATCGTTTTGCTATAAAAGGGATGAGAGCACCAGCTCAGAACAGGCCGGTGATCTTGCCATCGGCATCCACATCGATATTGACGGCGGCGGGCTTTTTGGGCAGGCCCGGCATGGTCATGATGCTGCCGCAGATCACGACCACAAAGCCTGCACCGGCGGCCAGACGCACCTCGCGCACCTCCATGGTAAAGCCGGTGGGGGCGCCGGTCAGCTTGGCATTATCGCTGAAACTGTACTGGGTCTTGGCGATGCACACGGGCAGATCACCGTAGCCCATCTCGGTCAGCTCGGCCAGGGTCTTGCTGGCGGCAGCGCTGTAGTTTACGCCATCGGCACGGTAGATCTTGGTGGCAATGGCCTGGATCTTGTCTTTCAGGGGCATCTCCAGCGGGTAGGTGTACTGGATGGGGCGGTCCTCCAGCACTTCCAGCACCTTTTCAGCCAGAGCCTTGCCGCCTTCGCCGCCCTTGGCGAACACCTCGCTCAGCACGCAGGGCACACCCTGCTCGGCGCACACCTGCTCCACGTAGGCCTGCTCTTCTGCAGTATCGGTGGGGAAGGCGTTGATGGCGACCACCACTGGCAGACCAAAGCCGTTTTTCAGGTTGTCGATATGGCGGATCAGGTTGGAGGCACCGGCCTTGACAGCTTCCAGGTTGGGCTGGTTCAGATCAGCCTTTGCTACGCCGCCATGGCTCTTGAGGGCGCGCACGGTAGCCACCAGCACGCAGGCGGAAGGAGCAATGCCTGCGTAGCGGCACTTGATATCCAGGAACTTTTCAGCACCCAGGTCGGCACCAAAGCCGGCCTCGGTAATGGTGTAATCGGCCAGAGAGAGGCTGAGCTTAGTGGCCAGTACGCTGTTGCAGCCGTGGGCGATGTTTGCAAAGGGGCCGCCATGGATGATGGCGGGGTTGTTTTCCAGGGTCTGCACCAGGTTCGGGTCCAGCGCGTCCTTTAACAGGGCGGTCATGGCACCGGCAGCGCCGATCTCACCGGCGGTCACCGGCTTGCCATCGTAGGTGTAGGCACACACGATGCGGGACAGCCGCTCTTTCAGGTCCGAGATGCTGGTGGCCAGGCAGAAGATGGCCATGACCTCGCTGGCCACGGTGATATCGAAACCATCCTCGCGGGGGGTGCCGTTCACCTTGCCGCCCAGGCCGTCCACGATGAAACGCAGCTGCCGGTCGTTCATGTCCATGCAGCGCTTCCAGGTGATGCGGCGGGGATCGATGTTCAGCGGGTTGCCCTGCTGGATGCTGTTGTCGATCATGGCTGCCAGCAGGTTGTTGGCGGTGCCAATGGCGTGCAGATCGCCGGTAAAGTGCAGGTTGATGTCCTCCATGGGCACCACCTGTGCATAGCCGCCGCCGGCTGCGCCGCCCTTGATGCCGAACACGGGGCCAAGGCTAGGCTCGCGCAGGCAGAGCATGGTCTTTTTGCCCAGAGCGTTCATGGCATCGGCCAGGCCCACGCTGGTGGTGGTCTTGCCCTCACCGGCCGGGGTGGGGCTGATGGCGGTCACCAGGATCAGCTTGCCCTGCTTTTTGGCGTTGTGAATCAGGCGGTGGTCGATCTTGGCCTTATAGCGGCCATAGGGGATCACATGCTCTTCGTCCAGACCCAACTGTGCTGCGATCTGGGTGATAGGCTTCATTTTTGCTTCCTGCGCGATCTCGATATCGGTCTTCATACAGACATCCTCCTTGATAGCAAAAAAGGCAGCTTTGCGCACCAGTTGCGCAAGGCTGCCCAGACGGTCGGCATTTGACGTTCCATGGCATCCCTGCACTGTGGTGCTCCACAAGGTTCCGTCAGCAGAGATGCGGTCCATGTTGTAAAGATAGCACACCGGCGGGGTGTTTGTCAAGGAAAAACAGTTATAAAAATCGCAAAAGAATGGCCTGCGGATGCATAATTTTTTTGCGTTATCAAAAAGTTTGTGCTATACTTAATCTGGGTTATTATGAAAATAACGACAGAAAGCAGGAAATCTTTTTATGCTGCAAAACCCTCAGTTACATTATCTGGATAACGCGGCCACCACCATCGTAGCGCCCGAGGTGGCGGACGTAATTGACAAAGCCATGCGGGAGCACTGGGCAAACCCTTCCAGTCTGTATGGCCCAGGCGCCCGCAGTGAGGAAGCCCTGAACGCCGCCCGCGCTGCAGTGGCCCGTACCCTGGGCTGCAAAAGCCGGGAGCTGTACTTTACCTCCTGCGGCAGCGAGAGCAACAATCTGGCGCTGCTGGGTGCGGTGCAGACCCGCACCTTCGGCAAAGGCATCGTGGTGTCCGGTTTTGAGCATCCCAGTGTGCAAAGGCCGCTGGAACGGCTGGCAAAGCAGGGCTATGAGGTTACGGTGGTGGCACCCCGTGCGGACGGTACGCTGGATATCGCCGCCATGCTGGAGCATGTGGACAAAAACACCATCCTCGTGGCCTGCATGATGGTCAATAACGAGATCGGCACCCGGAACGATGTGGAGTGCCTGGCTGCCGAGGTCAAGCGCCGCAACAGCCGCACCATCGTCCATGTAGATGCGGTGCAGGCCTGGATGCGGGTGCCCATCAAGCTGGATAACATCGATACCCTTGCGGTGAGCGGCCACAAGATCCATGCCCCCAAGGGCATAGGCGCGCTCTACCTCTCCGACCGGCTGGTGCAGGCCTTCCAGCCGCCATATCTGGGCGGGGAGCAGGAGCGGCAGATGCGCCCCGGTACCGAGAATCTGCCCTATGCAATGGGATTGGCAGCGGCGGCCACCCGCCTGGCAAAGACCATGAAGAGCCGCGATACCGCCATGCGTGCGCTGAACCAGCGCCTGCGTGCGGGGCTGCAGGCTTTTCCGGAGGTCGTAGTCAACAGCCCGGACAACGCCGTGCCCGAGGTGCTGAATTTCAGCGAGATGTGCATCAAGAGCGAGACTATGCTGGCGTTTCTGGCAGAGGAGCAGATCTATGTTTCCTCCGCCAGTGCCTGCGGGCGCGGCCAGCCCAGCCATACGCTGGCAGCTATGGGGCGCGACCCGCTTGCCATCGATACCGCCATCCGGGTGTCCTTCTGTGCGGATAACACCCCGGAGGATGTGGATGCTTTCCTCAACCGCTTTGAGGACGGCATGAAGCACCTGCAGCGGATCCGAAGGTAAGTACGCTTTTATAGCAGCTTGCGTTTTTGTGCACAAGCAACAGCGTTGAAGCGCCTACCGCAGCTATGCCGTTTCGACAGGCATGTTTTTGAAAAATACGATAAGACCATAACATTCAGGAGACAACATTTATGCATGAGATTATTATGGGCTACCAGGGCGAGATGTCCCTGAAAGGCCTGAACCGCAACCAGTTTGAGGCGGCGATGATGAAGATCCTGCGCTACCGGCTCAAGACGGTGGGCAAGTTCAAGGTATACTGCACCCAGTCCACCTTTTATATGGAGCCTGAGGAAGAGGATGTGGATATGGATCTGGCGTTTGAGCGGGTGAGCAAGGTGTTCGGCCTTGCAGCGCTCAGCCGCGCGGTGGTGTGCGAAAAGGACTTTGACACCATCTGCCAGACCGCTGAGGACTATCTGGGAGAAGACCTGCGCGGCATCCGCACCTTTAAGGTGGAGGCCCGCCGTGCAGATAAGACCTACCCCATGACCAGCCCGGAACTGATGCGGGAGCTGGGCGCATACCTGCTGGGCAAGCACAATTACCTCAAGGTGGATGTGCACGCCCCGCAGTTCAAGGTCATCGTGGAGATCCGCGATTACGGTGCGTATATCCATGGCCCGAAAATACCGGGCGAGGGCGGTCTGCCCGTGGGTACCAGCGGCCGCGCGCTGAACATGCTCTCCGGCGGCATCGACAGCCCGGTGGCAGCATACCGCATGGCAAAGCGCGGTCTGGCACTGGATCACATCCATTTTGCGTCCCCACCGTATACTTCCGAACGCGCAAAACTAAAGGTAAAGGCACTGGCCCAGCTTATCACCGTTTACACCGGCAGCTCCAACCTGTTTGTGGTGCCCTACACAAAGCCTCAGGAATACATCCGGGATAATGCGCCGGATGTGCTGTTTACGGTTTTGATGCGCCGCAGCATGATGCGCATTGCCAACGTCATCGCCAAAAAGCAGGGCTGCGAAGCGCTGGTCACCGGCGAGAGCCTGGCACAGGTGGCAAGCCAGACCGTCAAGGCACTGCAGTGCACCGATGCCGCGCAGGACCTGCCCATCCTGCGCCCGCTCATCGGCATGGACAAGACCGAGATCATCGAGACTTCCCGCCACATCAATACCTTTGAGACCAGCATCCTGCCCTACGAGGACTGCTGCACCATCTTTACCCCGCCGCACCCGAAGATCCGCCCGGAGCTGGAAGAGATCCTTGCTGCCGAAGCCGCCATGCCCGGCCTTGCCGCGCTGGAAGCCGAGGCTGCTGCAAATGCCGAGCGCATCCGGGTGCGCATCACCGATCAGGTAGAATTTGAGGGTTGATTTGTCCATGACTGCAGAGATCATCAGTGTCGGTACCGAGCTGCTGCTCGGCAATATTCTCAACACCAATGCACAGTACCTCAGCCGGGAGCTGGCTGCGCTGGGCATTACGGTCCAGCGCGAGAGCACCATCGGCGATAACCATGGCCGTCTGGCGGAGTTCGTCAACGAGGCGAAACAGCGTTGTGACCTGCTGGTGTTTACCGGCGGGCTTGGCCCCACGGCGGACGACCTGACCAAGGAGACCGTGGCAGCCTGCTTTGGCGATACCCTGGCCTTTGACCCGGATGAGTGGCAGAAGATCGTGGACTTCTTTACCCGTACCGGGCGCGAGACCACCCCCAACAACCGTAAACAGGCTATGGTGCCGGTGCACGGCCACAAGATCCTCAACTACCACGGCACCGCGCCGGGGGCATGGTTCGAGCAGGACGGCCACTGTGCCGTGCTGATGCCCGGTGTGCCCCACGAGATGAAGGCCATGTGGGAAGAAAGCGTGCGTCCGCTGCTGCTGGCGCGGCAGAACTGTGCCCTGCACAGCCTGACGCTGCGGGTGCTGGGCGGCGAGAGCAACCTGGAATATAAGGTGCGGCCCCTGCTGGAAAACGCAAACCCCACCGCTGCCATCTACTGTAAGACCGGCGAGTGCGAGATCCGCATTACGGCCCGGGCGCAAAACGACACCGAAGCGCAGGCCATGTGCCGCGCCTACGCCAAAAAGTTCTATGATCTGCTGGGCGATGCGGTGTATGATGAGGATGTCGCCGGGCTGGAAGAAACGGTGGTGCATACGCTGCAGGCCAATGGCCTGACCATCGCCACCGCCGAAAGCTGCACCGGCGGTCTGATCGCCCAGCGCCTGACCAGTGTGTCCGGCGCAAGCGAGGTGTTCGGCTACGGCTTTGTGACCTACTGGGAGCAGGCCAAGGCAAAGCTCGTCGGGGTGGATCCGGCGGTCATTGCGCAATATCATGTGGTGTCGGCGCCCGTGGCGGCGCAGATGGCGCTTGGCGCGGCAAAAACTGCCGGTGCGGATATCGCCGTCAGTGTGACCGGCCTTGCAGGTCCGGGCGGCGGCGATGCCGTCCGGCCTGTGGGCACGGTGTATCTGGGTGCAGCCCGAGGAGACAGGGTGTATGTGAAAAAACTGTTCGTCTCCCGCCCGGGGCGTGCGCTCGTACGCGCACGCGCTGCCCAGGCTGCGCTGGAACTGGCCCTGCAGCTGGCAAAGGGCAAAGTGCCGGCAGGCACGCAGGTGCTTGCCGCAGATGCCCAGCATGACCCCGCCGCCCTGGCCGCACTGGACAAGACCTTGCGGGCAGAATAAGAAGCCGTTCTTATAAGCAGTGCGCATGCTGCTTACAAAAACAGCTTCCAGGCGGCGGCCCCTGCGGCCGCAGGGGGGATGCGTTATGACAAAAGAGGAAAAACGCCCGGTCAGCTGTGTGCTGCGGTTGTTCGGTGCATCGGAACAGGCTGTGCAGCAGGCAGCAGCGGCCCTGCCGGAAGGATGGCAGGGAACTGTCAGCTGCCGCAGCCGGGGGGCTGAAACGCTGGTAGCGCTGCAAAGCGAGAGCGGGGAGGAGCTGCGCCGCGCCGCACAGCAGCTGCGGACGCGCTTTGCGGCAGAGCTGTACGGCGAAGGCAGCCAGAGCCTTGCCGCTGCGGCGGTGCAGGCGCTGGAGCGCCGCCGCCTGCTGCTGGTATGCAGTGATGCCGCTGCCGCTGCGCTGCTGGAGACCCGGCTGGAGAACCTTTCCGGCGCAGAAAAAGTGTTCGATTTTGGGGCCAGGAGCTATGCCGATGCCGGAATGACTGCCCGGCTCAGCCGCAGGCTGCGCAAAGCGCCGCAGGCAGAACCGGCCCGCACCCTGGCACGGGTGCAGGCGGTGCGGCAGCTGGCCGGTACAGACCTGGCTGTGGGCTGTGTGGAGCAGCCCCGGAGCCGCCTGCTGCTGGTTGGCGGCAAAAAGGGCTGCTGGCTGCGCTGTGTGCCGCTGGATGAGAACCCAGGCCTGTGGCTGCTGGATATGCTCCGCCGTGCGGCCAGCGGCCTGCCCCAGGCCGGTGGGACAAGCTGGCAGCGCTACGGCAGCCCGGTACCGGATGCTGTGCTGACCCCGGCGGCGCTCTGTGCGCCGCAGCCTGCACAGCCGCAGCCCCGGCTGCGCAGGGCACTGGGGCTGCTGGTACTGCTTGGGCTGGCGGTGCTGGCTGCCAGCTGGTACTATACCGGCGGCGACCTTGCCGCCCTGCCCCAAAGGTTGCAAAGCCTTGGTGCAGACAGCCTGCCGCACTCCGGTGCAAAGCTGCTGTAAAAAGAGGTTCTATAATAAATGTTGGGGTCGGGAAAAATTTCGACCCCAACATTTGACAAAGACCCTAAAAGAGCGGATGCAAAAAGGCATCTGCAGCAAAAATCCGCGGTTCTGCTGCGTGGCAGAGGCGAATTGCTGCAGATGTCTTTTTTATTTGCGGGTTATGGGGCGGGCTATGGATAGCAGCACCCGCCTGGGAGGATACAAAAAGGCTCTGTGCACAGCGTTTGTGCAGCAGAGCCTGAAAGAAGTCTTATAGTGTTTCCAGCAGCCCGGGCAGCTGCGCCAGGTCATCGATGACATAGGAACTGGCTTTTTCCAGCCGGGCGCGGGATTGATGCCCGCCGGTGTACAGCACACAGACAGCACCAATGGCTGCTGCCACCTCGGCATCGTGGTCGGTATCACCGATCATCACACAGGCAGCCGGGTCGATGCCGGTGCGGCGCAGATAGTCGGTGCCAAGCTGTACCTTGCTTACGCCGTAAATGTCCGCAAGGCC
>CAKTFD010000077.1 GCA_934553285.1 uncultured Faecalibacterium sp. | reverse complement strand
ACGTTGGACTTCTTCAGCAGGACACGAACGGTATCAGTGGGCTGAGCGCCGTTAGCGATCCACTGCTTTGCCTTCTCAGCGTCGATCTTGATCTCGGAAGGCTCCTTGTTGGGATCGTAGGTGCCGATCTCCTCGATGAAGCGACCATCGCGGGGGAAGCGGCTGTCAGCCACGACCACACGGTAGAAGGGAGCCTTCTTGGCGCCAACGCGGCGCAGACGAATCTTAACTGCCATAATAGATATCCTCCAAAAAATGTTGTTTTTGATATATGTTACAAACCCGGCTGGGTTGTATACCGTTGTTATTTCAGCCCGCGGAACGCGTTGGGGTTGCCCATCATGCCGCCCAGGCGGCGGGCAAAGCCCTTGGGGCTTTTTTTGAACTGCTTCATCATCTTCTGCATCATCTCGTACTGCTTGAGCAGCTTGTTCACATCCTCCACGCGGGTGCCGCTGCCTGCGGCAATGCGGCGCTTGCGCTTGGGATTGATGATGGAAGGCTTTTCGCGCTCCTCTTTGGTCATGGAATAGATCATGGCCTCGATGCGGTCAAAGGCTTTTTCGTCGATCTGGCTGGGATCGATGCCGGAAGCGCCGGGCAGCATGCTCAGCATGGCGCCTGCGCCGCCCATCTTGCGGATCTGGGCAAACTGCTCCAGCATGTCGTTCATATCGAACTTGTTTTCCATCAGCCGCTTGGCGGTCTCCTCGGCGGCCTTTTCATCGGCGGCATCCTGTGCGCGCTCGATCAGGCTGAGCACATCGCCCATGCCCAGGATACGGCTTGCCATGCGGTCCGGGTGGAACACATCCAGGTCGTCCAGCTTTTCGCCGGTGCCCTGGAACTTGATGGGCTTGCCGGTAACGGCCAGCACCGAGAGGGCTGCGCCGCCGCGGGTATCACCATCGGTCTTGGTCAGGATGATGCCATCCACGCCCACCGTTTCGTTGAAGGTCTTGGCCACATTGACGGCATCCTGGCCTGCCATGGCATCCACCACCAGCAGGGTCTCGTCCACCGGCACAGCGGCCTTGATATCCACCAGCTCCTGCATCAGCACTTCGTCGATCTGCAGACGGCCTGCCGTATCCAGGATAACGATATCGTTGCCGTAGTCTTTGGCGTGCGCCAGCGCCTTGCGGGCGATCTCCGGCGGCTTTGCGCCCGGCAGGGTAAATACCGGTGCACCCGCCTGCTTGCCCACCACCTGCAGCTGATCGATAGCGGCGGGGCGGTAGATATCGCAGGCCACCAGCATGGGGCGGCGGCCCTGCTTGCTATAAAACTTGGCCAGCTTGGCCGCGTGGGTGGTTTTACCGTTGCCCTGCAGGCCGCAGAGCATGATGACGGTCTGGCCTTTGTTCTTGATGTTCAGGCGGGCAGCTTCGGTGCCGCCCATCAGGGCCACCAGCTCCTCGTTGACGATCTTGACCACCTGCTGGGCGGGGGTCAGGCTCTCCATGACCTCCTGTCCCATCGCGCGCTCGGACACCTTTGCGCAGAAGTCCTTGGCAACCTTGTAGTTGACATCGGCTTCCAGCAGGGCCATCCGCACCTCGCGCATGGCGGCCTTGATATCTGCCTCGGTCAGTTTGCCGTGGCCGCGCAGCTTTTTGAATACACCGGCAAGGCGGTCGGTCAAAGATTCAAATGCCATTGTGCGGTGCTCCTTTCACAGTTCTGTCAGCGTTCGTTCTCCTCATCCATCGAGCGGATGATCTCCAGCATCCGGGTCAGCATTTCCACATACTCCGTGGTGGTGATGTTTGCGCGCGGGCCGGTGCACTCGAACCGGGTGTCGATGACCAGCTGCTCCAGCTGTTCCAGCTTCTGCTGCACCCGCCGGTAGCGGGCCGCAAAGCCGACCTTTTCTTCCAGTTCCTTCAGGGTAGTCTCGCCATGCTTGATGGCATCCCGCGCACCCTGCCGGGTGATGCCGAAGTTCTCGCCGATCTCGCTCAGCGAGAGGTCATCGTTATAATACTGGCGCAGCATCTCGCGCTGCTTCTGCGTAAGCACTTCGCCATAAAAATCGAGCAGATACCCCATTTCCAGATCTTTTGCCATTGCTGTTGACCCCCGGTGTCCTGCCCTTTCCTGTTTGCTGTGTTGTAAAGTTTTTTTGCTTTACGGATGAAGTATAGCAGAACCCCCTGCCCTTGTCAAGGGCATTTCGGAGTTTTTTCCAGAAGATCCGCGCAAAATTTGCTGTTTTTGCCAAAACGCATCTTGACGCATCCGGGGCGTTTGCGTTAGGATAATAGTGTTGTATCCTAACAGTCCCCTCAGCCTCCCTTCGTCCGGCAGCCTACCCGGGGGTGTGTTTGTGCCGCAAGCGGGCCGGCGCTGCCTTTTCCCGGACGATGCCAAAAGCCGCCTGAGCGGGGTACCCTTTTGAAAGGAGTTCTTCCGTGCCGATCTACTCTAATTTTTACCAGACGCTCACCACCGCCTGCCCCATCGTGGAGCTGCGGGGGTATGCCGCCGCCTGCGGGCTGAAAGGGCGGCTGTACGCCTATCTGGATTTTTACGGCCCCACCGGCACCGCCCGGGACGGCCTGGCAGAGGGGATGCTGGCCCTCGCCATTGAAAAAAAGCAGCTCTCCCCGGGGCAGCCCATCATCGAGGCGGCTTCCGGCCCCTTTGCCACAGCCCTTACCCTGGCCAGCCTGACTGCCGGGCACCCCATCGTGCTGGTGATGCCGGAGGATGCCCCGGCCCTGCGGCAGGAGTATCTGCTGCGCCTGGGTGCGCAGATCCGGCACAGCCCCGCCCGCAGCGGTCTGGCCGGGGCGCGCAATCTGGCTGCACAGACCGCTGCCGCCAACGGCTGGTACTATATGAACTGGCTGGCCAACGATGACAATCCGGAGTATCACCGCCGGGTCACCGGCCCCGCCATCGTGCAGAGCATTGCCCGGCAGAACCAGAGCCTGGTGGATGCCATCACCATCGGGGTGGGCAGTGCCGGCACCGTGACCGGCGTGGGCGAGACCATCAAGGCCTGGACCAACGATGTGCGCATCGTGGCGGTGGAGCCGTACGAAAATCAGGTGCTGGGCGGCGGGCTTACCGGCCCCCACGGCATCCCGGATATCGGCTACGGCATCGTGCCGGAAAACTACAACAGCTATGTGGTGGATAATGTTTCCGCCGTGGCCAGCCGGGATGCCCAGCGTGCTGCCCAGCAGGTGCTGCGCACCGATGCCATCCCGGCCTCGGTCAGCGCCGGTGCCGCCCTGCACGCCGCCGCACAGCTGCTGGCCAACTGCAACAGCCGCGCTGCCCTGGCTATTTTCAGCGGCCGCGCCAGCATCGTTTAAACTATTTTTCATTTTATAAAGAAAGCGTGTTTCTCTCATGACGCAAGACATGACCCGCGGCGCTATCACGCCGCTTCTGATAAAATTTACCATCCCGCTGGTGCTGGGCAACCTGTTCCAGCTCACCTACAATGCCGCCGACAGCATCATCGTGGGCAAATTTGTGGGCGAGGATGCACTGGCCGCTGTAGGCACCTCCAATCCGTTGATGACCCTTGCCATCCTGTTCATCAACGGGATGTGCCTGGGTGCCGGCATCCTGGTCAGCACCGCCTTTGGTGCCGGGGATACCGAGCTGGTGGAGCGGCAGGTATCCACCACTGCCATCGCAGGCACCGTGTTCTCCCTGAGCTTTTCCGCCCTGTGTGTGCTGCTGGCCGACCCGCTGCTGCGGCTGCTGCAGGTACCCGCCGCCATCCTGCCCATTGCCGTGAGCTACCTGCGCATCGTGTTCGCCGGGCTGATCTTCACCTTCTTCTACAATTTTCTGGCCGCCACCATGCGCGCACTGGGCGACAGCAAGAGCGCACTCTACTTTCTGATGGTCAGTGCGGTGCTGAACATCGGCGGCGACCTGTTTTTTGTGCAGGCGCTGGGCTGGGGCAGCGAGGGCTGCGCCCTGTCTACCGTGCTCAGTGAGGCCATCTGCTGCCTGCTGTGCGTGGTATACATCCGCTGCAGGGTGCCGGTGCTGCAGCTGGGCAGGCGTTGGTTCTGCTTTGACGGCAAGCTGCTGCGCAAAACGGTGAGCTACGGCTGGGCCAGCGCCATGCAGCAGGCCACCGTACAGCTGGGCAAGATCGCGGTGCAGGCCATCGTAAACACCATGGGCGTCAACGCCATGGCGGCCTTTACCGCCGCCTCCCGTATCGACGACTTTGCCTACACCCCGCAGCAGAACATCGGCCACGCCATGACCACCCTGATGGCGCAGAACCGGGGCGCCGGTAAGTCCGACCGCGTAAAGGCAGGCTACCACTGCGGAATGCGCATCGAGTTTGCCTATGCGCTGCTGCTTACTGCCGTCTGTCTGCTGTTTGCCGAGCCGATCATCCGGCTGTTTGCCGCCGATCCTGCAGTGGTATCGCTGGGTGTGCGGTTTTTGCGCACCATCTCGCTGTTCTACCTGATGCCCGCCGCCACCAACGGCATCCAGGGCTTCTTCCGTGGCGTGGGCGATTTGAAAGTCACCCTGAACAGCAGCATCCTGAACATGGCCGGCCGCGTGGCCGCTGCCGCGCTGTTCGTGCTGGTGCTGCGAATGGACATTGAAGCCCTGCCCTACAGCTATGCCGTAGGCTGGTTTCTGATGCTGGCGTACGAGCTGCCCATGCTGGTGCGTTTTCTGCGCAGCGATACGCTGTGACCGCCGCTTTTTAGGGCTTACAAAAAAGGATGCAAAAAGGGAGCCACTGCACAAGGATCTGTGCAATGGCTCCCTTTGGTTTATAGATTACTTGCGGTTTGCCAGCAGGTTCTCGATCTTTTTCAGCGGATCGATGATGCTGGAAACGGACATATCGTGGTTCAGTGCCACCACAAAGTAGGCAGCATACTTGGAAACATCCACATCCACATACCAGTCGCGGGTCAGCAGCTCCGGCATACGGTAGGTCAGGTTGGTACCCACAACGTAGGTCAGGGTGCCCTCTGCCACAGCCTTATCGAACTTTTCCAGGCCGCTGGTGAACAGCGGGAAGGTAGCGTTGGCGATGATGTGGGCAGCGCCGCGCTCTTTCAGGTTGCTGGCCACTTCCAGCATGCTCTCGCCGGAAGCAATGATGTCGTCTGCGATAAAGACGGTCTTGCCTTCCACGCTCTCGCCCAGGTACTCGTGTGCCACGATGGGGTTGCGGCCGTTCACCACGCGGGTGTAGTCACGGCGCTTGTAGAACATGCCCAGGTTGCAGCCCAGCACGCTGGAGAAGTACATGTTGCGGTTCATTGCGCCCTCGTCCGGGCTGACCACGGTAAACTTTTCCTTGTCGAAGGAGAGGTCCGGATCCTTTTTCAGCAGGCTCTTGAGCACCTGATAGGTGGGCATGGCGTTATCAAAGCTCATCAGAGGCACAGCGTTCTGCACGCGGGGGTCGTGGGCATCAAAGGTGATGATGTTGCGCACGCCCATGGTCTGCAGCTCCTGCAGTGCCACAGCGCAGTCCAGGCTCTCGCGCACCACACGGCGATGCTGACGGCCGCCGTACAGGCTGGGCATGATGACGGACACACGGTGTGCCTTGCCCGCCACAGCCTGGATCAGACGTTTCAGGTTTGCAAAGTGATCGTCCGGAGACATGTGGTTCTCATAGTTGAACAGCTTGTAGGTCACACTGTAGTTGCCCGGGTCCACCACGATAAAGATATCATCGCCGCGCACAGACTCCTTGACCAGGCCCTTTGCATCACCGCTCTGGAAGCGGGGGCAGTCGCAAGGAATGATGAAGGTATCTTTTTCAATTCCGGCAGCCTTGGCCCAACGGACCAGGTGCTTGTCGATCAGGCCGGTCAGCTCCTCTGCACCGGGGCAGGCGATCAGCCGCATATCCGCCACACTGGGCTGCTCAAAGAACGACTTGGGGGAAATTTCAATAGACATAGTCATAACTCCTTATTGCTGTTTACGATCCGTACCATGCACACAAGAGCGCATATCTGGTTTTATTTTATCACATTTTGTCGATTGCGCCATATCAATTTGTTTCACATCAGGATTTTCTGCGCCTTGCACAGCTGTTTTTCCTTTTCCCAAAATAGAATGTGTGTTTCTTACAAAAACACGACCAATTCTTTACCATTTCGCAAATTTTATCTGATTTTCGCAGAAAAGTATTACTTTTTATCCGTCATAAAAAAGGAGCCGCTGCACAAAATCCTGTGCAACGGCTCCTTGCCTCATTTACCTTCTATACAGAGGAAACGCTTTTTTACAGGGCAGCCACAGCAGCCTTCAAGGCCTCCACGCGGTTGGTGTTTTCCCACTTCACGCCCAGATCCTCGCGGCCCATGTGGCCGTAAGCGGCCAGCTTACGGTAGATGGGCTTGCGCAGATCCAGCTCGCGGATGATGGCAGCCGGGGTCAGGTCAAACACCTTTTCCACAGCCTGCTCGATCTTTTCGTCCGCCACGGTGCCGGTGCCAAAGGTATCCACCATGATGGACACGGGCTTTGCCACGCCAATGGCGTAAGCCACCTGCACCTCGCACTGCTTTGCCAGGCCGGCAGCCACGATGTTCTTGGCCACCCAGCGGGTAGCATACGCTGCGCTGCGGTCCACCTTGCTGGGGTCCTTGCCGGAGAAGGCGCCGCCGCCGTGGCGTGCATAGCCGCCGTAGGTGTCCACGATGATCTTACGGCCGGTCAGGCCGGTATCGCCCTGCGGGCCGCCCACAACAAAGCGGCCGGTGGGGTTGATGTAATACTTGGTGTTCTCATCCAGCAGTTCAGCGGGGATGGTAGCCTTGATGACCTTTTCCATCACATCGGCGCGCAGCTTCTCCATGCTGACGCTCTCGCTGTGCTGGCTGGAGATGACCACGGCATCCACGCGCACAGGCTTGTTGTTCTCATCGTACTCCACGGTCACCTGGCTCTTGCCGTCCGGGCGCAGATAGTCCATCTCGCCGCTCTTGCGCACCTCGGTCAGGCGCTTGGCCAGCTTGTGTGCCAGGCTGATGGGCATCGGCATCAGCTCAGGGGTCTCGTCGCAGGCATAACCGAACATCATGCCCTGGTCACCGGCACCGCCCACCTCATCGTTGGTGCCCAGTGCGATATCGGGGCTTTGGCCATCGATATTGGAGATCACAGCGCAGGTATCGGCATCAAAGCCGTACTTTGCACGGGTGTAGCCGATATCTGCCACCACCTCGCGCACGACCTTCTGGAAGTCTACGTAGCAGTTGGTGGTGATCTCGCCCATGATGTGCACAAGGCCGGTGGATGCGCAGGTCTCGCAGGCCACGCGGGCATCGGGGTCGTGGGTCAGGATCTCGTCCAGGATCGCATCCGAGATCTGGTCGCAGATCTTATCGGGATGCCCCTCGGTGACGGATTCCGAAGTAAACAGGTGTCTAGCCATTTGTTTTGCCTCCTAATTTTACAGTTGTGGGTGTATCTACCATTCCATCAAGTTTTCTTTGAAAAATAAAAGCGCCCAGAGCCGAAAGCCCTGAGCGTTGCACTCTTATCTTCCGGTTTCCCGCAGGATTTGGCACCTTACGCTCTCGCGCAGGTTGTCGGGCTTCACAGGGCCTGTCCCCTCAGCCGCTCTTGATAAGTCGGTATTCAATTGGTACGTGAGATATTCTATCATTACAGCGTCAGATTGTCAAGAATAGTATCACTCTTTTTTGGCAAGTTTCTGAAATTGATGCAAAAATCTTATGCTTTTCCCAAAGATCCACGCTATACAAAAAGGGCCGCTGCACCGGATCCGGTGCAGCAGCCCCTTGCGCAAAGCGATATTGCTTAGTAGCCCTTTGCCTGTTCGCCGTTCAGGATCTTGACAGCGCGGGAGGTGCCCAGGCGGTCAGCGCCCAGTGCCAGGAAGGTCTCCATATCCTCCACCGTGGAGATGCCGCCGGCAGCCTTGACCTTGCAGCGGCCATGCACGCCCTTGACCATCAGCTCCACATCGTGGAAGTTGGCACCGGCGGTGGAGAAGCCGGTGCTGGTCTTGATGTAGTCAGCGCCTGCCTCGCAGACGATATCGCACATCTTTTCCTTTTCCTCATCGGTCAGCAGGCAGGTCTCGATGATGACCTTCAGGATCTTATCGCCCACAGCCTGCTTCACGGCGCGGATATCCTCGCGCACGGCATCGTACTCCTTGTTCTTCAGGCGGCCGATGTTAATGACCATATCCACCTCGGCGGCGCCGTTCTCGATGGCAGTCTTTGCCTCAAAGGCCTTGCTGGCAGTATCCATGGCGCCCAGAGGGAAGCCCACCACGCAGCACACCGGGATACGGCCCGCCATATACTCCACCGCCTGCTTCACATAGCAGGTGTTGATGCAGACGGATGCGGTGTGGTTTGCAATGGCTTCGTCGCACAGGGTCTGGATCTGGGGCCAGGTAGCCTCCGGCTTCAGCAGAGTATGATCGACGTGGGAGAGAATTTCTTCACGATTCATCTTGTTTCCTCCGTTTTACTTGCTGGCACGGCGCACCTTTGCCATGCCGACAGCACTCAGGGCAATTGCAGTTGCAGAGACCGTTGCACCAATGATGCCCAGCACCAGACCGGAGACCAGAAATGCAAAACCTTTCAGACCACGCTTCATAAAACCGTACCTCCTAAATGTTTTGATTGGTAGAACCTTACTTTTTCTTAAAAATGATCAGCTTGCTGAACACATAGTTCAGCACGATCACCAGTACATTGGAAAACACCTTCACGGCAAGGCCCCACAGTGCCTGCGCATTGTAGCGGCTGGTAACGAAGATCGCCGTGGGGCCGTCGGCACCGCCGATGACGGCAATGGCGGCAGAGCCATCCGTGACCCCCGCCGGTGTGCCCGCATAGGATGCTGCCATCTGGATGGCCGTATCCGGGCCAAACCAGTGGGACACCACGCTCAGTGCCCCCTGCATTAAGTTGTCCATCAGCGCTGCACCCTGCGCAGCCAGCAGATTGCCCAGCACCAGCATGATCGCCGTGTCCAGCAGCATCGTACCCAGACGGCAGGTGACAAAGGTGCCAAACTCTTTTGCCATGGCTTTGCCGGTAGTCTTGCTGCGGAACACAAAGGCGCGGTTGGTGGCGTAGGCGAACAGGATGCACAGGATGTTATCCAGCACATTGCCCCAGCTGTTGGCGGCAGTGTAGCCGAACAGCTTATTGAACAGCGCATACAGCACAATGTTCAGCAGGGTGCACAGCACGCCGAAAACCAGATAGCTCAGCACTTCCCAGTGCTTCTTGATCCATTTTACCATAAAATTATGTCTTTATTGTATTTTTCCCGCCATTCGGGAAAGAAAATCATTTTTTGTTACAAAAACAGCCCCGCCGCCGTTTTCCCGGCAACGGGGCTGTTGATCGCATTGTGTCAGAAGCTTTTCTTCCGAACGAGGGGCTGATTACTCAGCGTCGTTCAGCAGAGCCTTCATGGACAGGCTGATGCGCTTCTTGTCGAAGTCAACATCCAGCAGCTTCACATCGACCATATCGCCGACCTTCAGTGCGTCAGAGACCTTCTCAACGCGGTCATTGCTGATCTCGCTGATGTGGACCAGACCGTCAACACCCGGCAGGATGCGGACGAATGCACCGAACTTGGTCAGGGACACGACCGGAGCATGGAAGGTGCTGCCGATGGGGTAGTTGTTCTTCAGCTGCTCCCAGGGGTTGTCCTCGGCCTTCTTGTAGCCCAGAGAGACCTTGTGGTTCTCGGTGTCGATGTCCTTGACATACACTTCGATGGTGTCGCCAACGGAGACAACCTCGGAGGGGTGCTTGATGCGGTTCCAGCTCAGCTCGCTGATGTGGCACAGGCCGTCAACACCACCGATGTCAACGAATGCACCATAAGAGGTCAGGCTCTTGACAACGCCGGTGTAGGTCTTGCCCACCTCAACGTTTGCCCAGAACTCCTCACGCTTAGCCTTGTTCTGCTCAGCGGTGACCTTGTTGATGCTGCCCACGATCTTGCGGCCGGAGCACTCGGTGACGACCAGCTGAACATGCTGGCCGACCAGAGCGGTGTAGTCCTCGTCGCGGCGCATAGTGGCCTGAGAACGGGGGACGAACACCTTGACGCCCTTGACGTTGACGACAACGCCGCCCTTATTGAACTCGGTAACATCGCCCTCGACGACTTCACCGGATTCAGCTGCCTTGGCGATCTCTTCCATGCCCTTGCGAGATGCGAGCTTCTTGCGGGAGAGCTGGATGACGCCATCCTGATC
>CAKTFD010000076.1 GCA_934553285.1 uncultured Faecalibacterium sp. | reverse complement strand
CCGCCGGCGAACGCCGGGCTCCCGTTGAATGATTAGTAGGATCATATAAACCGCAACAAATCGAGCCGGGCAGGAAGCCTTGCACGTGTCGATCCGTCGGAGGACTTACTCGATGTCGTAGTCCTCGCTCAGACGCTGCTCGAACAGCTTGCTGACTTCCATCAGCACCTCATCGTCCTCCACAACGTCCAGATATTCGCCTTCGTCATCTTCCCCAACGCTCAGGATCACCAGCTGGGCATCCTCGTTCAGGTCTTCTTCGTTCTCGGCGTATTCCACAACAGCCAGGTAATGCACACCCTTGTGGTCCAGTGCGTCGATCACCTCAAAGGTGACCTCGTTGCCGTCCTCGTCTTCCAGGGTCATCAGGTCAGGCTGATATTCTTCTTCGGTATTGGGGTTCTTGATCTCGTCAGACATAATACGCTCCTGTATTGCTCTGATAAAAGCACTTGATGCGGCGGGCTGTGCGTCCCGCTCGGTCTGCCTATAGTGTAGCGTGTTTTGCCCGGTTCGTCAAGATGCTTTTTCGCACAGAAAATACCGGATAAATTTTCACGCATTTTCCTCTCGCGCTGCTGCGCAGAATATGGTATACTACTTTCTGTATCCTTTGCGCTGCCAGGCGCAGCGTACCGTACAGTATATGGAACAGGGAGCGGGAACATGCATAAAAAGATCTTGGCAGTCTGCCTTGCGGCAGTGCTGCTGTTTACGGGGTGCGGCATCCGGCCGCAGCAGAACGGCGGCGGGGTGCAGAGCATCAGCCGCCCGGCGGTGGGATCTGCCGAGCTGCAGTTCACCCATCCCACAGCGGGCGACACCATCGCGGTGTTCGATACCTCTGCGGGCATTTTCCGGGCGGTGCTCTTTCCGGATCAGGCACCGCAGGCCTGCGATAACTTTATCGGCCTTGTGCAGCAGGGCTATTACAATGGGCTGACGGTGACCCGGGTGGAGAACCAGTTCGTGGTGGAAGCCGGGCAGGGGGCAGACGGCAAGGGCACTACCATCTGGAAGGGCAGCCGCTACCCGGTGGAAGCAACGGACAGCCTGCACCATTACGCTGGGGCGCTGTGCATGGGCGTGGACAGCGCGGGCGAGTGCGCCAGCGTGTTTTACGTGGTGCAGACCCTGCCGGGCGAGCAGTCGGTGACCCAGGAGCTGGTAGACCAGATGAACGCCGCCGGTTACCGTGCTGAGGTGGTGTCTGCCTACCAGACGGCGGGCGGTGCGCCCTATCTGGACTACACCGATACCGTGTTCGGCCAGGTGTACGAGGGGATGGACATCGTGGATGCCATCGCCCAGACCGAGGTGGATGAGAACCAGAAGCCCACCACCGATATCACCATCAACAGTGTGAGCATCGAGAATTATCAGGGATAAATCACGGCTGAAAAAGACAGCGCCCGTGCAGGTAAGCATGGACGCTGTCTTTTTATATCTCCCCGGGGTGCTCTTTGCGCCAGGCAAGGTAGTCCTCCAGGATGACCGTGGCGCTGACCGAGTCTAAGATCTCCTTGCGGCGGCTGCCAAAGGTGCCGCTCTCGTCCAGGATATCGGCGGCGGCACAGGTGGTCTGGCGCTCGTCCCACATCCGCACCGGCAGGCCGCTCCAAAGCTCTACGGTCTTTGCCAGCTTGCGGCTTTTGGCGGCGCGCTCGCCCTCGGTGCCGTCCATGTTCAGCGGCAGGCCGATCAGGATCAGCTCGGCATCGATCTCTTTGGCTACCTCGCACACCCGGGCGGCGACCTTGTTGCGGGCCTTGAGGGTGATCTGAGGGGTGATGGCAGAGGTGAGAAATTCGGTGCGGTCACAGGTGGCAAGACCGGTGCGGCTGTCCCCGTAGTCAACGGCTAAAATTTTCATACAGGCTCCCTTTCTGGTATGCAGGATATTTTTTTCAGTGTACCACAGCGGGGCGCGCATTGCAAAGAAAACTGGTGGTTTTATGCCCGGTTTCGTGTTACAATAAAAGCAAAAATCAGGGAACGGGAGGAACATCGTATGCTGAAACTGGTCCTGGGTGCTTCCGGCAGCGGCAAGACCACCCTGCTGTACACCCGCATCCGCGCACGGGCCGAAGCGGGCAGGCGCAGCATCTTGCTGGTGCCGGAGCAGTTTACCTCCAGCACCGAGGCGCACATCTATCGGGAACTGGGAGATGCGCTTTCCGGTATGGTGGAAAGCTATTCCTTTACCAGCCTGGCCGAGCATATCCTTGCCCTGGAGGGCGGCGCGGCGGTGCAGACCCTGACCGATGCCGGGCGGGCAGTGCTGGTGCGCCGTGCGCTGGAAGAACTGCAGGATAACGTGCATTATTACTACCGCCACCGGCGCAGCGCCGCCTTCTGCCAGATGGCGGCCCAGACCATCGACGAGCTGAAAAGTGCCGGGCTGTCCGGCCGGCAGCTGCAGGAGCTGGCACGGGACTGCGGTACCGAGAGCGGAAAACTGGGCGAACTGGCGCTGATCTTTCAGGGCTACGAAACTTTGCTGGCAGGCACCGGGATGGACCCGGCCGACCGGCTGGAGCTGGCGGCTTCCCGGCTGGAAGCCGCGCTGGCACGGGGGCAGCTGCCGGACTTTTTGCAGGAGCGGGAGGTGTTCATCGATGAGTTCGATACCTTTAACGCACCCAAAAAGCGGCTGATGGGGGCTATGCTGGCCGCACTGCCCGCCGTTACGGTGGCCCTGTGTGACGATGGCACCCCTATGGTGCCGGGGGATCTGGGCCTGTTTGCCGGTGCAAAGCAGGTGGCGGCGCAGCTGCGCCAGCTGGCGCGCAAAAATGGTGCACAGGTGGCCGCACCGGAGCTGCTGCGGCGGGATCTGCGCCACAAAAACGCCCCGGGGCTTGCCGCCCTGACCGAGCTGCTGGAGAACGGCAGCTGCACCCCGCCGGAGAGTGCCCCGGAGCTGCGGCTGTTTGCCGCTGCCAGCCGGGAAGAAGAAGCCCGCTGCGCGGCGGCAGCCATCCGCCGCCTGATGCGGCAGGGGGTGCGCTGCGGAAAGATCGCAGTGGTCTGCCGTGATATCGGCCTGTACCGCGCAGCGGTGCGGTACGAGTTCCGCATGGCGGATATCCCCCTGTACTGTGACGAACCCACCACCCCGGAGTTCAGCGCCCCGGCCACGGCGGTGCGGGCACTGCTGGCATTGCTGCGGGGTGCGGATATGACCGAGCAGCTGACCGTACTGGCCAAGACCGGGCTGTGTGCGCTGACCGAGCCGGAGGTGTGCGCGCTGGAAAACTACGCCTACACCTGGTCTCCCAATGCGGCGGCATGGCGGACGGAATTTACCAAAAGCCCCCGGGGCTTTGGCGATGCGGAACTGACCGATGAGGACAGGCTGAACCTGACCCGGGCAGAAAATGCCCGCAAAAAGCTGGTGACCGCAGTGGAGACCCTGCGCGGCAGGGTGCGCGGTGCCAATGCAGAGCAGATCAGCCGGGCGGTGTATTTCTGCCTGAAAGAGCTGGGTGCGGATGCACAGCAGGCCGCGCAGGTGGAGGATATCCGGGCGTCCCGGGGCATCCCGGCGGCGGAGGAAGCCGCCCGCGAGTGGAACGTGGTGATGCAGCTGCTGGACGAGATGGCGCGGCTGCTGGGCAGCCAGGGCATCACGGTGCCGGAATACGAGGACCTGTTCGGGCTGCTGCTGCGCGCCTCGGACCTGGGGCATATCCCGCAGACCCTGGATGCGGTGGTGCTGGCCAGCGCGGGCAAGATGCGCCTGGATGCGCCGGACTATGTGTTCGTGCTGGGGCTTGCGGAAGGCGAGTTCCCCAGCACCCCGGCGGAGAGCGGCCTGCTGACCCATGCGGACCGCGACCTGCTGATGGCCCGGCAGATCGACCTGCCGGATTGTTTTGAAAACCGTGTGGTGCGCGAGCAGGTGTGTTTTTATAAGGCCCTTACCGCTCCGGCAAAGGGATTGTGGATGAGCTGGCCCAAAGGGCAGGGGCAGACCCTGTGCGCTGCGCTGGAACCCATCGTGGAAGCGCTGCAGCCCGCTGCACCTCAGCTGGAACTGACCGACCTTGCCGCCACCCCGGCGGACGGGCTGGATGTGCTGGGCGGCGGCTGGCCCCTGACCGACAGCCAGCGCGCCAGCCTGACCGAGGCACTGCGTGCCCCGGGCGCGGGCGTACACGCGCCCCGGGGGCTGGCATTGCTGCAGCGCATGGAGCAGGACCCGCCCCGGCAGGTGCAGGATCTGTCCGCGCTGGAAACTTTGCTGGGCAGGCGGCTGCGCATCTCGCCCAGCCAGCTGGAAAAATACTATACCTGCCGGTATGGGTACTTCCTGCAGTATGTGCTGGGGCTGCGGCCCCGCCGCCGGGCAGAGCTTTCGGCGGACCAGAGCGGCACCCTGATGCACTGGGTGCTGCAGATGGCGCTGGATCCCCACCCCGGGGCGGATAACCCCTGCGCCGGGCTGCAGCCTTTTCTGGAACTGGACGATGCAGCCATGGCAGACCTTGCCGCCGCGCTGGTGGACGCGTATGCGCGGCGCTATCTGCCGGAGGATACCGCACGCTTTGCCTACCTGCTCTCCCGGCTGAAAAAGAGCATGGCAAGCCTTTTGTGTTATCTGCGGGATGAGCAGGCGCAGTCCTGCTTCAAGCCCGTGGCCTGTGAGCTGAAGATCGGCCGGGGCGCGGATGCCGTGCCCGGGCAGCTGTATCATCTGTCGGACGGGCGCACCGTGCAGCTGGTGGGCACGGTGGACCGTGCAGACGAATGGATCGAGGCGGACGGCACCCGCTGGGTGCGGGTGGTGGACTACAAGACCGGCAGCAAAAAGCTGGACTTGAAGGAGGTCTACTGTGGGCTGGACTGCCAGATGCTGCTGTACCTGTTCAGCCTGACGCGGGATGCCAGCGGGCGTTTTACCGGCGCGCAGCCGGCAGGCGTTTTGTATCTGCTGGCCGACCCTGCACCCCAGACCCTGCCGCGCGGGCAGGCTGCCCGTGCGGTGGAGTACCAGCTGGACGGCCTTGTGCGGGACGAGCAGAAGATCTTTGACGCGATGGATGCGGACGAAACGGGCAGATACCTGCCTTTTGCCTACCGCAACGGCGTGCCCAGCCCATACCAGAAGGAAAAACGGGCGGACAGCGCCAAGCTGGACCGCATCCGGCTGCATCTGGATGACCTGGTCACCCGGATGGGCGAGCAGCTCTACGGCGGGCAGATCGATGCCGAGCCGCTGGTGGTGAGCAGCAGCAAAAGCCCCTGCACCTGGTGCGATTACAGCTTTGTCTGCTGTCATGAGGCCGGCCTGCACGAGCGGGCGCTGGAGGCCCCGCCCAAACCGTTTGAACCCGAAGAAGAACCGGACGAAAAGGAGGAACAGCCGTGAGCGGACCCAAGTGGACCCCGGCGCAGCAGGCCGCCATCGCCGACCGGGGCGGCGCGCTGCTGGTCAGCGCGGCGGCAGGCAGCGGCAAAACAGCCGTGTTGACCGAGCGCGCTGTGCAGCTGATCACCGACCCGGAGCAGCCAGTCAGTGCCGACCGGCTGCTCATCGTCACCTTTACCAATGCGGCGGCGGCAGAGCTGCGTGCCCGCATCGGGCAGGCTCTGCTGCACCGCAGCCAGCAGGAACCGGGCAACGCCATGCTGCGCCGCCAGCGGATGCTGCTGCAGCGCGCACCCATCTGCACCATCGATGCTTTCTGCCTGGACCTGCTGCACAAGCATTTCCAGGCGCTGGATATCCCGCCGGATTTTGTCCCTGCGGACCCCGGCAGCGTGGCGCTGCTGCGGGCAGCGGCATTGGCCGAAACGCTGGAAAATGCCTACCGGGATCCGGATTTCTGCGCCTTTGCGGATCTGTACGGCAAGGGACGCACGGATAAGCCTGCAGGGGATGCCATCCTGCAGATCTACGATTTTCTGCGGGCACTGCCGGATTATGACCGCAGGCTGGACGAATTTCTGGCATCGTACCAGCAGGAGAACGGCTTTGCCGCCACCTGCTGGCATCACCTGCTGCTGGACGAGGCTGCCCACTGCGCCAGCGCGGCGCAGGAGCTGGTGGCAGCGGCGCTGGCCGACTGCCGGGCGGACTTTGCGCAGGAGAGGGATGCCGCCGAGGAAAAAAAGACCCCCGCCGCCCGGGCGAAGGCACAGATGGCTGTGGCGGAAAAATACGAGGAAGCCGGCACCCGGCTGGAAAAGGCTGCGGCGCTGTTTGCGCGGGCAGAGCAGCTGGCCGCTGCCGGGCAGTGGGACCCTTTGTACGATCTGCTTACCCCCTATGTGCTGGGCATGGAGGAGGCCCCGGGGCTAAAAGGCATGAAAAAGCGCTTGGGCGGCGACCACAAAACCGAGATCCGGACCCGCGCAGAGGAGGCCGCCGCGCTGTTTGCACAGATGACCGAGCTGGTCTGCTGCAGTGCGGCGGAAGCCGAGGCCGACCGGCAGGCCGCGCTGCCCCGGCTGCGTGCGCTGTTTGCCGCCGTGCGGGATTTTGATGCCCGGTTCTCGGCCAGAAAAAAGGAGCGCAAGCTGCTGGAGTTCAGCGATTTCGAGCACTTTGCGCTGCGGCTGCTGCGCACCCCGGAGGGCACGCCGACCCCGCTTTGCAGGGACATCCGGCAGGAATATGCTGCCGTGATGGTGGACGAATATCAGGATACGAACGCTTTGCAGGATGCGTTGTACCGCTGCCTTGCCACCCCGGCAGGGGACGACCTGTTCCTGGTGGGCGACCTGAAACAGAGCATCTACCGTTTCAGGCAGGCCGACCCCGGCATCTTCCGGCAAAAGCTGGATACCTGGCCGCTGCTGCCGCAGGGCAAGGCCCGTCCCCGCCCGCCGGAGGGCACCCCGGGCACCGACGCCCTGCTGGCGCTGGATGCAAATTTCCGCTCTGCGCCGCAGGTGGTGGCAGGCATCAATTATATCTTTGAGCAGCTCATGACCCCGCAGCTGGGCGATACGGCCTACGGCGATGGGCAGCGGCTGGTGTGCGGCGCACCCGGGGAATACCAGGGCAGCGTGGAGGTGCAGTTCCTGCCGGATGACGCTGCCGAGACGGATGCAGCGTGGATCGCCGGACGCATTGCAGCGCTGGTGGCGGAGGGCCAGCCGGTGCGGGAGGGTGCCGCCACCCGCCCGGTGCGGTACGAGGATTGCTGCGTTCTGCTGGCGGCGCGGGGGGATTTCCCGGTCTATGTAGAGGCGCTGGCCGCCCGGGGCATCCCGGTCTATGCCGATGCCCGGGAGAACCTGATGCTGGCACCCCACATCCGCCCCCTGATCGCCCTGCTCAAGGTCATTGATGACCCGGCGCAGGATATTTATCTGGCTGCCGCCATGCTGGGGCCGATGTTCGGCTTTACCGAGGATGACCTTGTGCGGCTGCGCGCTCGCAGCCGTCAACTGCAGAAGGACCCGGAGGAAAAAGCTGCCCGCATGAGCCTGTACGGTGCCCTGCTGCTGGCACTGGACGGCCCGGCGGAGGATCCGTTTACCGAAAAGGTCAGGACCTTCTATGCCCGCCTCACTGCATTGCGGCAGATGGCGCGCAGCGCACCGGCAGAGCAGCTTTTGGAAGAGATCTTTGCCTCCACCGGTTATCTGGCGGCGCTTGGCGTGCTGGAAAATGGTGCACGCCGCCGGGAGGATGCCCGGCGGTTCGCCTCCTTCTGTGCGGCCTCCGGTGCGGGCGGTATCTCGGCGCTGGTGCGCGCCATCGATGCCGCCGCGCAGGCCGGCAGCACGGGACAGGATACCGTGCCCAGCGGCCAGCATCCCGGCTGTGTGAGCATCATGACCATCCACCGCTCCAAGGGCCTGCAGTTCCCGGTGGTGTTCGTGGGGGATACGGCGCGCCGGTTCAACGCTTCCGACACCCGCCAGCCGGTGCTGGTGCACCGCACCTACGGCGCGGGGCTGCGGCTGCGGCCGGAAAATGGCGAGGGTGCCTATAAAACGGCAGCCTACACCGCCCTGGCCTGCGCCCACGCAAAGGAAATGCGCAGCGAGCAGATGCGCCTTTTGTACGTGGCGCTGACCCGCGCACAGGATAAGCTCATCCTCACCGTGCCCATGAGCAGCAGCAAAACGATAAAGCCCTTTGCCAGAGCGGCAGCGTTTCTGGCTGCGGGGGCAGGGGCAACGCTGCACCAGCAGGCCAACAGCTTTGCGGACTGGCTGCGTGCGGCGCTGCTGGTGCATCCCAACGGCGGGGTGCTGCGGCAGCTGGCAGGCAGCCTGGAGCTGCCGTTTGTGCAGACCGAGAGCATCATGGATATCCATGTATGGGAGCTGCCCCCGCAGCAGGGGGCAGAACCGGAGGCAGAGGTGCAGGCGGGGCCGCCCGCTGCCGACCCGGCACTGGTGGAAACACTGCGGCAGGGCTTTGCCTGGCAGTACCCGGCAGCGGCCCTTGCGCAGGTGCCTGCCAAGGTCAGTGTGACCAGCATCGTGCACAAGGCCGAGCAGACTACGCTGGAGCGCCCGGGCTTTCTCTCCAAAGACGGCCTGACCGCTGCCGAGATGGGCACCGCGCTGCACGCTTTCCTGGAACATGCGGACTTTGCCCGGCTGGCAGCGGCAAAGGCTGCTGGCAGGCTGGACGAAGCCATCCTTGCCGAGCGCGACCGGCAGGTGGCAGTGCAGCTGACCGCGCCGGAGATCGCTGAAAAGCTGGACGCGGTGTGCATCCGGCGTTTTCTGGAGAGCGAGGCCTTTGCAAGGATCTGTGCCGCCGAACAGGTGCTGCGGGAGCTGCCTTTTATCACGGCGCTGCCCGCCGGTGCAGTGCTGGCGGCACAGGGGCACGAGGCATTGCCCGCTGCTGCACAGGCGCAGGTGCTGGTACAGGGCATTGCAGACCTTGTGCTGGTATACCCGGATCATCTGGAGCTGCTGGACTACAAGACCGACCGCCGCAAAGCCGAAGCGGATCTCCTGCGCGCTTACCGCCCGCAGCTGAATCTGTATGCCCTTGCCATCGACAAACGCTTTGCGTCCAGGAAGGTGACCTATAAGGGCATCTACTCCTTTGCGCTGGGCAAGCTGATCGAGGCGTAAAACGATCAAAAATGGCCTCCGCTTGCGCTCTGGCCATGGATAGAGGAAGAATTATTTATATTTCGCGTTTGTCGCGCTCTGCGGAGCGCGACAAACGCATTTTCACGGGAAAGGTCGTAGCGGAAAACAGGCAGCTTTACCCGCAACGCAGCTGTTTCCACAGGAAACAGGCGTTGCAGATGCTGTTTTGATTTGCGACTCCTCCTGTGAAAATGGGTTTCAGGAAAGTCCGCAGACTTTCCTGAAACCCGAAATCAAAATAATCTTTCCTCTGAATATGGCCAGAGCGCAGCGGAGGCCATTTGGAAGTGTCCTACGGGCCGGAGATTCATATTTTTTCCGGAGAACGCATAAAAAGTGCTTGACAGGACAGGTGAGCCGTGGTAAAATAACCGGGTAAAGAAAGCAGCTACGGCCTGTGCCGCGCTCGCCTTGCGGGAAAAAGTCCCCGGGCTATACCCGAAACAGCAGTGGATCTTTTTAAAAGATACTGCGGCTTTGTGTGAAATTTTGCGCGGCTGTCCAGAATATGGGCGGCCGCGTTTTCTATGCCAATTATTGCAACACTATGGATTTTGTTTGGAGGTGCATTCATTATCGCTACCGCTGGAAAGTCGAAGGAACTGGAGATCAACGGGCAGATCCGTGATCGTGAAGTTCGCCTGATCGGTGCTGACGGCGAGCAGAAGGGCGTTGTGTCCATTCAGGTGGCCATGCGCGCTGCAGAAGAAGCCGGACTCGATCTGGTAAAGATCGCACCGCAGGCTGTGCCGCCTGTGTGCAAGGTGCTGGACTACGGCAAATACCGTTTTGAACAGCAGAAGAAGGAGAAGGAAGCCAAGAAGAACCAGAAGGTGGTCGAAGTCAAGGAGACCCGCCTCTCGCTCAACATTGACACCAACGACTTCAATACCAAGCTGAACCAGACTGCCAAATTCCTGGCAGCTGGCCACAAGGTTAAGGTTTCGATCCGCTTCCGCGGCCGTGAAATGGCGCACAGTGCTCTGGGCGCAGACGTGCTCAAGCGTTTTGCCGAGGCTCTGCCGCAGGCATCCACCGACAAGCCGCCGGTGCTCGAGGGCCGCACGATGTCCATTCTGCTGATCCCGAAACCCAATAAGGACTAATTTTAGGAGGAAACTAAAATGGCTAAGATGAAACTGAAGACGCACTCCGGCGCTAAGAAGCGCTTTAAGCTGACCAAGAACGGCAAGAT
>CAKTFD010000075.1 GCA_934553285.1 uncultured Faecalibacterium sp. | reverse complement strand
TTTTTCGTGGCTCCAGCGCGTCGAAATCGCTGGCACTTTTCTGGTTCTCTTTTGGTGTCAAAAGAGAACATCCCTCGTCCCCTCCCCTTTCCCCTCACGCAATTTTATGCTACAATACCGATATCAAAAATTGTTTGGAGAAATGCCCATGCTTTACTACGCTGCCCCCATGGAGGGGTTCACCGACCGGGTCTGGCGGCAGGCCCAGCAAAAATGGTTCGGCACGGCGGGTGCTGCCGACCGCTGCTACGCCCCTTTCCTCTCCCCGCCGGAGAACCGGGTGCTCATCAAAAAAAAGATGGCGGAGCTTGCCCCGGAGGCAAACCCCGGCGCACCGGTCATCCCGCAGCTGCTGGCCAAGGATGGCGCACTTGCCGCCTGGATGATCGGGGAGCTGCGTGCCCTGGGCTACAACGAAGTGAACCTGAACCTGGGCTGCCCCGCCGGTACCGTGACCGCCAAGGGCAAAGGCTCCGGGATGCTGCGGGACCCGGCAAAGGTAGATGCTTTTCTGGACGCAGTGTTTTCCCACGCGGAAGGCCCCATCTCGGTCAAGACACGGCTGGGCGTTGAAGATCCGGCGGAGTTTGCCGCCATCCTGGAGATCTACAACCGCTACCCCCTCTGTGAGCTGACCATCCACCCCCGGGTGATGCGGCAGCAGTACCGTGGTCAGGCCGACCGCGCCGCCTTTGCAGCTGCGCTGCCCCACTGCACTATGCCGGTATGCTACAACGGCGATGTGACCACCGCCGCCGACCTGCATACCCTGGAGCAGGCCTTCCCCACCCTGTCCGGCATCATGGTGGGGCGCGGACTGATCGCAGACCCGGCACTTTTCCGGCAGGCACGGGGCGGAGCACCCGCCACAAAGGAGGAGCTGCGGGGCTATCTGGAAGATCTGTACCACGGCTACACCACGCTGTTTGGCAGCGCAGGCTGCGCCATCAGCCGGATGAAGGGGCACTGGTTCTACCTCATCCACTGCTTTGCCGGTGCCGAAAAACTGGAAAAGCAGCTCAAAAAGCTGCGGGAACCCTGGGAGTACGAAGTGGTGGTAGATCAGATCTTCACCCTGCCGCTGGCAAAAAGATGACCGCCTGCTGAAATTATAGCAGTTTGCGTTTTTATAGCAGTTTACGTTTTTAATGCACAAGCAACATCCGCAAACTGCATATCGCAAATATGCTGTTTTGATTGGCACTATTTTTGAAAATTGCGATAAAGACATCTGCAACAACGATCCGCTGCTTTTCTGCGCGCCGGAGCCGAACGCTGCAGATGCCTTTTTATTTTGCCGCCCCTCTTGACAAAGGGCAGCGCGCTGCGTAAAATATGTATCGTATCAAACAGTTTTGTTCCAAACAATCCAGCCAGAAAACAATACAAAGGACGGACCGCCATGTGTAATAAGCCGCATATCGAAGAATGCTGCAAGCTGGATCCTCCCTGGGAGGGGCCGCAGGTCATCCCGGCGCAGATCCGCCGGGTGGATAACCTGATCTTCCGCCGCATCAACCAGTTTGCCCGCGCCAACGGGGTGGAACAGGCCACCCCCATGCACGGATGGATCATCGAGTATCTCTACCGCCACCGGGACGAGCCGGTGTTCCAGCGGGATATCGAGCGGGAGTTTTCCATCACCCGCTCCACCGTGACCAACATCCTGCAGCTGATGGAGCGCAAGGGTTACATCCAGCGGCAGAGCGTGCCGCAGGATGCCCGGCTCAAGCAGCTGCTCCTCACCGAAGAGGGCATCCGCTTCCACGAAAAGACCCTGCTGTCCTTCCATCAGACGGACGATTATGTGGCAAGCCTGCTGACCGAGGAGGAAAACCGCGAGCTGCTGCAGCTGCTCAACAAGCTGCGGGAAGCGCTGAAATAACCATCTGCCGCACCGCGCGCACCGGTACGGAGAGGCTTTTCCGTCAAACCGCCGAAAAACGCATTGTTAAATTAGTAATTATGAACATTTTTTGAAACTTCTTGACATTCAGATTGTTTTGTATAAAATTGTTCTGTACCAAACAAATAACATCAACAGGAGGGAACTCAGATGATCAAAAAGCTCGTGTCACATCTGGGCGCCTATAAGCGCGCCGCGATCCTGACACCGCTCTTTGCTGCGCTGGAGGCCATTATGGATGTGCTGCTGCCCACCATCATGGCCTTTATCATCGACCAGGGCATCGAAAAGGGCGATATGAACGCCATCATCCGCTACGGCCTGCTTACCTTTCTGGTGGCAGCCATTGCGCTGGTGCTGGGCGTATTGGCCGGCAAGTACGCCGCCGAGGCATCCACCGGTTTTGCCGGCAATCTGCGTGATGCCATGTATGAAAGCATCCAGCACTACTCTTTTTCCAACATCGATAAATTCTCCACGGCGGGCCTTGTTACCCGCATGACCACCGATGTCACCAATGTGCAGAACGCCTTCCAGATGATCCTGCGCATGTGCGTGCGCGCCCCGGTGCATCTGGTGTTTGCGCTGTGCATGGCCGTGATCATCGGCGGCCCGCTGTCGCTGGTGTTCGTGGTGGCAGTGGTCTTTCTGGTGGCCGTGCTGGCCAGCATCATGGTCCCCACCTTCCGCATCTTCGACCGGGTGTTCAAAAACTACGATAACCTCAACGCCTCGGTGCAGGAAAACGTATCCGCCATCCGGGTGGTCAAGAGCTTTGTGCGCGAGGGCTTTGAAAACGAAAAATACACTGCCGCCTGCGAAAGCCTGTACAAGCAGTTCGTCAACGCGGAGAGCCGCCTGAGCTTCAACAACCCCGCCATGCTGGTGGCCGTGTACGGCTGCAACATCGCTTTGAGCTGGTTCGGCGCAAAATATGTGCTGCACGGTGCCATTACCACCGGCCAGCTGAACGCCCTGTTCGGCTATATTATGAACATCCTGATGGCCCTGATGATGCTGAGCATGGCTTTTGTCATGATCGCCATGTCCGCTGCCTCTGCCAAGCGTATCGTGGAGGTGCTGGACGAGCGCACCGACCTGCCCCCGGCAAAGCAGCCGGTGCAGCAGGTGGCCGATGGCAGCATCCAGTTCGAGCATGTTACCTTTAAGTATAAGCACGGCAGCGGCCAGCCGGTGCTGAACGATATCAGCTTTACCATCCGGCCCGGCGAAACGCTGGGCATCATCGGCGGCACCGGCAGTGCAAAATCCAGCCTGGTGCAGCTGATCCCCCGCCTGTACGATGCCGAGAGCGGCACCGTGCGCGTAGGCGGCGTGGATGTGCGGGATTACGACCTGGATGTGCTGCGGCACGAGGTCTCCATGGTGCTGCAGAAGAACGTGCTGTTCTCCGGCACCATCCTGGACAACCTGCGCTGGGGCAATGCCGATGCCACCGAGGAAGAGTGCATCCGCATGGCAAAGCTGGCCTGCGCCGATGAATTTATCCAGCGCTTCCCGGATAAGTACGATACCTGGATCGAGCAGGGCGGCTCCAATGTGTCCGGCGGGCAGAAGCAGCGTTTGACCATTGCCCGCGCCCTGCTGCGCAAGCCCAAGGTGCTGATCCTGGACGACTCCACCAGCGCGGTGGATACCGCAACGGATGCCAAGATCCGCAAGGCGTTCCGGGAGGAGATCCCCGGCACCACCAAGATCATCATTGCGCAGCGCATCTCCTCGGTGCAGGATGCAGACCGCATCCTGGTGCTGGACAACGGCCAGATCAACGGCCTGGGCACCCACGCGGAGCTGCTGGCCTCCAACGCCATCTATCAGGAAGTTTATAGCAGCCAGACCCAGGGCGGCGGCGATTTTGACAAGCAGGGAGGTGCGCAGTAATGGCAGTAAAAGAAGTACATGGTCCCGGCCCCCGCGGTGCGCGCGGCCCGCGCCCCAAGGTGGAAAACCCGGGCAAACTGCTGAAACGCATCATGGATGAGGTGTTCCGCAACTATCTGCCCCACTGCATCCTGGTGCTCATCTGCATCGTGGTCAGCGCGCTGGCCAATGTGCAGGCCAGCCTGTTTTTGCAGACCCTGATGGACGATTACATCATCCCCATGACCCGCCAGCAGAACCCCAGCTTTGCGCCGCTGGCCGGTGCGCTGATGCGGGTGGGCTGCATCTACGTGGTGGGCATCCTGGCCGCATGGGCCAACGCCCGCATCATGGTCAATGTGACCCAGGGCACCCTGCGCAACCTGCGCACCAAGCTGTTCACCCACATGGAGAGCCTGCCCATCCGGTATTTTGATACCCACCCTCACGGTGATATCATGTCCGTATACACCAACGATGTGGATACCCTGCGCCAGATGCTCAGCCAGAGCATCCCGCAGCTGGTGTCCAGCATTATCACCATCGTATCGGTGTTTTTCAGCATGTGTATGCTCAGCTGGCAGCTCACCATCGTTACCATGCTCATGGTGGCGCTGATGCTGTTCTGCTCCAAGCAGATCGCCAAAAACTCTTCCAAATATTTTATCCAGCAGCAGCGGGATCTGGGCAAGGTGAACGGCTACATTGAGGAAATGATGGAAGGCCAGAAGGTGGTCAAGGTGTTCACCCACGAGCAGCAGACCCTGGCCGGTTTCCGCCAGCTGAACGACCAGCTGAAAGAGAGCGCCAACAAGGCCAACAGCTTTTCCAATATCATGATGCCGGTCAACGCCCAGCTGGGCAACATCAGCTACGCCATCTGTGCGCTGGCCGGTGCCGCCATGGCCGTGGGCGGCGTAAGCGGCATGACCCTGGGCACCGTGGTGGCCTTCCTCTCTCTGAACAAGGGCTTCAACATGCCCATCAGTCAGGTATCCATGCAGGCAAACAGCGTCATCATGGCACTGGCCGGTGCCGAGCGCATCTTTAAGATGATGGACGAACCCAGTGAGACCGATGAGGGCTATGTGACCCTGGTCAACGCCAAGTACGACAGCAACGACCAGCTGGTGGAGACCGACGAGCGCACCGGTCTCTGGGCATGGAAGCATCCTCATCACGATGGCTCCGTTACCTACCACAAGCTGGCGGGCGACATCACCTTTACGGATGTGGATTTCGGCTATGTGCCGGAAAAGACCGTGCTGCACGATATCAACCTGTACGGCCGTCCCGGGCAGAAGATCGCCTTTGTCGGCTCCACCGGTGCCGGTAAGACCACCATCACCAACCTTATCAACCGCTTCTACGATATCCAGGAAGGCAAGATCCGCTACGATGGCATCAACATCCACAAGATCAAAAAAGCCGATCTGCGCCGCTCGCTGGGCATCGTGCTGCAGGACACCCATCTGTTCACCGGCACCGTGATGGAAAACATCCGCTATGGCCGTCTGGAGGCTACCGATGAAGAGTGCATCGCCGCCGCCCGCCTGGCCAACGCCGATGGCTTTATCAAGCGCCTGCCGGATGGCTACAACACCATGCTGACCGGCGATGGTGCCAACCTCTCCCAGGGCCAGCGACAGCTGCTGGCCATTGCCCGCGCAGCCGTAGCCGACCCGCCGGTGCTGATCCTGGACGAGGCCACCTCTTCCATCGATACCCGCACCGAGGCACTGGTGCAGCGCGGCATGGACGGCCTGATGTATGGCCGCACCAGCTTTGTCATCGCGCACCGCCTGTCCACCGTCCGCAATGCGGACTG
Organism: uncultured Faecalibacterium sp.; assembly: GCA_934553285.1. GTDB lineage: Bacteria > Bacillota > Clostridia > Oscillospirales > Ruminococcaceae > Faecalibacterium. Next base: position 5,104 of record CAKTFD010000075.1, on the reverse strand, counting down.
CATCGTGGTGCTGGAGCAGGGCCGCATCATCGAGCGTGGCAGTCACGATGAGCTGATCGCCAAAAAGGGCAAGTATTACCAGCTGTACACCGGCAATCTGGCCGAAAACTAAGTTATTTTCTACCTCCTCAAAGGAGCCGCCGCACCTGGCACACCGCCGTGCGGCGGCTCCTTTTTTCTGCCCCGCTCTGGACAATCACCCCCTGTTCGCGGTATACTGGGAGCCGAATGGACTGCAGAAAAACGAGGTACCAGCATGGTGGAACAGGCAAACGGACTTACATTGGATATCCTGCCGCTTTCGGCAGGCAGGGCACGGGTGGTGCGGGTGTACGGCACCGCCCCCTGCATCGCGCTGCCGGGCAGCCTGCCGGCACCGGAGGGCGGCAGCTTTGCTGTGGCCGAGCTGGGGGACTACTGCTTTTCGGAAAAGCCCCGCAGCCTGCCGGCACCGGAAGTGCTCTGCCGCTATGTGGTGGAGCCAGACGGCACCGTGCAGCTGACCCGGGCATACGGGCAGGCGGTGGGGCAAACATCCGCCCGCCGGTATGACCTGGACTTTGGTGCCCCGGCAGAGGAAGCAGAAGCCCTGCACCCGGTGTGCGGGAATTTTCTGGAAGAAGTCACCCTGCCGGACAGTGTGCAGGTGATCGGCAGCTGCGCCTTTTACAACTGCCGCGCCCTGCGCCTGCTCACGGTGGGCAGCGGCAGCCTGACCGTAGGCAGCGATGTATTTTTGAACTGCTTTGCACTGGAGACCCTGCGGGTGCAGGCCGCGCCGGAGCAGCCCACCGGGCTGTTTGCGCTGGTAAACAACATCACCGAGGCGGTGCAGGCGCAGTTCTGGCCGCAGGCCGCGCCGCAGCCCCTGGCAGCGCTGTGGTACCCCGCCTACTGGGAGGATATCGAAGAGACCCCCGCCCACATCCTGCTGCACACCTTTTCCGGGCAGGGATACCATTACAGACAGTGTTTTCTTGATAACAAATTCCTCCCTGCAGAATACGACAGCATTTTTCCGCAGGGACACGATGCCGATGATGCCGCCATCATGGCCATGCTCTGCTTTGCCCGCCTGCGCTACCCCTGGCAGCTGACCGGGGCCGCCGCCGGGCACTACCGGGCATTTCTGGCTGCAAATACCGACCGGGTGATGGCCCGCCTTTTAAAGGCGCAGGATATCGAGGGCATCCGTGCCCTGCTGGCGCTGGATGTGCTGGACAAAGCCGGGTTTGCTTCCGCCGCCGCCCTTGCCGCCAGGGCGGAAAACGCCTCCGCTGCCGCACTGCTGGCGGACGCCGAACACAAAAAATATGCGTCCCAGCCCAAAAAGCAGCGGTATGATCTTGATTTTTGAGCGGCGTTCTGCAAACGCTCCTGCAGGCGGCCGGGGAGCTTATAAGGAATAATGTCAGGTCGTGAGGTGAGAGCTTTGCCAAAAGAAAAATTCTTTGACCCCCGCAAACCGTTCCAGTCCCAGCGGCCGGAGACCCACGAGGAGTGGCAGGCGCGCATGGGCGGCGAGGTGCTGGCGGTGGTGCGCAGCGGGCTGTATCTGGACTTCCGGTTTCTGGATATGGCGCTCAGTGCGCTGACCCCGGTGCCGGACGAGCGGTGCCGGGTGCTGGCTACCGATGGCCAGACCCTGTATTACCAGCCCAGCCACCTGCTGCGGCTCTATCAGGACAATCCAAAATATCTCAATCGGTTGTATCTGCATACGATATTCCACTGTGTATTCCGTCATCTGTGGCTGAAAGGCCGCCGGGAGCCGCAGTTGTGGAGCCTTGCCTGCGATATCGCGGTGGAAAACGTCATCGACAGCCTGCAGCGCAAAAGCGTGATGCGGCCGCTGACCTATGTACGCCAGAACGCCTACCAGCAGATCACCGCCGAGGAAAAGGTGGTGGCGGCGGCACCGGTGTACCGCTGGCTCATCCGGCAGACCCCCGGCGTGCTGCGCCAGCTGGAGCGGGAATTTGTTACCGACGACCACCGCCTGTGGCCCAAAGACCCGCCGGAGCAGCCCCAGCAGATGCCCACCCCCCTGCCGCAAAAGACCTGGCAGAAGATCGGCGAGCGGATGCAGACCGAGCTGGACCTGCGGGACAAGGAGGCCGGCGATGGTGCCGATGCCCTGAAACAGCAGGTAAAGGCTGCCAACCGCAGCCGCCGCAGCTACAGGGATTTTCTGCGCCGGTTCTGTGTGCTGCGGGAGGAGGTAAAGCTGGACCCGGACGAGTTTGACCTGAACTTTTACACCTACGGCCTTTCGGTATACGGCGATTTGCCCCTTATCGAGCCGCTGGAGAGCCGGGAGAGCAAAAAGATCGAGGAGCTTGCGCTGGTCATCGATACCAGCTACTCCACCTCCGGTGCGCTGGTGCGGGCTTTTCTGGCCGAGACCTATACCCTGCTCAAAGGGCAGGAGAACTTTTTCCACCGCATGAACCTGCACCTTATCCAGGCAGACAACGCCGTCCGGCAGGATATCCTGATCCGCAACGAGGACGCACTGATCCACACCATGAACCACTTTGAGCTGCGCGGCGGCGGCGGAACGGACTTCCGCCCGGCGTTTGCCTATGTGGACCAGCTCTGCGCGGAAAAAAAGTTTGCAAACCTGCGGGGGCTTTTGTACTTTACCGATGGCATGGGCACCTACCCGGCCCGGCGGCCCGGCTACGATACCGCCTTTCTGTTTTTGGGGGAGCGGTTCGATGACGCCAACGTGCCGCCCTGGGCCATGAAGGTGGTGCTGGACGAAGAAGAATTTACCGGTGCGGCAGCGCGCCCGGCCAGCGCCCTTGCGGACGCTCTGGCCGAGGAGGACGATCTGTACCGTGAGCTGAATAACTCCTGACCAGGAGGGGGAACTGTGCTATGAACATCAAACGTGCCAAAGAAGAGATCGAACATACCGTAAAAGCCTATCTTGCCAAGGATGCGCTGGGCGAATATGCCATCCCGGCCATCCGGCAGCGCCCCATCCTGCTCATGGGGCCTCCGGGCATCGGCAAGACCCAGGTGATGGAGCAGGTCGCCCGGGAGTGCGGGGTGGCGCTGGTGGCCTATACCATCACCCACCACACCCGCCAGAGCGCCGTGGGCCTGCCCTTTATCCGCCAGCGCCACTACGGTGATAAGGATGTCTCGGTCACCGAGTACACCATGAGCGAGATCATTGCCAGCATCTATGCCAAAATGGAGGCCACCGGCCTTACCGAGGGCATCCTGTTCATCGACGAGATCAACTGTGTATCCGAAACGCTGGCCCCCACCATGCTGCAGTTTTTGCAGTGTAAGACCTTTGGCAATCAGGCCGTGCCTGCGGGCTGGGTCATCGTGGCGGCAGGCAACCCGCCGGAGTACAACAAGTCTGTCCGGGATTTTGATATCGTCACCCTGGACCGTGTGCGCCGCATGGATATCGAGCCGGATCTGCCGGTGTGGAAGGACTACGCCCGCGCCGCCCATATCCACAGCGCCATCCTGAGCTATCTGGAGCTGCACCCCCAGAACTTTTACCAGATCAACGCGGATGTGGACGGCACTCAGTTCGTCACCGCCCGCGGCTGGGAGGATCTTTCCAACCTGCTGGACACCTACGAGACCCTGGGCCTGCAGGCAGACGAGGCGCTGATACGGGAGTATCTCCAGCACCAGAAGATCGCCGAGGATTTCTCGGCCTATCTGGATCTGTACTATAAATACCGCGATGACTACGGCGTGGAGGATATTCTGGCTGGGCAGGCCAAGCCCGCCGTCTTTGCCCGGCTGCTGCAGGCCCCCTTTGACGAGCGGCTGAGCCTGGTCAGCCTGCTGCTGGCGGGGCTGAACACCCGCTTTACCGCATCCTTGCGGGCGGACGCCGTGGCCGATGCCTGCTACGCCTTTTTGCGCGAGACCAAAAAGGCGCTTGCCACACTGCCGGAGGATATCCCGGATGGAGCCGCAGAGCTGTTCGGGCAGCAGATCGCAGAGCACGATGCCGATACCCAGCAAAAGCGTGCTGCCGGGCTGCTGAGCCAGGAGCAGCTGACCGTCCGGCTGCAGGTGCTGGCTGCCCTGCGCCAGTGGGAGGGCGAGCTGCGCCGCGCCAATGCCGCCGGCACGCAGGCAGCCTTTGATCTGCTGCGCAGCCAGTTCCGTGCGCTGGCAGACCAGCGCGAAGCCACCCAGAAGACCGCTGCCGATGCGCTGGAAGCCGCCTTTGATTTTATGGAGCAGGCCTTTGCAGAGAGCCAGGAGATGGTGGTGTTCGTCACCGAGCTTACCGTAGGCCCGGCATCCCACCAGTTCCTTACCGAAAACGGCTGCGCGCGGTACTTCCAGTACAACAAGGATCTGCTGCTGGATCACCGCAAGGCTGCTCTGCAGCAGGAGCTTGCTGCAGAGCAGCGCCGCCACGGCGGTGTGTGATTTCCCCCAAAACAGACCATACAGAAAAAGGCCGCTGCACGAAAAAATGTGCAGCAGCCTTTTTTATGTTTTATGGAACACGCTTACAGCTTTTTGCCGGTCAGCAGCTCATAGGCCTCCAGATACTTGGCAATGGTCTTGTCGATAACGTCCTGGGGCAGGTCGTAGTTGCTGTCCGGGTTGGCTTTCAGCCAGTCGCGGACGAACTGCTTGTCGAAGGAGGGCTGGCTGTGGCCCGGCTCATAGCCTTCCAGCGGCCAGAAGCGGGAGGAATCCGGGGTCAGCATCTCATCGCCCAGCACCACATTGCCGTTCTCGTCCAGGCCGAACTCGAACTTGGTGTCCGCAATGATGATCCCGCGGGACAGTGCGTACTCTGCGCACTTTTTATACAGGGCGATGGTGTAGTCCCGCAGCTTGGTGGCGTACTCCTGGCCGTGGCCGGGGAACTGCTTTTCCAGCACCTCGATGCTCTTTTCGTAGGAGATGTTCTCATCGTGGTCGCCGATCTCTGCCTTGGTGGAGGGAGTGTAGATAGGCTCGGGCAGCTTATCGGATTCCTGCAGGCCCTCGGGCAGCTGGATGCCGCACACCTTGCCGGTCTTCTGGTAGCTGGCCCAGCCGCTGCCGGTGATGTAGCCGCGCACGATGCACTCGATGGGCAGCATGGTCAGCTTGCGGC
>CAKTFD010000074.1 GCA_934553285.1 uncultured Faecalibacterium sp. | reverse complement strand
GACAGCATCTCCAACCGGGTGCAGAAGTTCCCCACCAGCGTGCTGAACCAGTGGACCTACCACAGCCGCCTGTATGCTGCCGCCAAATACTGCACCACCCAGAAGGATATGGATCTGGTGCAGCTGGTCTCCTTTGGCTGCGGCCTGGACGCCATTACCACCGATGAGACCCGCGAGATCCTGCAGCAGGGCAACAAGCTGTATACCCAGTTGAAGATCGACGAGATCACCAACCTCGGCGCAGTGAACATCCGCCTGCGCAGCCTGTTTGCCGCGCTGGACGAGCGGGACGAGGTGGCTGCAGAAAAGGCAGAGTAAAAAGATGACCGGAGAAAGTGCAAAAGGCTTTGACCCAGCCGGGAAAAGCCTTTTGCCGGACGGTCTTGCAAAAAGCAGCATAGGAGGAACCTATGGAATATAATTATCCCAAATTTACCCCGGAGATGAAAAAGACCCATACCATCCTCATCCCCAATATGGCGATCACCCAGTTCCGTCTGATGGAGTATGCACTGCGCAGCGAGGGCTATAAGTGCGAGATCCTGGGTAACTGCGGCAGTGCCGTAGCACAGCTGGGGCTGAAATATGTCCACAACGATACCTGCTACCCGGCGCTGCTGGTCATCGGCCAGTTTCTGGATGCGCTGAACAGCGGAAAATACGATCTGGAGCACACCGCCCTGCTCATCACCCAGACCGGCGGCGGCTGCCGTGCATCCAACTACATCCACCTGCTGCGCAAGGCGCTGGTCAAGGCCGGTTACCCGCAGATCCCCGTGGCCAGCCTGAATTTTTCCGGCCTGGAAAAGGACAGCGGCTTCCAGATGACTCTCCCGCTGGCACGCATGTGCGTAGCCTGCATCTTCTACGGCGATATGCTGTGTGCGCTGCGCAATCAGGTGGCACCGTACGAGAACGAAAAAGGCGCTGCCGACCGGATGGTGGATCTCTGGGTCACCCGGCTGGGACGGGTGCTGCTGGCAAACAAGGGCTTTACTTCCCGGGAAATGAAACGCACCTTCCCGCTGATTGCAAAGGACTTTGCGTCCATCCCGGTCACCCGGGTGCCCAAGGTCAAGGTGGGCGTGGTAGGCGAGATCTACGTCAAATACAGCCCCCTGGGCAATAACGATCTGCAGAAGTTCCTGGAAAGCCAGGACTGCGAGGTGAACTTCCCCGGGCTGATGGGCTTTGTGCAGTATTGCGCGTTCAACATGGGCGAGGATCATGTGCTGTACGGCGGCGGCATGGCCAAAAAGCTGGGCGTTGACCAGCTGCTCAACTGGCTGGACAGTGTGGAGCGCGCCATGCTCAAGGCCGAAGCGGATGCCGGGTTCTATGCGCCCGGCCCGTTCAGGGAGCTGGTGGAAAAACCCAAAGGCATCATCTCTCTGGGTGCCAAGATGGGCGAGGGCTGGCTGCTGACAGCCGAGATGATCGAGCTGGTGCAGGGCGGCTATGGCAACATCGTGTGCGCGCAGCCTTTTGGCTGCCTGCCCAACCACATCGTGGGCAAGGGCATGGTGAACAAGATCCGTGCGCTGTACCCCAATGCCAATATCACCCCCATCGATTACGACCCCAGCGCTACCCGGGTCAACCAGGAAAACCGCATCAAACTGATGCTGGCGGTTGCAAAGGAGCGCCTGAACGCCCCGGCCGAAGCCAAGCCGCTTACGGCAGAGCAGATCGCAGGCGGTGCTCCGCAGGTCGGAGCCACCGTGTAACAAAGGCAACAAAAAAGGCTGTTGTACAGTTTTGTGCAACAGCCTTTTTGCAGGAAAGGAGATAAACCGCCATGGAGCAGCCCCGCATTGCCTATTATCATCTGCCCGGCCTGTTTGAGTTTTACGAGCTGTACCGCCGGTTTCTGCCGCTGTTCCGGCAGCATCGGGAATATTTTTACGATTGGTGCGCCATCGGCTCGCTCTACGGCGCACCGGCAGGCTGTATCTGGGGCGGGGGCCGCATCTCCTGCGGCACAGCTGCCCCACAGGAGGTGCTTGCCCTGCTGCGGGAATACGGCATCTCCGGGCGGCTGACCTTCAGCAACGCGCTGCTGCGGGCAGAACACCTTGCAGACCCGCAGTGCAACGCCCTGTGTGCACAGTTTGCCAAAAGCACCGGTGTGCAGAACGGCGTTATCGTCCATTCGGATCTATTGGCGGACTATCTGCAGCAGCACTGGCCGGAGCTGTATCTGGTGTCCTCCACCACTAAGGTGCTCACTGCGCCTTGTCAGCTCCGGCAGGAGCTGGCAAGGCCGGAGTTCCGGTATGTGGTGCCGGATTTCCGGCTGAACCCGGCGCTGGATGTGCTTTGCACCCTGCCGCCGGAGCAAAAGGCCAAGGTGGAGTTTTTGTGCAACGAGTGCTGCTGGTTTGGCTGCACAGAGCGCAGGCGCTGCTATGAAACCGTCAGCCGCCAGAACCTGGGCGAGGACTGCCCGGACCACCGCTGCACCGCCCCGGATGCAGCCGAGGGCTACCGCTTTTCCAAAGCGATGCGCAGCCCCGGGTTCATCGGGGTGGAGGATATCCGGCAGCGGTATCTGCCCGCAGGCTTTTCCCACTTCAAGATAGAGGGCAGGGGGCTGGGCAGTGCACTGGTGCTGGAATTTCTGCTCTACTATATGACCCGGCCGGAATATCAGCTGCAGGTGCGGGAAGCAATCTACCTGGACAACATGCTGGATCTGTTCTGAGCAGGCTGCCGGTTTGCCTCCTTCTTTTTTGGATTTATGCCCGGAAACTTTCTTTTCCCGGCAAAGCGTGCTACAATAAACAGGAAACTATTTTTACAGGAGCAGCGCATGGAAACAACGCAAAAACCGATCGTACTGGGCATCCTGGCGCATGTGGACTCCGGCAAGACCACCCTCTCGGAGGCGATGCTCTACCGCGCCGGTGCCATCCGTAAGCTGGGCCGGGTGGACCACGGAGATGCTTTTCTGGATACTGATACCCTGGAAAAAGCCCGCGGCATCACCATCTTTTCCAAACAGGCCCTGCTCACGGCAGGCAATACCGCCATCACCCTGCTGGATACCCCCGGCCATGTGGATTTTTCTACCGAGACCGAGCGCACTCTGCAGGTGCTGGATTATGCTGTGCTGGTGGTCAGCGGAACGGACGGTGTGCAGAGCCATACCGAAACGCTCTGGCGGCTGCTGCGGCGCTACCATGTGCCCACCTTTGTGTTTGTGAACAAGATGGACCTGCCCGGCATGACCCGGGAACAGCTGCTGACCCAGCTGAACCACCGCCTGGGCGAGGGGTTTGTGGATTTTGGGGCAGCGCCTGCCGCCCGGGATGAGGCGCTGGCACTGTGCGATGAGCAGCTGATGGACAGGATGCTGGGCGCAGGCACCCTGACCGATGCGGAGATCATCCCGGCCGTTGCAAGGCGGCATGTGTTCCCGTGCTGGTTTGGGGCGGCACTCCGGCTGGACGGGGTGGATGCCCTGCTGGAAGGGCTGGACCGCTACACCCGCCCGGCTCCGGCCCTGCAGGCCTTTGGCGCAAAGGTGTTCAAGGTATCGCAGGACGAGCAGGGCGCACGCCTGACCTGGCTGCGGGTCACCGGTGGGGAGCTGCGGGTAAAAGCTGCGCTCACCGGCGAAACGGACGGCGGACTCTGGGCGGAAAAGGCAAACCAGCTGCGGCTGTATTCCGGTGCAAAATATACCCTGACCGAAGCCATCGGCCCCGGGCAGGTGTGCGCAGTGACCGGCCTGACCCATGCAAAGCCCGGCACGGGGCTTGGGGCAGAGCGGGACAGCGATGTGCCGGTGCTGGAACCGGTGCTCAGCTATCAGGTGCTGCTGCCGGAAGGAGCCGATGTGCACGCCGCGCTGGGCAAGCTGCACCGGCTGGAGGAAGAAGAACCCCAGCTCCATGTGGTATGGAACGAGACCCTGGCCGAGATCCATGTGCAGCTGATGGGCGAGGTGCAGCTGGAAGTGCTGCGCAGCCTGCTGGCAGAGCGGTTCGGGCTGGAGGTGGCGTTCGGCCCCGGCGGCATCCTGTACAAGGAGACCATCACCGAGCCGATGGAGGGCGTGGGCCACTATGAGCCGCTGCGCCACTATGCCGAGGTGCATCTGCTGCTGGAACCGCTGCCCCGCGGCAGCGGGATGCAGTTTGCCGCCGACTGCCGGGAAGAGGTGCTGGATAAAAACTGGCAGCGGCTGGTGCTGACCCATCTGGAAGAAAAACAGCACCTTGGCGTTTTGACCGGTGCCCCGCTGACCGATGTAAAAATCACCCTGCTCACCGGCAGGGCGCACCTCAAGCACACCGAGGGCGGCGATTTCCGGCAGGCCACCTACCGCGCCGTGCGGCAGGGGCTGATGCTGGCCAAAAGCCAGCTGCTGGAGCCGTGGTACGCCTTCCGGCTGGAAGTGCCGGTGGAGAACATCGGCCGCGCCATGAGCGATATCCAGCGCATGGAGGGCAGCTTCGACCCGCCGGAAAGCGGGGCGGAAACCGCTGCCCTGACCGGGTTTGCGCCGGTATCCACCATGCGCAGCTATCCCATGGAGGTGGTCAGCTATACCCGCGGCCGGGGGCATCTGAGCCTGACGCTGGATGGTTACCGCCCCTGTCACAACGCGCAGGAGGTCATTGCGGCCATCGGCTACCAGCCGGAGCACGATCTGGACAACCCCGCCGACTCGGTGTTCTGCGCCCACGGGGCAGGCTTTGTGGTGCCATGGAGCGAGGTGCGCAGCCATATGCATGTGGAAAGCGGCTGGGGCAAGGCAAAACCGGCCCGGCCGGAAGCGGCACCCATCCCCCAGCGCCGCGCCATGGCCTACCGTGCCACGCTGGAAGAGGACGCCGAGCTGCTGCGGATCTTCGAGCGCACCTACGGCCCCATCAAGCGGGACCCGCTGGCCGCATTCCGTCCGGTGCAAAAGACCGAGCGCCCGGACTTTGCGGCTGAGCAGTGGGAGATTGCGCCGGAGTATCTGCTGGTGGACGGCTACAACATCATCTTTGCCTGGGACGAGCTGAACGCGCTGGCAAAGGAGAGCCTGGATGCCGCCCGTCACCGGCTGATGGATATCCTGTGCAACTACCAGGGCTATCAGAAGTGTGTGCTCATCCTGGTGTTCGATGCCTATCGCGTGCCCGGCAGCCCCGGTGCCATCGAGCAATACCATAATATCCATGTGGTCTACACCAGGGAGGCCGAAACTGCCGATATGTTTATCGAGCGAGTCACCCATGAGATCGGCAAGAGCCGCCGCGTCCGTGTGGCGACCTCGGACGGCATGGAGCAGGTCATCATCCTCGGGCATGGCGCACTGCGCGTGTCCGCCCGGATGTTCCACGAAGAGGTGCAGAACGTGGAAAAGCAGATACGAAGCCTTGTGCAGGGCGAGGCGTAAAAGCCGCTGGAGGTGCTTACGGTTATGGAGATCACCAAAGAATTTGTCTGGCGCAATATCCCACCCCGCGCCCGGGACAGCCATAAGGGCACCTTTGGCAGTGTGCTGGCGGTGGCGGGCAGTGCCTTTTACCGGGGAGCTGCATTGCTGGCGGCGGAGGGCGCACTGCGCACCGGGGCGGGCATCGTTACCCTGGCCAGTGTGGAGCCGGTGCTCAGCGCCGCTGTGACCCGTCTGCCGGAGTGCTGCCTGTGTCCCTGCAAGGAGGGGGCGCAGGGCGGCATCTCGCCCGAAAGCGTGCCGCTTATCCGGCGGCAGAAGGCCACCGTACTGCTGCTTGGCCCCGGCCTTGGCGGTACGGCCCAGAGCGTGGCGCGGGCAGCAGAGACCCGTGCGCTGGTGCAGCAGCTGATGCCCGGCTTTGCTGGCTCCGCGGTGCTGGATGCGGACGGCCTGAACGCCGCCGCCCAGCTGCTGGCCGAGGGCGGCAGCCTGCCCCACCCGGCAGGAGAACTGGTGCTTACCCCGCACCCCGGCGAGATGGCGCGGCTGACCGGGCTTTCGGCGGCAGCGATCGCCGCCGACCGGGAGGGCATCGCCCAGCGGTATGCCCGGGCGTGGAACGCCGTGGTGGTGCTCAAAGGCGCACACACGGTGGTGGCCTGCCCGGATGGCCGATGGTACGTGAACCCCACCGGCAACCCGGGCCTTGCCCGGGGCGGCAGCGGGGATGTGCTGGCCGGGATGCTGGCCGCTTTTCTGGCCTGCGGCCTGCCCGCCTGCGAGGCTGCTGCCTGTGCGGTGTACCTGCACGGAGCCGCCGCCGACCGCGCCGCCGCAAAGCATGGCGAATACGGTATGCTGCCCCACGATATCCTGCCGGAGCTGGGTGCACTGTTTGCGGAAAATGAGAGATAAAGCAGAACGGCTGCTGCACAGTGTTTCGTGCAGCAGCCGTTTTTTACCCTTTTTCCATCTCCAGCAGATATTCCTTGATGTCCAGCCCTTCGGCATAGCCGGTCAGGCTGCCGTTTGCACCGATGACCCGGTGGCAGGGGACCACGATACACAGCGGATTGCGGTGGCAGGCGTTGCCCACGGCGCGGCTGGCCCCGGGCCTGCCCAGTGCGGCAGCCAGCTGCCCGTAGGTACGCACCTCGCCGTAGGGGATCCGGAGCAGCGCATCCCATACCAAATGCTGGAAAGCGGTGCCTTTTGCCGCCAGCGGCAGGTCGAAATCCCGGCGCACCCCGGCAAAGTATTCGTTCAGCTGCTCTTCGGCCTCCTGCAGCAGGGGCGTTTCCACCACCTTGCGGGGCAGCGCTTCCAGCTCCGGCACGCCGTCCGGGCAGAAGTGCACCCCGCACAGCGCTTCGTTCTCTTCCTCCAGACAGATGGCACCCAGGATGCTGTTGATGTACCAGACGTTCAAAACCGGCCTCTTCCTTTCCTGCAAGAATGTGCTATACTGGTATTATCTTAGCACAAAAACTTCCGTGAGGAAAGGGGCGTTTTGAACATGGTCAAGGCACTGGAAAATCTCATTGCAAAAAGCAGCAACATCGTCTTTTTTGGCGGGGCGGGCGTTTCTACCGAGAGCGGCATCCCGGATTTCCGCAGCGTGGACGGGCTGTATCACCAGAAATATGACTACCCGCCTGAAACCATCCTCAGCCATACCTTCTGGGAGGAAAAACCGGAGGAGTTTTACCGTTTTTACCGGGATAAGCTGATCGTAAAAGGGGCAAAGCCCAACGCCGCCCATCTGCGGCTGGCAAAGCTGGAACAGCAGGGCAGACTGCGGGCGGTAGTTACCCAGAACATCGATGGCCTGCACCAGGCAGCGGGCAGCAAAACGGTGTACGAGCTGCATGGCAGCACCCTGCGCAACTATTGCACCCGGTGCGGTAAATTTTATGATGTGGACTTTATTGCAAACAGCACCGGTGTGCCCCATTGTACCGCGTGCGGCGGCATCGTAAAGCCGGATGTGGTGCTCTATGAGGAAGGGCTGGACGAGGAGGTGCTGTCCGGCGCGGTGGATGCCATCCGCCACGCGGATACCCTTATCATTGGCGGCACCAGCCTGGTGGTATACCCGGCGGCAGGGCTGATCCGCTATTTCCGGGGCGACCACCTGGTGGTCATCAATATGCAGCCCACCGCTGCCGATGCCGAGGCAGACCTGTGTATCGCAAAGCCCATCGGGCAGGTGCTGCGCGAGGATGTCTGTCTGGATTGATTTTTGCAGTTCAGGTGCGCTGATTCGTGCCGGTTTGCGCGCAGTTTTCCGTATGCTGGAACGCAGAACAACAGAACGGAGGAACTGCAAATGATCCAGGTATGCGATCCGCCGCGGCAGCGGCAGGTACGGCGGCTTTCCGCCGAAGAGTTTTGTACATTGGTGCACAGCGGCGGGGCGGGGTTCTACCGCCCCTGTGCCGAGGTGCTGCGGATGCTGACAGCAGGCGAGGCATGGGGCACAGCCGGGGCGGCGCTGCTGGTGCTGCCCATGACGGCCGACACGGCCGCCGCTGCAGCGCTGCGCAGCTGGCTGGGGCGCAGGCAGCTTGCAGGCGGCTGCCTGCTTACCCCGCCGGTGGGGGCCGAACCCTCGGCCCCGCTGGTGGAAACCGCTGCCGCCCGGGCTGCACGGCTGTGCCGCAAAGGCAGTGTCTGGGCGGTGGTGGAATGCACCGAGACAGCGGCGGCGCTTCTGCCGCTGTACTTCCGGCAGGGGTTCGGGCTGCGGGCGCTGCGCCCGCTGGAGAGCCTGGCGCCCTGCTTTCTGCTGACCACCGGCTGTGTGCCTGCCTGCACCGCGCCGGTGTGGGTACCGCTGGAGGATCGGGCGCGGCTGGCGCTGCTGCTGGCCAAGGGCTATGCAGCGCTGGACAGCCGCCCCTACGGCGGCACCGACAGCCTTGCGCTGGCACTTTATCCGCTGAAAGAAATTGAATGACGTAAAAAAGAAAGGGATCTGCAGCCTATGAAGGCAGTTATTCTGGAAAGCTATGTGATGGAAGAAGGCGACCTGGACTGGTCCGGGGTGAAGGCACTGGTGCCGGACACCACCAGCTATGTGCGCACGGACTATGCGGATATAGCGCCCCGGATCGGGGATGCGGAGCTTGTGCTCATCAACAAGTGCCGCATTGATGAAGCGGTGCTGGCGCAGTGCCCCCGCCTGAAATGGGTGGGCATCATCGCCACCGGCACCGATAACATCGACCTTGCCGCCTGCCGCCGCCATGGGGTGGCAGTAGCCAACGTGCCGGGGTACTCTACCTACAGTGTGGCGCAGATGACATTCAGCCTGCTGCTGGCGATCTGCCAGTGTGCCCAGCGGTACGACCGGGCGGTAAAAGCCGGATACTGGCAGCTGGGCATCCCGGCAGAGTACGGCCTGCTGCCCCAGGTGGAGCTGCAGGGCAAGACCTTTGGCATCTATGGCTACGGCAGCATCGGCCGCCAGGCCGGGCGCATTGCAAAGGCTTTTGGGATGCAGGTGCTGGTGTGCACCCGCACGGTGCGCCCGGCATACGCTGCAGACGGGGTGGAATTTGTGGATTTTGCCGCACTGCTGGCGCGCAGCGATGTGCTCAGCCTGCACTGCCCGGCCACACCTGAGACCCGGGGTCTGATGAGCAGGCAGGCCCTTGCGCAGATGAAGCCCGGTGCCATTTTGCTGAACACCGCCCGGGGCGCTCTGGTGGATGAGGACGCTGTAGCCGATGCGCTGGAAAGCGGACAGCTGGCGTTTTACGGGGCGGATGCCTTTGCCGCCGAACCACTGCCGCCGCAGAGCCGCCTGCGCGGGCTGCCGAATGCGGTGCTTACCCCGCACATCGCCTGGGCGACCCGGGAAGCGCTACAACGCCTGCTGGAGATCACCACCAACAACCTGTGCACCTTTCTGGCCGGCAGGGGCGACAACATCGTAAACGGCTGAGGACAGCCACGGAAATCAATTTTGCGACCTGACCCGGGGCAAAAGCCTTCACCCCTTGGGGGGAAGGTGGCGCGCAGCGCCGGATGAGGGGTATTTAAGGCAAACTGCTGCTGTTCTGCGCCCTCATCAGTCACCTTCGGTGACAGCTTCCCCCGACCGGGGGAAGCCTTTATTCGGAAAATTGATTTCCGTGGAGGACAGCAGAAAATACTTGATTTTGGCAGGGGGCTGTACTATACTTTCCATGGTCTTTATCAGGGCTGGCACAAACGATGCCGGGCTGGGATGACCGTACGCTCCCGGCAAAGGTACTGCCGCAGGCAGACAGAGGATGAAAAAGAGTAGGCTGCTCTCAAGGAGGAAAAAATGAGCTACGCGATCGTATACAGCAGCAAAACGGGCAACACCCAGCTGCTGGCACAGACCCTTCGGGATCAGCTGCCGCAGGAGGACTGCTGCTATTTTGGTATCCCGGATGCTGCCGCGCTGGCAGCAGATACCCTGTATGTGGGCTTCTGGACGGACAAGGGCAGGGCAGATGCCGCCGTTTTGGAACTGCTGCAGCAGCTGCGCGGCAAACAGGTCTTTCTGTTTGGTACGGCAGGGTTTGGCGGCAGCGCAGCATATTTTGATAAGATCCTGGGTGCCACCCGGCAGGCGCTGGATGAGAGCAACACCGTGATCGGCAGCTTTATGTGCCAGGGCCGGATGCCTGTGTCCGTCCGTCAGCGGTACGAACAGATGAAAGCACAGCCCGGCCACGCTCCCAATCTGGATGCGCTGATCGAAAATTTTGATAAGGCGCTTTCCCACCCGGATGCCGGGGATCTGGAACAGCTGAAACGCGCTGTAGCCGTAAAATAAGAGGAAAACGGGGCCGCTGCACAGCATTTGGTGCAGCGGCCCCGTTTTTGCAAAAAAGCCTTAACAAACACAAAAACCCGCCTGGCAGCGGGTTTTTGTGTATAGAGGGGTGGGAAAGTATATAAAGTGGTGAATCTCAATATTAACTGGCAGGCGTCTGATAGTGCGCTGCCTTGCATGATGTATTATACCCGTTTTTCTTTTCTTGTCAAACAATATTTTCAGATTTTGCTTTAAAATAATACTTTACTTTTTACTGAAAACTTTATATAATTAACATAGAATTTCAGAAACGAAATTTTATTCCATCTCTGTGCGTTTGCACAACATTAAAACTTTACTTTCAGAAAATTTTATACAATCCAACATATTTTTTAAGGAGATTTTTTTATGGACGATCTTGATCGCAAAATCCTCTCGCTTCTGGCTAAAAATGCACGGATGCCCGTTAAAGAGATCGCCGAGCAGGTATCGCTTACCAGCCCGGCAGTTTCCAGCCGCATCCATAAGCTGGAGACCGATGGCATCATCAGCGGCTATACCGTTACCCTGAACCGCCCGGCCGACCGGATGTATGTGGATGCCCTTATCAGCCTTTCGGTGGCACCCTCCAAGCAGGATGCTTTTCTGGAGCTGCTGCAGAACAGCCGCGAGGTGCTGCAGTGCTACCACGTTACCGGTGCGTACACCTTTCTGGTCAAGGTCAGCTGCGGCAGCAT
>CAKTFD010000073.1 GCA_934553285.1 uncultured Faecalibacterium sp. | reverse complement strand
ACCATCTTGGTAAAGCAGGTAACGGCCTGGGCCTCATCGCCCTGCTCATCCATGGTGATGATCTCCAGCTGCTTGCCGTTGACGCCGCCCTTTTCGTTGACCTGCTTTAAGTACAGGCTGGCACCGTTGACAACGGCCTTGCCGTAAACGGAAACATCGCCGGTCAGGGGACCCATGACACCCACCTTGATGGTGCTGCCGGAAGCAGCAGCGGAACCAGCGGCAGAACCGGCAGCAGAACTTGCAGTGCTTGCGGAAGAACCGCCGCAGGCAGTCAGTGCACCTGCTGCAGCAACCACACCGGCAGCAGCCAGGAACTGACGACGAGAGATCATCTTTTTCATAAAAATCTCCTCCTTCGGAGTATTTTATAGGATAAATTAGGATTCATGGATAAAAACGGAAGCAAGGCCCTTCCCCTCTAAAGCGACCTTGCCTCTGTTCTTGTTTGTTATTATAGCTATCCGGGTCCAAAACCGCAATTCACAAAGCGTCCATACTTTTGGGCGCTTTTTCTCGTCTTTGTTGATAATTTATACAAAAATTCAAATACGTTTTTGTGCACTATATCAAATTGCTCATTTTGTTTATCTGTGACATGAAACGGATTCACAAATTGCAAAATGGTTACAGTGTTTCCATCTCGGCATCGGCGGCAAACTCTGCCTCGGCACGCGGTTCCGCAGCCTGTCCTTCTGCTTCCGCCACCGGCACCGGCTGTGCCAGCGCCTTGCGGATAGCGGTAAGGTAGAACACCAGCGAAAGCGCCGTGCCGATGCACCAGCCCACAGGCCATGCCAGCCAGATGCCGGTAGAGCCAAGCGCAGTGCCGCTGAGCACAATGGCGATGCCCACGCGCAGGATCAGGTCGGTAAAGGTCGCGATCATGAACCGCACCATCAGCCCGCAGCCGCGCAGGATGCCGTCTGCCACCAGCTTGACCGACACCACAAAGTAGAAGGGCGACAGGATGCGCAGAAACAGCATACCGGTATCGATGGCGGGGCCTTGCGGGTCGTTCATGAACAGCAGCAGCAGGAAACGGCCAAAGAAGAAGTACAGCACCACCAGCGGCACACACAGCAGCCACACCAGGTTGCGGCCTGCCCCAAAGCCCTCCTTGACGCGGTCCATCTTACCGGCACCCATGTTCTGGGAGGTGTAGTTGGAGATGCCGTTGCCCAGGGTGGTAAAGGAGGTGATGACCATATTGTTCAGCTTGACAGCGGCAGAGTAGCCCGCAATAACACTGGCGCCAAAGGTGTTGATGACGCTCTGCAGGATGATGTTGCCCACCGAAACAAAGCTCTGCTGCAGGATGCTGGGGACGGCCACCACCGCCACCTTGCCCAGCATATTCCAGGAGAACAGCGCCACATGCCCCTGGGTACGGAAGGCGCGGATGCGGCGGAACACCACCGCCATGGCCAGCACGCAGCTGACGCCCTGGCACAGGAAGGTGGCCCAGGCCACACCGGCCACGCCCATCCTGAACCCGGCCACGAACAGGATATCCACCCCGATGTTGGACAGCGAGGAGACCGCCAGGAAGTAGAACGGCGTCTTGCTGTCGCCCAGCGCCGAGAAGATGCCGGTGGCGATATTATAGAAGAACATGAAGGGCAGCCCCAGGACGTAGATATCCAGATACAGCTCAGAGTCCGCCAGGATCTCCGCCGGGGTGTTGATGAGCTGCAGCAGGGCATCGCAGCCAAACAGGCCAATGCCCATCAGCACGGCGCACAGCACGGCGGAACCGATCAGCGAGGTGTACACCGAGGTCTTCATCTCGCCGTAGTCCTTTGCGCCAAAGTAGCGGGACACGATGACCGAGCAGCCGATGTTGCAGCCAAAGGCAAAGGCGATGAAGATCAGGGTGATCTCGTAGCTGTTGCCCACCGCAGCCAGCGCATTCTCGCCGATAAACTTGCCCGCCACCAGGCTGTCGGCGATATTGTACAGCTGCTGGAAAATGATGCTGCCGAACATGGGCAGACAGAATTGCCACAGTACCTGTGACGGTTTGCCCACCGTCAGATCCTTATTCATTGCAAAAATCCTCCTCTGTAACGACCATTCTCATAAAAACAGCGTAAAAGCCGCACCCCAGTATAGAGCTAACTTTCCAAAAAGTAAAGAAGATTTTTGGTATATCTGCCATATAAAATCAACATGGCAGGTAGAACGTATCCTCGCTTTTGCAGCGGGCAGACTATCGGTATGTTTTGGGGCGCTTTGCCTGCCCGGCCCGCTGCTTTGCGCCCGGTTAAAAATTTACGGCCGCAAACATACGCACCGGCTCTTGCACCGGGGCACAAAGCGTGGTAGCATATTAGCGGTTAGTTATGTATAACCATTCGAGTGCAGTCCCCGTCTGCCTGCCGGGCAGCACCGGGATCAAAATGATATTCAGGAGGTTTTCAAGATGAGCTATCTGGAAATTGCATCTGTTGTGGGCCGCGAGATATTGGACTCCCGCGGCAACCCCACCGTAGAAGCCGAGGTCACCCTGACCGATGGCACCACAGCGCGCGGCTGCGCACCTTCCGGCGCATCCACCGGTGAGTTCGAGGCGCTGGAGCTGCGCGACGGCGACAAGAGCCGTTACCTGGGCAAGGGCGTGACCCGGGCTGTGGAAAACATCAATACGGTCATCGCGGATGCCGTTGTGGGCATGGATGCTGCCGACATCTACGCCATCGATGCCGCCATGTGCAAAGCCGACGGCACAAAGGACAAGTCCAATCTGGGCGCAAACGCCATTCTGGCCGTATCCATCGCAGCCTGCCGCGCAGCTGCTGCTGCGCTGGATATGCCCCTGTACCGCTTTTTGGGCGGCGTAAACGGCAACCGCCTGCCTGTGCCCATGATGAATATCCTGAACGGCGGTGCCCATGCCGCCAACACCGTGGACACGCAGGAGTTTATGATCCTGCCGGTCGGTGCGCCCTCCTTCAAGGAGGCGCTGCGCTGGTGCGCCGAGGTGTTCCACGCGCTGGCTGCCATCCTGAAAGCCAAAGGGCTGGCCACCTCCGTGGGCGATGAGGGCGGTTTTGCGCCCGACCTCTCCAGCGATGCGGAGGCCCTTGAGACCATTCTGGCCGCCATCGAAAAAGCCGGTTATCTGCCCGGCAGGGACTTTATGCTGGCCATGGATGCTGCCGCCTCCGAATGGAAAAGCCCCAAGGGCAAGGGCTTTTATAAGCTGCCCAAGGCCGGTACCGAGTTCACCTCCAGCGCGCTGATCGCACACTGGAAGAGCCTGGTGGAAAAGTACCCCATCCTCTCCATTGAGGACGGCCTGGACGAAGAGGACTGGGAGGGCTGGCAGGAGCTGACCCGTGAACTGGGCGGCAAGGTACAGCTGGTGGGGGACGATCTGTTCGTTACCAACACCGCGCGGCTGGCCAAGGGCATCCAGCTGGGCGCCGGCAACGCCATCCTGATAAAGCTGAACCAGATCGGCTCGGTCTCCGAGACTTTGGAGGCCATCAAGATGGCCCACAAGGCCGGTTACAACGCCATCAGCTCCCACCGCTCCGGCGAGACCGAGGACACCACCATTGCAGACCTGGCCGTTGCCCTGAACACCTGCCAGATCAAGACCGGCGCCCCCAGCCGTACCGAGCGGGTGGCAAAGTACAACCAGCTGCTGCGCATCGAGGAGCAGCTGGGGCAAAGCGCCGTCTACCCTGGCTGGGCCGCGTTCCCTCTCCAGAAATAACGCCCGCCATATGTTCCCAGTATTTACCACCCTGCATCCTGCAATCCTGCGGCAGGCTGAACCGTATATAAGGCAGACCGGCACCCGGCACCCCGCCGGGCCGGGCCGGAATGAAACGAAAGGAGCAAACCTTCCATGTTTCAAAGCCTGGGGCCGCTGCTCGATCTCTTGGGCGGCGGCAGTTTTGCAAAGCTGCTTCTGTTTTTGCTCAAGAGCCTGTTTGCCTGAAACTGACTGTCTGAAAGGAGAATAAGATGCTGATCATACTGGAACATCTGCTTGGCCGGATCAACCTGCCCGGCATGTGGTGGATCATCTCGGAGCGCTGGCTCTGAGCAGTCAAACGGGGCTGCTGCACATTTCTGTGCGGCAGCCCCGTTTTTGCGTCTATCCACTTTTCTGCTGCAGCCGTTATATCCGCAGCTGTTTTCTGGCGGCCTGCAGCGCCCTGCGCAGCGGGCGGTAGAGCAGCAGCATCAGCACAAAGTTGCCCACGCCGTGCATCACATCATAGCTCAGGCCGCTGAGCCACCAGCTCAGTGCAAAGGCAGGGGTCTTGGCAAACAGATATACCGCTGCGCACAGCCCGCCAAAGCACAGGCCGTACAGCCCGCTGAACACCGCCCAGAAAAAGGCGCTGTCCATGCGGCGCAGCAGCCATACCAGCAGCGCCAGCAGATACCATACATACAGGTACATCACCCACCACAGGCCAAAGCCGTACAGCACCCCCTGCAGCAGGATGAATACCGTAATGGCTCCCGGCGTTTCGCGGGGGAGTTCCAGCGCAAACAGGATGATGAGCAGGCTCACCGGTTCCAGGTTGGGCACACCGCTCATGGCCTGCTTGCTTACCACCAGCAGCGCCCCCATCAGGCCGCCGAGCACCAGCCGCAGCACCCGTGTATGCAGGGATGCCGGTTTTTTACCCCTTGGTGTAGGTAAAGGCATAGCTGTCACCATCGTGCAGTTCGATATCGGCCACGCCCACCGTGGTCATCTCGCCGGTGGCATCGGTCAGGCACCACCAGGCCTGGTCCTTGTTGTAGTCGGCCGTTTCCCCGTTTACGGTGGTCACAAAGCCCGCATCGGCCTCTTCCTGGCTGATGATGCCGGCCTCGGCCAGCGCAGTGCTCAGCTTTTCGCCATCGGTCACGTTCAGCAGCACGCTGGAGGCGCTGCCGTCTGCGCCGGTCACGGTAAACTCCACGGTTGCCTGGGCATCGGCGGGCGCAGAGGCCACAGAGGATGCCGCACTGGAAGCAGCAGAGGATGCCACGCTGGACGCGGCGGAAGATGCCGTGCTGGAAGCCGAAGCGCCGCAGCCTGCCAGCAGGCAGACAGCCAGCACAGCACTCAGTGCAAGGGCGGTAAATTTATGCAGATGATCCATTTTTCAAGTTCTCCTTGTTTTGTGTTTTATGTGCAGAGGGCACGGCAATTATAGTACCATGAAATACCCGTAAAATCAATCTTCTTCCCTCCCCTGCGCAGCGGGCGGAGAGGACGCAACAAAAAAAGCATCTGCAGCATTTGCCCGGGGAGCATTGCAGGCCCCGGCAAATTTTTGTTGCAGATGCTTTCAACTTTTGGCAGGCGCGCCCTCTCAGGCGTTCCGGGTGCTTACAGCTTGCTCAGCTGCGGCCCCTGGGCGGTGTCCTTGACCGCCCAGCCCATCTCGGTCAGCTGGGCACGGATGGCATCGGCGGTGGCCCAGTCCTTTGCCTTCTTGGCGGCAGCACGCTTCTCCACCAGTTCGGTCACCTCGGCGGGCACCTCGTCCTTTTTGCGGTTGTACAGCAGGCCCAGCACGCCGGTGATCTCGTCAAAGGCGGCGGCAGCGGTCTCCAGTGCAGCCTTGCTGGAAGCAGCGGACAGGGTGTTGATCTCCTTGACCAGGTCAAACACGGCGGCCAGTGCATCCGGGGTGTTCAAATCGTCATCCATCGCGGTGCAGAACTTGGTGCGGGCCTCGGCAGCCTTTTCTTTCAGGGTCTCGTCGGTGCCAAAATCGGCCTTGCTCAGGGCAAAATCCAGATTCTCACGGCAGGTGTACAGGCGCTCCAGGCTGTTCTTGCAGCTTTCGATCAGCTCCACCGTGTAGTTCAACGGCATACGGTAACCGGCGGTCAGCATGAAGTAGCGGATCGGCTCGTAGCCGTAAACATCCGCAACATCCCGCACCGTAAAGAAGTTGTGCAGGCTCTTGGACATCTTCTGGTTATCCACGTTGATAAAGCCGTTGTGCATCCAGTAGCGGGCAAACTCGCAGCCGTTGGCGCACTCGCTCTGTGCGATCTCGTTTTCGTGGTGGGGGAAGATCAGGTCCTGACCGCCGCAGTGCAGGTCGATGGTCTTACCCAGATGGGTGCGGCTCATGGCGCTGCACTCGATGTGCCAGCCCGGACGGCCCATGCCGTAGGGGCTTTCCCATGCAGGCTCGCCGGGCTTTGCAGCCTTCCAGATGGCAAAGTCGGCGGGGTCCTCTTTCAGGTCGTCCTCCATGCGGCTGCGCAGCTCGCGGTTGCCGCTTTCCAGATCCTCCAGTTTCAGGTGGCTCAACTTGCCGTAGCTGGGGTCGCTCTTGACCCGGAAGTACACATCGCCGTTTTTGGCAACGTAGGCGTGGCCGGAGTCGATCAGGTCCTTGACGATATCCAAAATCTGGGCGATATGCTCGGTAGCGCGGGGCTGCACGGTGGGCTTTTTGCAGTTCAGCCCGGCGGCGTCCTTGAGGTACTCGGCCTCAAAGCGCTGTGCGACCTCCTTCATGGAAGTGCCCTCTTCCTGCCCTTTTTTGATGAGCTTATCATCGATATCGGTAATGTTGGACACATAAAGCACCTTGTTGCCGCGATATTCCAGATAGCGGCGCAGGGTGTCGAACACGATCAGCGGGCGGGCATTGCCGATGTGGATATAGTTATAAACGGTGGGTCCGCAGACATAGATGCGGTATTCGCCGGGCACCTGCGGAACAAATTCCTCTTTCTGGCGGGTCAGGGTGTTGAAAATCTGCATGCTCAATTCTCCTTTTTGTGGCAAACAGAAGCCGCAAAACAAAACGCCCCCGGGGCGGTGCAAAAGCACAGCTCCGAAGGCGGTTTTCAGTCAAAATCGCGGTTCCACTTCTGTTTGTCGCTCAAAGCCGGTAACGGCGGCATACCGCACAGCGATACTTCCCGCAGGGGTTCCCGCCGTGTGCTGCCCGGGCGCACTTTGCGCGGCGGTCTGCAAACAGGTTTTCAGCCAGCGACCTGTTCTCTCTGCGCAGACCTTGTGCAGCGCTACTCTGCCCGGATAAACGCATTTATCCTTTTACCCCTTTATTATAGCGGTGCCGCCCGGGGAAGTCAAGGAGGGAACGAAGAACGATTCAGAATGCCCGCCGCGTTGCTTTGGGCATAATTTAAGGAAACCCATTTTCACGGGAGGGGCTGTAAAGGCAAACGGCATCGCAAGATTTTTCCGCAGCGCTTCCGAAGGAAGCGGCACGGCAGATGCCGTTTATCTCTGCGCCCCTCCCCCGTGAAAATGGCACACCGGAGCGTCCGCAGACGATCCGGTGTGCCGAGATCAAAAACAATTTTTCCGCTGAAATTGCGCAGAGCGAAGCGGCGCGCAGTACAGATCGTCCCGCTTTACCCGGGATAGCGGTCTACCTCCAGCAGCTGCTCTGCCCGCTGCACCTGTTCCGCTGTGGGCGGCACAGCATCCGGCAGTGGGTACGGGATACCCAGCTTCTGCCACTTGAACAGCCCCAGCGTGTGGTAGGGCAGCACCTCCACCCGCTGCACGGTGTGCAGGCTGCGGATAAACTCCGCCGTGCGGCGCAGGCCGGCTTCCTCATCGGTCAGGCCGGGCACCAGAACATGCCGGATCCACAGCGGCACCCCCAGGTCGGAGATGTGCCGCGCCATGGCCAGGATGTTGGCGTTGTCCCTGCCGGTGAGCTGCCGGTGGCGCACCGGGTCGATCTCTTTCAGATCCAGGATGACCAGGCTGGTGTTGGCCATCAGCCTGTCAAAATCGGCCAGATAGGCCGGGTCGTCCGGGCGGAAAGGCTGCCCGGCGGTATCCAGCGCCGTGTGCACGCCTTTTGCACGGGCCAGCGCAAAAAATTCTGTAAGGAATGCCATCTGCCGCAGCGGTTCCCCGCCGCTGACCGTGATGCCGCCCTTTTTGCCCCAGTAGTTGCGGTAGCGCCATACCCGCTGGAACAGCGCCTGTGCCGTCCACGGGGTGCCGCCCTCTGCCCAGGTCTCGGGGTTGTGGCAGTATTTGCATCGCAAGGCACACCCCTGCAAAAACACCACAAAGCGCACGCCCGGGCCATCCACCGAGCCGAAGGACTCCAGCGAGTGGACATATCCGATGTTGTTACAGGACTGCATGGCAGGTACGGGCCAGCACATCCAGCTGCTGCTCACGGGTCAGGTCGATGAACTTGACGGCGTAGCCGGAAACGCGGATGGTAAAGTTGGCGTATTCTTCCTTTTCGGGGTGCTCCATGGCATCCAGCAGCTTCTCCTTGCCAAAGACGTTCACGTTCAGGTGGTGCGCACCCTGGTCAAAGTAACCGTCCAGCACCTGCACCAGGTTCTCCACGCGCTCGCCCTCGCTGTGTCCCAGTGCCTCGGGGTT
Organism: uncultured Faecalibacterium sp.; assembly: GCA_934553285.1. GTDB lineage: Bacteria > Bacillota > Clostridia > Oscillospirales > Ruminococcaceae > Faecalibacterium. The sequence goes on along the minus strand of CAKTFD010000073.1, from coordinate 2,947 downwards.
CACGGTCTGGGTGTTGGAGATGCCGTCCAGTGCCCAGTGGTAGGGCAGCTTTGCCACCGAGTTCAGCGAGGCCAGCAGGCCGTTCTGCTCGGCACCATAGCTGGGGGTAGCGCCGGGTGCAAAGGGAGTAAAGGCGGCGCGGCCATCCGGCAGCGCACCAGTGTACTTGCCGTACACCACGTTGGAGGTGATGGTCAGGATGGAGGTGGTCGCCTCGGAGTTGCGGTAGGTATGGCGCTTTTTGATCATCTCCAGGAAGGTGCGCAGCAGCCACACGCCGATCTCATCGGCGCGGTCATCATCGTTGCCGTACTTGGGGAAATCGCCCTCGATTTCAAATCCGGTGGCAAGGCCGCTCTCGTCCCGGACCACCTTTACCTTAGCGTACTTGATAGCGCTCAGCGAATCGATAACATGGGAGAAGCCTGCAATGCCGGTGGCAAAGGTACGGCGCACATCGGTATCGATGAGGGCCATCTCGGCTTCCTCGTAATAATACTTGTCGTGCATATACTGGATCAGGTTAAGCACGTTGACGTACAGCCCGGCCAGCCAGTCCAGCATCTGCACATACTTGGGCAGCACCTCGTCATAGTTCAGGTACTCGCTGGTAATGGGGGCGTAGTTGGGGCCGCACTGCTCGTGGCTCTTTTCGTCCACGCCGCCGTTGATGGCGTACAGCAGGCACTTTGCCAGGTTTGCGCGGGCGCCAAAGAACTGCATCTCCTTGCCGGTCTGGGTAGCAGACACGCAGCAGCAGATGGAGTAATCATCGCCCCACACCGGCTTCATCACATCATCGTTCTCGTACTGAACGCTGCTGGTGTTGATGGACACCTTGGCGGCGTACTTTTTAAAGGCCTCGGGCAGTGCGGAGGAGTACAGCACGGTCAGGTTCGGCTCCGGGGCAGGCCCCATGTTCTCCAGCGTGTGCAGGAAGCGGTAGCAGTTTTTGGTAACCATGCTGCGGCCATCCATGCCGATGCCGCCCACCTCCAGGGTCGCCCATACGGGGTCGCCGGAGAACAGCTGGTTGTAGCTGGGGATGCGGGCAAACTTGACCATGCGGAACTTCATGACCATGTGGTCGATCAGCTCCTGTGCCTGGCTCTCGGTCAGGATGCCCTTGTCCAGATCGCGCTGGATATAGATATCCAGGAAGGTGGAGATGCGGCCCACGCTCATGGCAGCGCCGTTCTGGGTCTTGATGGCGGCCAGATAGCCGAAGTACAGCCACTGGCAGGCTTCCTTTGCGTCCTTGGCGGGCTGGGAGATGTCGCAGCCATAGGCCTCGGCCATCTTCTTCATGCCCTTCAACGCGCTGATCTGGCGGGCGATCTCCTCCCGCAGGCGGATAACATCATCGGTCATGGTGCCATCGCCGCAGTTGGCAAGATCCTCCTGCTTGAACTGGATCAGTGCATCGATGCCGTACAGCGCCACACGGCGGTAATCGCCCACGATGCGGCCGCGGCCATAGGTATCCGGCAGGCCGGTGATGATATGGGTGTGGCGTGCCTTCTTCATCTCGGGGGTATAGGCATCGAACACAGCCTGATTGTGGGTGCGGGTGTAATCCGTAAAGATCTTATGCAGCTCCGCGCTGGGCTGGTAGCCGTAGGTGGTGCAGGCCTGCTCCGCCATCTTGATGCCGCCGTAGGGCATAAAAGCGCGTTTCAGGGGCTTATCGGTCTGCAGGCCGACGATCTGCTCCAGGTCTTTCAGGCTTTCGTCGATATAGCCGGGGCCGTAAGCGGTCAGGCTGCTGACCACTTCGGTCTCCATATCCAGCACGCCGCCCTTGGCGCGCTCGGCCTTCTGCAGCTTTTGCAGGGCACCCCAAAGCTGGTCGGTCGCCTGGGTAGGCCCTGCCAGAAAGCTCTCGTCCCCGTAATACGGGGTGTAGTTCTTCTGGATAAAGTCGCGCACGTTGACTTCTTCCTTCCAGATACGGCCTTCAAAACCTTCCCACTGTTCAAACTGGATCATTGGAACCTCCTTGCTCCATCATGCGGTTAGCATGTTCTAACTATTGAGCCTTTGAAAAACCGCTCCTTGTTGGCGGTTTTCTGGGGGCGGATCTGCCGGAGCTGCCGGTACGGCAGGCCCCCCTGCCCGGCCTGACAGCTCACGACTACAAGCTGTAGATGAAGATGAAAACCTATCCACAAAATCTTGTGCCTCTATAGTAACAAGAACCACCCCAAATTGCAATAGATAATAAGTGGGTTTTCTTCCAGCACAAAGGCCGTTCTTTGGGCAGAATGTAGAAAACCGGCTGAAAACGCAGCTGGATAAAAAAGTTCCGAAAAAAGGATTGACAAGACTAACCATCTGTGATATTCTGTTCTCGCAGCGGTAGTTAGACAATTCTAACCGCTGCTGCACCAGAACCGGAGCGTCTGCAAACGCTCCACTCCAATTCCTCCATTCCATTCTCTTTTTTCCGGGAGCTGCAGCCTGGTTTGCTCTGCAGCTCCCTGCGCGGCACCGGCTGTGTTTGGTACCACATCTGGCGCAAAGAAAAAACAAGACCGGGACGTACAGCTTGACCAACTGTGCGCCCCGGTTTTTGTTTTTACTTCCCCAGCCCCGCCAGCTGCTGGTACAGCTCTGCTGCGCCGCCGCCGGGATATTTTACGCTGACATAGGCGCTGTTCAGGATGCACACGCCGTCAGAATATACGGTCAGCAGAAACTTCTGGTTCTCGGCATCGTCATAAAAGCTGACGGTGACCGACTGTACCGGGAAGGTATTGTGGATGTAGGCAGAATAGTTTTGATTCAGCTTTTTGCGGCAGGAGACGGTGGAAAGCAATTCTGCCGTTTGCTGGAACGCTTCGCTGTCCATGGAGAGGATGTGATAGTCCATGTCGTTTGTGCTGCCAAAATGCGCCACTTCCTCGGTGCGGAGCGTGCCCTGCGAGCTGGCGCGTACCAGTGCTTT
>CAKTFD010000072.1 GCA_934553285.1 uncultured Faecalibacterium sp. | reverse complement strand
TGTACCTTGAAAAACCGGATGCAGAAGATTGTTTCCACTCAGCAGTGTGCTGGCTGCCGGGCTATGACTGGCAGGAGATACACGGTTTCACGCCGGAGGAGATCGCGCGGTATCAGAAGATCGTGGAGTCCACTTCCAGAAAAATCCACTATTTCTGCTGAACAATTGAAAATCCCCCCAAAGCCCTGCGGCAAAATGACGGCCGCAGGGCTTTTTTGCGTCTTTGGGCGGGTTTGGGGCAGTTCTCTGCACCGCGCCAAAAAATGCCGCAGCCCCGCGCTACAGTATATGCAGAACGTGCGGGGAACAGAACTAAAATGCCCCGCAGGAAAGCGGGGAATATACATGACAGAGCGGATGGGTGTTTTATCTTCGGATGGGCGGTTCCTGCAGCCTTCGCCGCTGGCGGCGCGGGCGATGCTGCGCCCGGCTGCGCGGCGGCTGACGGCGGTGGGCATCGGGTTTGCAGGCGGCTGGGCGGTGCTGTACGGCGCGCTGATGCCCTTTGGACTGGGGCTGACTTTGGGTCTGGCAGAGGATTGCTTTGCGCCCTGCGCAGCCGGGGCGGCGCTGGGGCTGCTGCTGCATGGGCTGGGGGCGCTTTCGCTGCGCAGTTTGTGCCAGCTGTGTGCACTGGGCGCTGCCGTGGCCGCCCGCTGGCTGCTGCCGCAAAAGTTTGGGCCGGCGGTGCTGGCGGGCTGCGGCACCCTGACCGGCATGGCGCTGTGCTTTGCGCTGGGCAGCAGCGGCGGGGCAGACCTTTTGCTCTACAGCGCAGCCGATGCGCTGCTGGCGGCAGGCATCGGCTTTGGGCTGCGGCGGTTTGCGCCGGAGCGCCCGGGCATGGGCACACTGCTGGTGGGCGCTGCCGTGGCGGCAGCGCTGGGCAGTGTGCGGTGGGGGTATTTTTCACCGGGTGTGCTGGTGTGTGCCGCTGCCGAGCTGGCCCTGTGCTGCCGGGCACAGAAGCTGGCAGCCCTGAGCGGCAGTGCGGTGCTGGGGGCAGCCCTCTGCGCCGCCGACCCCGCCCTGGCACCGGCTGCGGCAGGGCTTGGCTGCGCCACGGCAGCTGCGGTGGTACTGGCCCCCGGACGGCGGGTGGAGACCCTGGCCGCCTATGCGGGCGGCTGCGTGACCGGGGTGCTCTGCGTGCAGCCGCCCGGAAACGCCTTTGGCATCCTGTTCAGTATCTGCGGCGGCATGGCAGTGGTCTGCCTGCTGCCCGGCGGCTGGCTGGCTCCGGTGGCGGAAACGCCGCAGGCAGAGGAAAAAGCCCCGCACCCCGGGCGCAGCACGGCTGCGGCCACCCGGCTGGATGCCGTGGCGCAGAGCCTTGCCTCGCTGGCAGATACGGTCAATGCGGTCTACGAGGGGCTGCCGCACCGGCGGGAGAGCTTCCGCTGGGTAATAGATAATACGCACGATACCCTTTGTTTTAACTGTGGGCGGCGGGAGACCTGCTGGAAACAGGAGTATGCCGCAACGCTGGCGGGCATGGAGGCGCTGCGCCCGCTGCTGGAACAGAACGGCAGCGTGGAGACCACGCAATTGCCCGGGCAATTGTCCCGCTGCATCCACCCGGCGGCGCTGTGCGCGGCGGCGGGGCGCAGCTTTGCGCTGTACCGCAGCCGTAAGGAGGCGCGGGTACACGCCGAGGCCATGCGCACCGCCCTGACCGAGCAGTACAGTGCAGTGGCGGAGGCGCTGGGGGTGCTCAGCGAGCAGCTGGGCCGGCCCGGCGACCCGGAACCTTATAGATCCAGCCGGGTGGCGGAGTTTTTTACCGGGCTGGGTGCGCCACCGCAGGAGTGCGCCGTCACGCTGGACGACCTTGGCCGCACCCATGCCGCCGTCACCCTGCCGCGCACCCGGTTCACCCCGCAGGAGCTGACGGCGCTGGCCGGGGAGGTGGGGCATATCTGCCGCCGCACGCTGGAGGTGCCGCAGGTGCTCTCCTGCAAGGGGATGACCACCCTGCTGTTCAGCGAAAAGCCTGCGCTGCGGGCCGTGTTCGGTGCGGCAGGCGCTGCCGCCCGGGGGGATGTTTCCGGCGATGCCGTGCAGCAGTTCTGCAGCCCGACAGCGGCGCAGATGATCCTGTGCGATGGCATGGGCACCGGACGCCCAGCGGCGGTGGACGGCAATCTGGCGGCGGAGCTGACTGCCCGGCTGCTGAAAGCGGGGTTTACCGCTGAGCTGGCGGCAAGGCTGGTAAATGTGGCGCTGGCGCTGAAAAGCGAGGATGAGAGCGGCGCGACCCTGGACCTTATCAGCGTGGATCTGTACACCGGCACCGCGCGGCTGTTCAAGGCCGGGGCGGCACCGGGGTTTCTGGTACATGGCGGGCGGGTGCGGGCTGTGGGCGAGGCCTCGCTGCCCATCGGGGTGCTGGGCGGGGTGAATGGGCAGAGCCGGGTGGTGCACCTGACGGCAGGGGATTACGCGGTGCTGGTATCGGACGGTCTGCTGGTGGATGGGGCCGGCTGGGTGGCAAAGCAGCTGGAGCTGTCGGCAGCGGCGGGAGATGCGCCGGAAAAGATCGCTCAGGCACTGGTGGAAACTGCCCGCATCCGCGCACAAAAGACCGGCCGCCCGGATGATATCACCGCCGCCGTGCTCCGGCTGGAAAAGAGCGGGTGAGGCGCAGCGCCGGATGAGAGGCGATACCGTCAGACTTTACGGATCTTCCGTTGCAATTTGCGGAAAGGAGGGGTATACTGAAAGCATATTTTTCAGCCCGGCAGCTGCCGGGCGCAGGAGGCTGCTTATGCTTACCATTACCGTTGCACAGGACGGCAGCGGGCAGTTTGCCTCGGTATCCGAGGCGGTGCTGGCCGTGCCCTATGACTGCCCTGCGGTCATCCGCATCGCGCCGGGCATTTACCGGGAAAAACTCGTCTGCGAGAAAAAAGAGATCACCCTTGCCGGGGCAGGCATGGATGCCACCCGGCTGGTGTGGAACGATGGCGGCAAGCTGCCGCATCCGGACGGGCGGCCCACCCATACCTTCCGCAGCTATACCGCGTTTTTCAGCGGGGAAAAGCTGCGGGTGGAAGATATGACCATTGAAAACGATGCAGGCCCCGGCGCAAAGGCGGGGCAGGCCATTGCAGCATATGTGGACAGTGCCCGCGCAGCGTTCTGCCGGGTGCGCCTGCTGGGCAACCAGGATACCCTGTTCTGCGCCCCTCTGCCGGAGAAAGAGCGGGAGAAGGACGGTTTCCTTGGCCCCCGTGGGCTGGCACCCCGCCGGGCGAGCGCGCAGTATTACAGCGCCTGCGAGATCGCAGGGGATATCGATTTTATCTTTGGCGGGGCGGACGCCCTGTTTGAGCAGTGCACCCTGCGCACCGTGAACAACGGCCTGGCGCACAGCTGGGTCACCGCGCCCTCCGGCGCGGCGGCGGGGCTGGGCTTTGTGTTCTGGGATTGCGACTTTGTTTCAGACTGCCCGGCGGGCAGCATCTATCTGGGCAGGCCCTGGCGCCCCACCGGCAAAACGGCGGTGCTGGACTGCCGCCTGGGGGCGCATATCGCGCCGGAGGGCTTTGCCGGCTGGAACGACCGCACCGACACGGCGCTGGCCGGCTTTGCCGAGGCGGGCAGCACCGGCGCGGGCGCAGGCACGCGCCCCGGGTGGGTGCAGGCGCTTTCGGCTGCCGAGGCGGCTGCGCTGCTGCGCACCGCCCGCAAACGGTGCAGACCGGACGACACGGAGAGGAATATAGGATGAAAAAATTACCCAATGCAGTAAAATGGCTCATTGTTCTGGCAGTTCTGGCCGGGATGGGCGGCATGATGTGGGCGGTGAACGACCGCGCCTCCCGCGTGGAGATGCCCGCCCCGGACAACACCTTTGGCATCTACCATACGGCAGAGAGCACAACAACATAAAAAATGAGGAGCTGCGGCACCAGATGCGGTGCCCGCAGCTCCTCATTTTAGGTTATAGCAAAAGGGCGCTCAGTTCCCGCCGGTATCGTCCACATAGGGCAGATCGCTCATGACGAACCAGAAGATGGTGCCCTTGCCTACGGTGCTCTGTACGCCAAAGCGGAAGCAGTGCTGCTGGAAGATGGCCTTGGTGATGGAAAGCCCCAGGCCGGTGCCCTGCTTGCCTGCATCCGAGCGGGAGCGGTAGTACCGGTCAAAGATATAGGGCAGGTCGGCGGCAGCAATGCCGGGGCCGTGGTCCTCTACCTCTACCCGCACGCCCTCAGAGCAGCGGAAGGCCCGCAGTACAAAGATGCCGTCCTTGCCGATGTGGTGCATGGCGTTGCCCAGCAGGTTGTGCAGCGCGCGCTGCATCATATCCGGGTCGGCGTATACCGGCAGCTCTTCGTCCGGCAGCTCCAGCTGCAGCTGCCAGCCGTTCTGGGCGCAGATAGCATCGTAGCGCTCGCTCACCTCATCGCACAGCTGCCCCATGTCAAAGTGCACCCGCTCGCACTTGTAGGTGCCGCTGGTCACCTTGCTCAGCTCCATCACGCTGGATACCAGCGCGGTCAGGCGGTCGGCCTCGTCCACGATGATGTTCATCTGCTCATCGCGGTGGGCCTTGTCGTCGCCGGTCAGGTCGCGCACGGTCTCGGCGTAGCCCTTGATCAGGGTCAGCGGGGTGCGCAGGTCGTGGGAAACATTGGCCAGCAGGTCGCGCTGCATCTGCACCGCGTGCTGCACCTCCTCCGCCATGTGGTTAAAGTCCCGGGCCAGGTCGCCCAGCTCATCGTTGCGGCGGTTGTCCACCTGTACGGCGTAGTTGCCCAGTGCCATCTGCCGGGCGGCGCTGGAGAGCTGCCGCAGCGGCTTTGTGAACCACTCGCTGAACAGCCAGGCCGCTGACATGGCAAACACAAAGATCAGCGCCGCCGCCAGCGGCAGCAGGGTGCTGAGCACATTGCCGGCCTCGGCAACGTGCACAAGGCTGGTGGTCACCAGCACGGTGTAGCTGCCATCGGCTGTGGTGCGCCCCACCAGCAGCTGGGCCGAGCCGGAAAGCCGGGGCGGGTTCAGCGTCTGCACAAAGCTGCCCAGGCTGCGGCATTTGCGCCGCATGGCCAGAGCGGTGGCAATGATCTTGTCGTTGTTGGCCGAGTCCGACAGGTAGGTGCCGTGCAGGTTGCAGAAGGACTGGTTCTCGATCTTATAGATGGTGTGCAGGGTGGTGTCGGAGATATCCACGCAGAAACTGTTCAGCGTGCCTTTGGTGTATAGCTCCAGGGTGAGCTTATCAAAAAAATCGTTGTTGATATACAGCTGCCCGAAAGACCAGCTGGACAGCACATTGCCTTCCGCCAGAGAGGCGTCCAGCCGTTCCACGATGCTGTCGGCCTGGTTTGTGAGCTGGGCCTCGATGTGCTTGGTGTACAAAGGCTCCAGCAGCTGGGTGGAAAGCAGCCAGAACAGCCCCAGCAGAAACAGGCAGATGAAGCACAAAAACCACATCAGCTGCCCGCGGATGCCCAGGGTGTGCCGCGCTTGGGTGGTTCGCCGCATGAACTGCACGCTCCTTTGGTCAACGGGCGGCATCGGGGTCGAACTTATAGCCGATGCCCCATACCGTGGCAATGTAACTGCGGCACCTGCCCAGATGGCCCCGCAGCATCTTTACGTGGGTGTCTACGGTGCGGTCCTCGCCAAAGTAGTCGTAGTTCCACACCTTCTGCAGGATCTTTTCCCGGCTCAGGGCAATGCCCTTGTTGGAGGCCAGGAACACCAGCAGGTCAAACTCCTTGGGGGTCAGCGCCACATCCTCGCCGGATACCCGCACGGTGTGGCTGGCGGTATCGATGGTCAGCTCGCCAAAGGTCATGGTATCGGCGGCCTCGGTGGGGCGGGGCATGGTGCGGTTCAGCACGGCCCGCACCCGGGCTACCAGCTCCCGCGGGGAGAAGGGCTTTACCACGTAGTCGTCTGCGCCGCTTTCCAGCCCGGCCAGCTTATCGTACTCCTCGCCCCGGGCGGTCAGGATGATGACCGGGGTGTTGATGTGGCGGGCGCGCATCTCCCGCAGGCAGGTCATGCCGTCCATAAAAGGCATCATCAGATCCAGGATCACCAGATCGAACCCGCCGCCGGACAGCTGCGCCAGTGCCGCAGAGCCGTCCCCGGCTTCCTCGCAGATGTAGCCGGAATGCTGCAGATGCTCACGGATCAGCTCCCGGATGCGCGGCTCATCGTCAACGATCAAGATCTTTGCCATAAGAACAGGACTCCTCCCTATAACGAACTTATAAAATCGATAAAATATCAGAATATATCCCTATTTTAATGCAAGAATTGGAAAAAGCTGTGAAGTTTAAGTGAATGGTTTGGAAAAACAGGGTCTGCCTGTATCCAGTATACCACACCGGGCGGGAGGGCAGCAATCATTTTGCGGCAATGCCATGGCAAAAATCGTACCCCGCTTGCCCTTTTTGTGTGGGAATGCTATACTTTAGCGATAAAGGGCGGTATTCTGCCCGCAGGATCTCAAAGAACAAAGGAAAGCGCTTATGCGAATCGGACTGATCGAATTTTTGCTCATCCTGGCCATTGCGTCCCTCACGGTGGGGCCGAGGGTGGCCCTGTTTGTGGACCGCTGGATGCGCCGCGCCAACCGCGCCAATGCGCTGGCGGCACGCCGCCGTGCGGAGTATGCCGCCCAGATGGCGGTCGAGCGGGATGCCATGCTCAAGCGGTTCCGCACCGCCAGCACTATGTTCGGGGTGGCCATTCTGCTGGCGCTGGTGTATGTGCTGGGCTTCCGCCCCATCGACACCCCGCCCCAGCGCTATAAGGCCCCCGACCTCCGGCAGGATACCGGTGCGCTGTGCACGGCAGTTTCGGCCGACAGCAGGGAGCGGATGGAGCTGGGCGAATATCAGGGCGTGGACTGCATCCGCACCCGCGAAGGCCTTGTGTATGCAGCCGCCTGGAACGGTGCGGCCCTGAAAAAGCGCACCAGCGACCTTGTGCGTACTGATGGAAGCCACAGTGCCGCCATCCTGAGCGTGGAAGGGGAGCTGACCGGGTTTGCCTTTGATGCCGCAGGGGATGTGTGGCTGACCCTGCTCACCCCCGCCGGCAGCTCCTTGTGCCGCGCCAGCCACGACAGCTGGGGTGCGGCGGTGGAACAGGTGGTCACCCAGCTGGATGGCGCGCCGCTGGGCGCAGTTTCTGCAGTGGAAGCTGCACCGGATGGCAGGGTGTATTTTGCAGTGGCAGCGGCTGCAGGGGCAGAAAACGGGCTGGAAAACGCCCTGCGCACCGAGCTGCTGGCGCACACCGCTACCGGCTGCGTGTACGTGTACGACCCCGCTGCCCGCACGGTGGAAAAGGTGCTGGGCGGTGTGGCAGGCGCTTCCGGCCTGGCACTGAGCCGGGACGGCGCGACCCTGTATGTCTCCGACCTTGGCAGCCGCTGCGTCTGGGCGGTGGATGCCGATGCCCGGGAGCTGACTGCCGGGGGCCGGGGCTGCACGGCCGCATTCAGCGGCCTGCCGGGCTACCCCGGCGCACTGGCGGTGGATACGGACGGTACATTGTACATCAGCTACCGCTGGGCGCGCAGCAGCTGGCTGGAAAAAAATGCCGACAGCACCCTGCTGCGGGGCATCGCCCTGCGGGCGGGGCAGAATATGCAGGAGCGGCTGTTCCGCCGCACCGCCGAGACACCCTGCGCCGAGGCTGTGGACCCGGCTACCGGCCGCTGGGAGCAGACCTTTACCTGCCTTGCGCAGGACAGCTGCGCAGCCGTGTGTCCGGTGGAGAGCAAGGTGTATTTCGGCGCGGCAGGGGCAAAGAGCCTGCTGCCCGCAAACCGATAAACGAGGTGTTTTGTATGACCGAAGCGTTTGAAAAACAGATCGAGAACGAGGCCCGGCAGGCAGTGACCGAACTGCTGGCCCAGGCAAAGCTGAAAAAGGGGGAGGTGCTCGTGGTGGGCTGCTCCTCCAGTGAGATAGTGGGCGGGCACATCGGCAAGGATTCCAGCATCGAGGCGGCCCGGGCACTGTACGCGGGCATTGCTCCCGTGCTGGCCGAAAACGGTATCTGGCTGGCAGCGCAGTGCTGCGAGCACCTGAACCGCGCCATCATCATCGAGCGGGAAGCTGCTGAAAAATACGGCTGGGAGGAAGTGTGTGTGGTGCCGCGCCCCCATGCGGGCGGCAGCTGGGCCACGACCTGCTGGAAAAACTTTAAGCAGCCTGTCGCGGTGGAGGAGATCCGCGCCCATGCGGGCATGGATATCGGCGGCACCCTGATCGGGATGCACCTGAAACGGGTGGCGGTGCCGGTGCGGCTGCGCCTTACAAAGATCGGCGAAGCAAACATCCTGTGCGCCCGCACCCGCCCGAAACTGATCGGCGGCGAGCGCGCCAGATATACCGAGGAGGACTGAGCCTTATGGCAGAAAAGACATTGGAAGAGATGCGGCAGGCAGTGGACGAGATCCGGGAAAAGATGGCTGCGGCCGCCCGGCAGGCAGGCCGCGACCCGGCGGCGGTGCAGCTGTGCGCCGCCTGCAAGACCCGCACGGCGCAGACCATTGCAGCCAGTGCGGCCCTGCCCATCGATGTATTTGGAGAAAACCATGTGCAGGAGCTGTGCGCAAACTACGATGCCGGAGCCTACTGCGGCAAGCCCAGCCACTTTATCGGCCACCTGCAGACCAACAAGATCAAAAAGGTGCTGGGGCGTGCCAGCCTGATCCAGAGCGTGGACAGCGAGCACCTGCTGCTGGCCATCGAGAAGGAGGCCGCAAAGGTCGGTATCGTGCAGGACATCCTGCTGGAGGTGAACATCGGCGGCGAGGAGAGCAAGACCGGTGCATCTCCGGATGCATTGTGGCCGCTGCTGGATGCCGCTGCCGCGCAGGCGCATATCCGGGTCCGGGGCCTGATGGCCATTCCGCCTGTGAACGACGATGATGCCCGCAACCGCCGGTATCTGGCACAGGTGTACCAGATGTTCGTCCGCGCCGGGGAGCGGGGCTACCAGAACGTGGAGATGCAGACCCTCTCCATGGGGATGAGCGGCGATTTTGAAAACGCCATCCGGGAGGGCGCTACCCTTGTGCGCATCGGCACCGCCATCTACGGCGAGCGGGATTACAGCAAAAAATAAGAAAACTGCCGGAGAGCACACCCTGCGCCGGCGCTGTGCGCGCCTGCCCGGGGGAAGGACCGGCAGTTTTACAGAAAAAACAAACGGAGGAACCATGCCCAAAAACAAGACTAGCGACCCCGGGGCACACCATGTCAGCAGCGGTGCGCTGCTCCGGCGGTTCATGCCCTATCTGGCAAACTATAAAATGGTGCTGCTGCTGGATCTGTTCTGCGCAGCGCTGACCACCCTGTGTGATATCGTGCTGCCCAAGATCATGAGCACCATTACCAACGCCGCAATGGGGGTGGGCATCACCCTGACGGTGGATATCGTGCTGCGGCTGGCAGCGGTCTACCTTGTGCTGCGCATCATCGATGGTGCTGCCAGCTATTATATGTCCAGCATTGGCCACATCATGGGCGTGCATATCGAGACCGATATGCGCCGGGATGCATTCGATCACCTGCTGCGGCTGGATCATACCTACTACAATAACACCAAGGTGGGCACCATCATGGGGCGCATCACCAACGACCTGTTCGATGTGACCGAGTTTGCCCATCACTGCCCGGAGGAGTTTTTCATCGCGGGCATCAAGATCATAGCGTCCTTTGTCATCCTGTGCCGCGCCAGCGTTCTGCTGACGCTGGCGGTGTTTGCCTGCGTGCCCCTGATGGCGGTGGTATCGGTCTACCTGAACGGGCGGCTGCGGGCACGGTTCCGCCAGCAGCGTGTCCAGATCGGTGAGCTGAACTCCACCATCGAGGACAGCCTGCTGGGGCAGGGGGTGGTAAAAGCCTTTGCCGCTGAAAACGAGGAACGGGAAAAGTTTGCCAAAGGCAACAAGGACTTTGAGCGGATCAAGACCCTGGGCTACTATGCCATGGCAGCATTCAACACCTCCACCCGGCTGTTCGATGGCCTGATGTATCTGGTGGTCATCCTGGCAGGCGGTCTGTCACTGGTATATGGCAGGATCACCGCCGGTGACCTGGTGGCCTACATGCTGTATGTGACCACCCTGATCGCCACCATCCGGCGCATCGTGGAGTTTGCCGAGCAGTTCCAGCGGGGCATGACCGGCATCGAGCGCTTTGCCGAGATCATGGACACACCGGTGGCCATTCAGGACGCACCGGATGCAGTGCCCCTGCAGCCCGGCCCCGGCGAGATCCGGTTCGAGCGGGTCAGCTTTGAGTACCCGGACGACCACAACAAGGTGCTGCACGATGTCAGCCTGGATATCCGTGCCGGGGAGCGCCTGGCGCTGGTGGGTGCATCCGGCGGCGGCAAGACCACCCTGTGCAACCTGATCCCCCGCTTTTACGAGGTGACCAGCGGCCGCATCCTCATCGATGGGCAGGATATCCGCAATGTTACCCTGAAAAGCCTGCGGCAGGATATCGGCATCGTGCAGCAGGACGTATATCTGTTCAGCGGCACGGTGGCGCAGAATATCGCCTACGGCAAGCCCGGCGCTACCCGCGCAGAGATCGTGGAAGCTGCCCGCCTGGCCGGTGCTGAAAAATTTATCCTTGCCCTGAAAGACGGCTTTGACACCTATGTGGGCGAGCGCGGGGTCAAGCTGTCCGGCGGGCAGAAGCAGCGCATCGCCATCGCCCGGGTGTTCTTAAAGAACCCGCCCATCCTGATCCTGGACGAAGCCACCAGCGCACTGGACAACGAGAGTGAGATCCTTGTGGGGCAGAGCCTGGAAAAGCTGGCCCATGGCCGCACCACCCTGACCATCGCCCACCGCCTGACCACCATCAAGGATTACGACCGCATCCTTGTGCTGGGGGAGGAGGGCATCGTGGAACAGGGCACCCATGCCCAGCTGCTGGAAAAGCAGGGCATCTACTACCGCCTGTGGAACCAGCTGCCCGCAGAGGATGGAGAGTGAGCCGGCCTGTTCCTGGAATAGTCCCCTCTTAGTGGGGTGCCAGACCTGACATGGACTGCTATTGTGGCTGTTTTATATACGCCTAGTAACGGCTTTCATCTATCATTTCATCTATCACGATTCTCTCAGAATGATAGATGAAATGAGGGCATTCAAGCCCTGGCTGGCCTGAGATACAAAAAAGACACCCATACGGGTGCCTTTTTGGCTCTAAAATGGCTCTTTGTACCCAGAACCGTACCCAAGAATTTTTGGGTACGAAACTCGACACTTACTGTTACCATTTTACGCAACCACAAACACTTGCATTTGCCATATAAAAACAGCAGGACATTCCCATTGCTAGAAATGCCCTGCTATATAT
>CAKTFD010000071.1 GCA_934553285.1 uncultured Faecalibacterium sp. | reverse complement strand
ACCATGGGGCTGCGCATCGGCGAGACCGTGCGCCGCATCGACCTGCTGAACGCCATGCTCATCGTCAGCGCCAACGATGCCGCCAGCGTCATCGCCTGGGATGTGGGTGGCAGCATCGTGGGCTTTGTGCAGCAGATGAACGCCAGAGCGGCGCAGCTGGGCTGTACCGGCACCAACTTTACCTGTGCCCATGGCCTGTATGACTACGGCAACGTGTCCACCGCACAGGACCTTGCAAAGATCGCGGCGGCCTGTGCCGCAAACCAGACCTTTGCGCAGGCGGCAGGCACCGCCAGCTATGTGATACCTGCCACCAATCTGCGCAAGGCAGAATACACCATCAGCACCTCCAACAGCCTGATGAACAGCGAGAGCACCAACTACCGGGAGTATATCCAGTGGGTCAAGGGCGGCTTTACCACCCTGGCGGGCCGCTGCGTGGTGGCCTTTGCCCGGCAGGACGGCCACACCTACGGGCTGGTGATCCTGGGCTGTGATACGCTGGATCACCTGTTTACCGAGTGTGACGATCTGTTCGACTGGGCCTACGCCAGCTTTGCCGACCGGCCGCTGGTGGATACCCAAACGGTGCTGACCACCGTGGACCTGACCAAATGCCGCACCGAACCGGCGGTGGAGCTGTACGCTGCCGCGCCGGTCAGCGGCTACGGCCATACCGACGACCGGGTGAGCTATGCCTTTGACCTGCCGGAGAGCGTTTCTGCCACCGTAAAAGAGGGCCAGAAACTGGGCACCGCCACCGTCTATCTGGACGGCTACGCAGTGGGGCAGGTAGATCTTGTGACCCACCGGGAATATGTTTCGGACTTCCGCACCGACATAAAGTCCACCCTGGTGCTGCTCTGCGCCCTGATCCTGCTTTTGTGCGTGCTGAGCTTTGCCACCCTGCGCTGCGGCGGGCTGACCCTGAACCAGCGCCGCCGCCAGATGAAGCGGAAAAGATGACCCTCTCCCGTAAAAAGGTGTTTGAAGCGCATTCCAAATCGTCAAAGATAAAAGGGGCTGGTGCACGGTTGTGCATCTGCCCCTTTTATAAATTATACGGCCCCGTAGATGCCGTGCACCGACACTTCGCCGGTAAAAACATGCTGCTCCCCGGCATCGGTGCGCACCACAAGGCGGCCCTCTGCATCTACATCGATGGCCTCGCCTGTGCCCTGGCTGCCATCCGGCAGGTCAAAGGTGACCCGGCGGCCCAGATTGACACAGGCGGCCTTGTACTCCTCCCGGAACGGCGCAAAGCCATCCCGCGCAAAGGTGTACAGGTTGCGGTCAAAGCCAAAGTCGGTCAGGCCCTCGGCCAGCCAGGAGGGGTCGGTGGCAAGATCCACCGCAGCGCCCTGTAGTGCCAGCGAGGTGCCGTGGGGCAGGCCGGCTGCATCAAAATAGCTCTGCGGCTGTGCCAGGTTGATGCCGATGCCGCACAAAATGCCGCGCCCCTGCTGCTGGTAGCCGTAGCTCACGCTCTCGCACAGGATGCCCACGATCTTTTTGCCGTTCAGCAGCAGGTCGTTGGGCCACTTGATCTGGCAGTCCACACCGTAGCGCAGCTGCAGCTGACGGCGCACCGCAAGGCTGGCCAGCAGCGGCAGGGTGGCGGGCTGTGCCAGCGGCTCCCGGATGGCGACCGTATAGTACAGCGCCTTGCCCTCGGCGTTTACCCAGCTGCGGCCCAGCCGCCCCCGCCCGGCGGTCTGGTTTTCGGTATATACCGCCGCCACGGGGCCAAACTCCTCAAAATGTTCCTTTACGTAAGCGTTGGTGCTGCCGCATTCCGGCAGATAGCGCACCTCATTGATGCTCATTGCTTGGGTACCTCTTTATGTTCATAGGCGGTCACTGCGCCGTTTTCCAGCGTCAGCAGGCCGTAGGTGTCTGCGCCGGTGTAGCAGCGGCCGCAGGAGCCGGGGTTGAACAGGAACACCTTGCCCCGCTGCTCTGCATGGGGGATGTGAGAGTGGCCGAACAGCGCCACCTCTGCACCCCGGGCGGCGGCAGCGTCTGCCAGCGTGTCCAGATCGTATTTTACACCGTACATGTGACCGTGTGTATAAAAAACCACCGTCTGATCGAAGCCTGCCAGCCCATCCAGCGGCTCCAGAGCACCGTAATCACAGTTGCCTGCCACGGAATATACCCGCAGGCTGGGGAAAAAGGCCAGCGCCTGTTCCAGATCCCGCAGGCCGTCGCCCAAAAAGATCACGGCGTCCACGTTGTTCTGTTCTTTGTTCAAAATGCGCTCAATGGCGCCGCGGGCGCCGTGGCTGTCGCTCAGGATCAGTAGTTTCGTCACGGAAAAATATCCTCCTATCATTCGGCAGCCTGCTGCAACAGCAGCAGCTGCTTGTACACTTCGCTCTTGGAATAGGCCGTGCCCTGCGCAGCGGCCTTTGCGGCGGAAGAAGCGCTGAACCCTTCGGCCGTCAGCGCAAAGGCGCGCTGCGCCGCCTGCTCCAGGGTCAGCTGTGTGTCCTCCTGCGCGGCGGCGGGCGCACCCGCCATCACCAGCACGTACTCGCCCCGCGGCTCAGCGGCCCGGTAATGCTCCACAGCCTCGCCCAGGGTGGTCTTCCAGATCTCTTCGTGGAGCTTGGTCAGCTCCCGGCACAGGGTAATGCTGCGGTCCGCACCAAAGGCGGCGGTCAGATCGTCCAGGGTGGTGCGCAGCTTATGGGGCGCTTCGTAAAAGATGACGGTGCGCTTTTCCTGCAAAAGTTCCGCCAGCCGCTCCTTTTTCTGCTTGCGGTTCACCGGCAGAAAACCCTCGAACACCCAGCGGGAGGTATCCTGCCCGGAGACCGCCAGCGCAGTGACGCAGGCCGATGCCGCAGGCACCGGTACCACCCGGATGCCGCGCGCCAGCGCGTCCCGCACGATGACCTCGCCCGGGTCAGATACGCAGGGCATACCGGCATCGCTGCACAAAGCACAGCTCTCCCCCGCTTCTATGCGCTGCAAAATGGCCTCGCCCTTCTGCAGTGCGTGCTCGTAGTAGCTGACCATGGGCTTTTTCAGCCCCAGAAAATTCAGCAGCTTCATGGTCACACGGGTGTCCTCGGCGGCAATAAAGTCTGCCGCGCCAAAGGTGGCGGCCACCCGGGGCGGCATATCGTCCAGGTTGCCGATGGGCGTTGCCACGATGTAGAGAGTTCCTGCCATAATTACCTCCTGAGTTTATCGCCCGTACAGCGCTGCACCGGCGCGGATGAGGATGTCCGGCTCTACCCGCAGGCCGGTCTTGCGGTTCTTCTGGGCTTCTACCAGAAACAGCCAGGGGGCGTCCTCCGGGCGGTTCTTTACAAAAGCCAGCCGCTTTGGCTCCAGCCGGTAAGCGCGCAGCACGGCCAGTACCTCGGCCAGCCGTGCGGGGCGGTGGCACAGTGCCAGCCGCCCGCCGTCCTTTAAAAGCCGGAACCCGCAGGCACAAACGTCCTCCAGGGTGCAGGTGTTTTCGTGCCGGGCCAGGGCGTGGGCCGCGTTCTGGCTTTGGGGGCCTTGGGTAAAATAGGGCGGATTGCACGCACAAACGTCAAATTGCCCTTCGCCCTCCCGCCACAGGCGCAGGTCGGCACACACCGGGGCAATATGGCTGAGCTGCTGCTCCGCTGCAGCTGCCGCCAGCAGTGCGCTGCCCTCGGGCTGCAGCTCCAGCGCCGTGCAGGGGCCGCGGTGGCCCCGGTCGTGCCATTCCAGCGCCACGATGCCGCAGCCGGAACACAGGTCTGCCGCCTTCTGGGCGCGCTTTGGCTCACAAAAGCGTGCCAGCAGCAGCGCGTCCGAGCCAAACCGGTGTTCCGGGGTGCAGTAGACCATAGTTCTATTATACAAAACTTCGGTGGAATGTTCCATAGACAGTGTGCCGTTTCCCTTCCCAAAAATGCAGGGTATTAACCTGCGGAATTTGTGCATGAAACAAAAAACAGCAGACCCGCTTTGGCAGGCCTGCTGTTTTTGATGCGTCTTTCGGCAAAGACTGCTGATTATTCAGCAGTGATAGCGCCGGTGGGGCAAGCGCCCTCGCAAGCGCCGCAATCGATGCAGGAATCAGCGTTCACAACTGCAACGCCGTTCTCGATGGTAACTGCACCAACCGGGCAAGCGCCCTCGCAAGCGCCGCAGCCAACACATGCGTCAGAAACCTTGTGTGCCATAATAAACTCTCCTTTTTATCCCGTGCCTATGTAATGTATGAAGAAACGCACATTGGCACGGCAGTGCACGCCCCTCCGGAAATTGTATCCTTGACTGCATTCTAACAAAGCAGACCGGAAAAGGCAAGACTAACTGATGGCCCAAAACAACAAAATAAAATTTTTTGTGGGGTTGCACAAAAGCACGGGCTAACTTATAGACAAAATTGCAGGAGATTTTTAGCGAAAATCACGAAACAAAGTTAGTTTTGTGATACTAACTGATAATCTGTCACTCTTTATCCGCATTGCGGCGGCGGGGGCAGCCGGTGCTGCGCTTTTCGTCGTCGGAGCTGGCCACCACCGGGGCGGGGTTACGCACGCCGGAGTAGTCATCGTCCGGGTCGGGGCGGCGGGGTGCCCGCTTGCCGCCGCTCACATACTCGCACACGCCCACCTTGTAGTACCGGGGGGCAAGGCTCTCGGTGCCGCAGCGCACCCGCAGGTAGCCGGACACCGGGTTCACCTCCAGCACAGTGCCCAGGCCGTCCGGGGTGCGCACGGTGCTGCCCACCATGGGCATGATGCTGTTCAGGTACTCGTAGGCGCTCTCCTCATAGGCCAGGCAGCACATCAGGCGGCCGCAGGCGCCGCTGATCTTGGTGGGATTGAGCGAAAGCCCCTGCTCCTTGGCCATCTTGATGGAAACGGGCTGGAAATCCTTTAAAAAGCGGCTGCAGCAGAAGGGCTGGCCGCAAATGCCCAGACCGCCGATCATCTTGCTCTCGTCCCGCACGCCGATCTGGCGCAGCTCGATGCGGGTGTGGAAGATACCGGCCAGATCTTTTACCAGCTCCCGGAAGTCCACCCGGCCATCGGCGGTAAAGTAGAACATGATCTTGGAGCGGTCCAGGGTATACTCGGCCTCCACCAGCTTCATCTCCAGCCCGTGGCGGGTGATGCACTCCTGGCAGGTGTGGTAGGCGCGCTTTTCGTCCTCGCGGTTCTGGCGCATCCGGCGGATATCCACACTGTCGGCCATGCGGGTGATGGGCTTGAGCGCCTTGGGCACCGCTGCATCGGCGATCTCCTTTACGCCCTGCACCACCTCGCCGCATTCCACGCCGCGGGCAGTTTCCACGATGACGAACTCGCCGGTGCAGATGGCTGCATCGCCGGGGTCAAAATAATAGCTTTTTCCGTTTTCCTTAAAACGGACCGAAATGACTTTTTTCATAGTGTTCCTCGTTCTGTATCGGATAAGCCCCGCAGGGGCTGCTGTTCCATTCTACCCTCTAGTATACCATAATCAAAAGCACATTTCTATGCAAAAAGAAAAGTCTTTGCGCACTTGTCGGCGGGTGGACGATTTGAAATGCGCTCCGCTGCGCTCTGCGCATAAATAGCGGAAAGAACGTTTTATATTTCGCGTTTGTCGCGCTCTGCGGAGCGCTCCAAACGCATTTTCACGGGAGGGGGTGTAACGGCAGGCGGCATTTGCAGCGCCGCTTTCTGCGAAAGCGCGGCGCTGCGGGGAAAGCTGCCCCCTCTGTCGCCTGCGGCGACAACTCCCCCAGTCACGGCTGTCGCCGCGCCAGCCCCCTCTGAGATGGGGCCTTTGGCAAAACCGCAAAGTTTCCGGCCAGCACAAAAGCCGTCCCCCTGGGGAAGGTGGCTGCGAACGTAGTGAGCAGACGGAAGGGGTACGTCCCCTTTCTCGCCAGAGGCTCCCTCCCCGAGGGAGCTGGCAAAGCCGCAAGGCTTTGACTGAGGGAGTGTGCGCCTCCAAAAATTTCCCTCTGCTGCAATGATTCCGCCCGCTGAACCGTATGCTGTACGGAAAAGGTGTCGGAATTTTGTCCTGCTGCGGGCCGGATGCGGCAGAGTGCTGCTTTTTGAGCGGGCAATTTGTGCTTTTTGCAGAATTTGACAGAATTTTCGCAAAAGAATGGCACCCGCGCTATTGAAAGCCCGTGCCTTACGTGTATAATAGGAATATTGAGATCCAAAGGTAGAGGAACTGCTGTGCCCGGCGGTATGGCAGAGAAACGGTAGGAGAAGATGGAAAAATTCAGTGTAAAAAAACCATTTACGGTGCTGGTTGCGGTCATCATGGTGCTGATGCTGGGCTTTGTGTCCATCACAAAGATGAAGACCAACCTGCTGCCGGATGTCAGTACCCCGTATCTGATGGTGGTCACCGTATATCCCGGTGCCAGCCCGGAGCGTGTGGAAAGTGAAGTATCGGACGTACTGCAAAACGCGCTCACGGTGCCCGGTGTGAAAAAGATCACCGCCACTTCGGCAGAAAACTACAGTCTGCTGCTGATGGAGTTTGTGGAAGGCACCGATATGGACAGCGCTCTGGTAAAGGTGTCTAACAAGCTGGACCAGGCCAAGAGCGACCTGCCGGATACGGCACTTACTCCTTCCGTTATCCAGTACAGCATGAACATGAACGCCTTTATGACCGTGGCCGTCAGCCGCGAGGGCAGCAATGTGTACGACCTGTCTGCGTTCGTCAAGGATACCATGGTGCCCTACATCCAGCGTAAGGGCGGCGTGTCCAGCGTATCGGCCAGCGGCCTTGTGGAGCAGCTGGTGCAGGTGCAGCTGAATCAGGAGAAGATCGACGAGATCAACGAAAAGCTGATGGAGCTGATCGATACCCAGCTGGAAGCCGCCCATGCCCAGCTGGAAGAGGCCGAGGCCAAGATCAATGCAGGCCGTGCGGAATATGATAAGCAGTACCGGAACTTTGGCAACACGGTGTCCAACACGGTCATGGGCACCCTCAGCTCCGAGATCGGGGATGCCGTAGAGGTGGTGCGCAAGCAGGCCGAGGCCCTGCTGCAGAGCGTCAACAACCTGATCGCCGTGGTCAAGGAGCCCGAGGTGCAGCAGGCCCTCATTGAGGTGCAGGCCGGCCTGCAGCGGGTGCTGGACAAGTTCAACAACACCGGTATGCGGGATATCGATTCCCTTATCGAGATCGTTTCGGAGCTGCGGGATATCACCGATAAGCTCTCCAGCGCACTGCAGACCCTGCAGCAGCGCATCAATACCGAGACCGGCAGCCAGGGCGAGGGCGCTGCAGATCTGGCAGACGAGCTGCAGCTGCAGGACAGCCTGAACGTTATCTATAAGACACTGGAGGATACCATCAAGGCCATGGACAATGTGCCCGGCATGATGAGCGAGTTCTCCAAGGCGCTGGGCAAGTTTACCCAGCAGCAGATGGTCGCCTACATGCAGTTTACCGAGGCCCGCGAAACGCTGAACGAGTACGAAAAGCAGCTCAGCGAGGCAAAGCTGCAGTACGAGGACGCTAAGGAAAAAGCCCTTGCCAGCGCCGATGTGGCCAAGCAGCTGGATATCAAGACCCTTTCCACCCTGATCTATGCCCAGAACTTCTCCATGCCTGCCGGTTACGTCAAGGACGAAAGCGGCGCATCCTGGCTGTTGAAGGTCGGCGAGGAGTACGACAGCGTAGAGGATATCCGCGGTGCCCTGCTGCTGCATGTGGAGGGCTACGGTGATGTGCGCCTTTCCGATGTGGCGGATGTGGAAGTTATCGACAACGCAGCCGACAGCTATACCCGCCTGAACGGCGAGCAGGCCTCGGTGCTTAAGATCTATAAGGACGACAGCACCAGCGCAGGCGATGTGTCTTCTAACTGCCAGGAGGCCTTTAAGGAGCTGGAAGCCCAGTACGAGGGCCTGCATATCGTACAGCTGTCCAACCAGGGCAACTATATCAGCATCCTTATCAAGAGCATCCTCACCAGTATGCTGGTGGGTGCTGCACTGGCCATCATCGTGCTGGCCATCTTCCTCAAGGATATCAAACCCACCCTGGTGGTCGGCGTCAGCATCCCGCTGTCGGTGCTGTTTGCCGTGGTGCTTATGTACTTTACCGGCCTGGACCTGAACGTTATGACCCTGGCCGGCCTCTCCCTGGGCATTGGTATGCTGGTGGACAACTCGGTGGTCGTCATCGAAAACATCTACCGTCTGCGCGGCCGCGGCGTACCCGCCGCCCGCGCTGCCGTGCAGGGTGCCCGTCAGGTGGGCATGTCCGTTGTGGCCTCTACCCTTACCTCGGTCTGCGTATTCCTGCCGGCAGTGTTCTCCGCCAGCCTGATCCGCAGCCTGATGGGGCCGATGTCCCTGTGCATCGGCTACTGCCTGATGGCTTCCCTCATCGTGGCGCTGACCGTGGTGCCCGCCGCCTCGGCCACCGTGCTGAAAAAGGCCGAGCCGAAAAAGCTGCCCTGGTTTGAAAAGATCCAGGAGGCCTACGGCCGCAGCCTGGAAAAAGCCCTGCAGAAGCGCTTTGTGCCGCTGGCAGCTGCTGTGCTGCTGCTGGTGTTCTGCTGCTGGCGCGTGGTGTCCATGGGCATCGTGCTGCTGCCCACCAGCACCAGCAACGAGGCCCTGATCACCCTTTCCACCACCGATACCCTGTCTCAGGATGAATCCTACGCTGTGGCCGGGCAGGTGGTGCAGGCCGTGATGGCTGTGGACGGCGTGGAAGACGTAGGCATTACCCCGGATAACACCGTGGCAGGCATGGATATCTCCAACCTGGGCCTGCCCTCTGCCATCACCGACCTGCTGAACGCCGCCAACGGCTACGGCAACTATAAGATCAACGTAAAGCTGGACGAGAGCCTGTCCTCTTCCGCCATCGATGCCGCCTGCAAGGCCATGGAAGAAGCCGTGGCCGGCATTGCGGACTGCACCGCCACCGTCAAGCAGTATGGCATGACCGATGACCTGACCAGCCAGCTGGCCACCGGTCTGAGCATCAAGATCTACGGCCCGGATGCCGAGACCCTGACCGCCCTGTCCGAGAAGGTAGTGGATATCGTGAACAGCAGCGCAGGCTTCCAGAACGCGACCAACGGTCTGGGAGCAGGCGATTCCACCATCATCCTGCAGGTGGACCGCGATAAGGCGCGCGCCTACGGCCTGACCGTTGCCCAGGTGTACCAGCAGATCGCCGCCAAGCTGACCACCACCACCACGGCACAGACCCCCGTTACCGTAGATGGTACCACCATGGATGTGCAGATCAGCAACAATCTGGACCCCCTGACCAAGGAAAACATGATGGATATGATCTTTGAGACCACCGTCATGTCCGCTGATGGCACTACCGCCACCGGCACCTGCACCCTGGCAGATATCGCCACCTGGACCACCGGCACCGCGCCGGAATCCATCGTGAGCGAGAACCAGAACCAGTATATCACCGTTACGGCCGATACCGTCCCGGGCTACAACACCACGGTGCAGGCCCGCGCGGTGAAAAAGGCGCTGGATGCCTTTGCCCTTACCGATGAGATGCCGGAGGGCTGCTCCTTCTCCATGGGCGGCGAGAGCGACAGCGTGAACTATATGACCGATGAGATGGTACAGTGGATGGCCCTGGCCCTGCCTTTTGTGTACCTTGTCATGGTGGCACAGTTCCAGAGCCTGCTGTCCCCCTTCATCGTGCTGTTTACCGTGCCGCTGGCCTTTACCGGCGGCCTGCTGGGCCTGCTGCTCACCGGCCAGCAGCTGACCATGATCTCCCTGATGGGCTTCATCGTGCTGATGGGTACCGTCGTCAACAACGGCATCGTGTTCGTGGACTACGCCAACCAGCTGCGTCTGGGCGGCATGGAGCGCCGCGCCGCGCTGGTGGCTACCGGCAAGACCCGTATGCGCCCCATCCTGATGACCACCCTTACCACCGTGCTGGCCATGCTGCAGATGGTGTTCAGCAACGATATGGCAAGCCAGCTGATGAGCGGCATGGCCATCGTCATCATCTGCGGCCTGAGCTACGCCACCCTGATGACCCTGTATATCGTGCCCATCCTGTACGATATCCTGTTCAAAAAGCCGCCGCTCAACGTGGATATCGGCAGCGACGCAGATCTGGACGACATCCCGGACGATGCCGCCGAGTTCATCGCGGCTCAGTCCACCGCAGCCCAGCCCCAGCCGGAGGCATAAGCCAGATAACCTGTGTCCCCAGCGCCCTGCATTTCCCACCGGAAGTGCAGGGCGCTTTTTTGTTTACGGGACGGGGAACGCACGCCCGCAGGCAAAGCCTTACCCCTTCCGTCTGCTCACTGCGTTCGCAGCCACCTTCCCCAAGGGGACGGCTTTTGTTGTGCTGGCCGGAAACTTTGCGCTATCGCTCTAAGGCGCCCCCTTGGGGGAGCTGCCGCCGCAGGCGGCTGAGGGGGTAAGCGCCTCTGGAAAATTTTTCTGGGCAATTTCGATGATTCTACCAAAAAATCCCCTTGAAAATTGGATGCAAATTCTAAAATGAATCCAACACAAAACCATAAAACTGTGATATAATCATAAATACAGACAAGGTGCAAAAGGGGGCAGTCTGCCCCCTTTTGCATTTCCGAAAAATGCTTTAGGAGGCGAGGCCCAATGGCACAGATCCGTTCCAAGCCCTTCGGTGTGACCAAAGAGGGCGCTAATGTTACCGAGTACATCCTTTCCAACCCTGGAGGGCTGACCGTCAGTGTACTGGACTACGGCTGCGTGATCAAAAATATCATCGTCCCGGCAAAAAACGGCCCGGTGGATGTGGTGCTTGGGCACGACACCATGGCAGATTACGAGGAGGACTTCACCTCGTCCGGCAGCACCTGCTGCGGTGCGTTTGTGGGGCGCTATGCCAACCGCATTGAGAACGCGGTGTTCAGCCTGGGCGGCAAGACCTACCAGCTGGAAAAGAACAATGGCGAGAACCACCTGCACGGCTGTTTCCCCCGCAAGCTGTATCAGGTCAAATCCTTTGGGGATACCCTGCTGATGGAAGCGGAAAGTCCGGACGGCGAGGACGGCTTTCCCGGCAGTTTGAAGATCGCGGTGCGCTATACCCTGACGGACGATAATACCTTCCGGATGGATTACCGGGTATCTTCGGACGCAGACACCCTGATCAACCTGACCAACCACAGCTACTTCAATCTGGATGGCGGCGGCGATGTGCTGAACCAGAAACTGCGCATCTATGCCTCCCGCTACCTGGAGGGCAATAACCAGACCTGCCCTACCGGCAGCATCCTGCCTGTGGCAAACACCCCCATGGATTTTACCGCCGGTAAGCTCATCGGCAAGGAGATCGACACCGGCTACTACCAGACCACCATGGTGGGCGGCGGCTACGACCACTGTTACGTCATCGACCGCGCCCGCGGCTCCAGCCAGAGCATCTGCGCCTGGGCTACCAGCGATAAGACCGGCATCAGCATGAAGCTGTACACCACCCAGCCGGGCATCCAGCTGTA
>CAKTFD010000070.1 GCA_934553285.1 uncultured Faecalibacterium sp. | reverse complement strand
AAATCCACAAATTGAAATGCCGCCTTGCCAAAGCAGCCGATCCCGTAAGGGCCGGGCAGACTGGATACCGGCATCAGAATACCACTTTCACGCATGATCCGTTACCTTCCTCGCTGTCAATTTTCGGGAATATTCGCTATTTCCTATCATAACATAACCGCCGCCTATTTTCCACAGGCAAAAATCGTGGTATACTGGGTTTTACGGAAAATGCACGCTGTAAAGCAGCGGCAAAGCAAACGCCCCCGCTGAAAGGGGCTGCTGACGAAACCGAGCACAAGGAGGTACGCGCGCCATGCAGCGCACAAAAAAATATTTTGAGCAGGATGCTTTCCGCACCGGGTGCGAGAGCGTTATCCTGGCCGCCGAGCCGGATGCCGGGGGCTGCGGCGGGCGCATTGCGCTGGAGGGCACGGTGTTTTACCCGGAAGGCGGCGGTCAGCCTGCCGACCGCGGCACCCTGACCCTGCCGGACGGCACCGTACTGCAGGTGCAGGATGTGCACGAGCAGGCGGGCATCATCTGGCATACGGTGGATGCCCTGCCCGCCGGGGCCGTGCCCGGCACCGCCGTGACCTGCTGCCTCGACTGGGAATGGCGGTTCGACAAGATGCAGCAGCACACCGGCGAGCATATCCTCTCCGGCATCCTGCACCAGCTGTTCGGGGCGGAGAACGTGGGGTTCCATGTGGGGGCCGAGGTGGTGCGGATGGACACCAGCGTGCCCATCTCCGCCGAAGGGCTGCGGCAGGCAGAGCTTGCCGCCAACCGCATCGTGTGGCAGGATGTGCCGGTGCTTATCAGCTATCCTACCCGGGAGGAACTGGCTGCCCTGGTCTACCGCTCCAAAAAGGAGATCGAGGGGCAGGTGCGCATCGTGACCATCCCCGGTGCAGACGTATGCGCCTGCTGCGGCACCCACACCCGCACCACAGGGCAGGTAGGGCAGATCAAGATCCTTGCCAGCGAGAACTACAAGGGTGGTGTGCGGCTGAGCGTGGTATGCGGTGCCCGTGCTCTGCAGGCTGCACAGGCCATGCGGGCGCGGCAGGCGGATATCGGGGCGCTGCTGTCCGCTAAGGCCGACCAGACCGCTGTGGCGGTGCATCGCATATACGACGAGTATACTGCGCTCAAGTTTACACACTTTGGACTGTGCAATCAACTGTTTGACGCCCTGGCGCAGCTGACCGAGCCGGAGGCAGACGCCATCCGCACCCTGCCCGGGCTGGACCCGGACGGCCTGCACCGGCTGGCTGTGCGGCTGACCGAGGCCACCACCGGACTGTGCGCCGTGCTGACCCCCACCGAAAAGGGCACCGGCTACTGCCTTGCCCAGCGGGACGGGGATGTGCGCGCCCTGACCAAAGCCCTGAACGCGGCCCTGCAGGGCCGCGGCGGCGGCAAACCCGGCATCTGCCAGGGCAGCTGCGCCGCCGCCCCGGAGCAGGTGGAGGCATTTTTGCGGGAAAGATGATCCCCCGGATACGCCCCCCAAGGGGCAGCAGACAGGATCGACGAGTTCCACAAACTTTAAGGAGAACAACAAACTATGAGAATGCGTTTTAAACCCTATGCCCACGACGAACTGATGGCTGCGGATTTCCATGTGCACGAACCCCTGATCTGGGGCGGCAAGTGGCACGGCCAGTACGCCCGCCCGGAGCAGCCCTTTATCCTGGAGCTGGGCTGCGGCAAGGGCGGCTTTATCTCCCAGCTGGCCTGCGCCCATCCGGAAAACAACTACCTGGGCATCGATATCACCGACAAGGTGCTCATCCTGGCCAAGCGCAAGATCGAGGCTGCCTATCAGGCTGCGGGCCGCCCCATCGACAACGTAAAGATCATGAGCACCGATATCGAGCGCATCCAGGGCGTGATCACCCCGGAGGATGAAGTCAGCCGCATCTATATCAACTTCTGCAACCCCTGGAGCAAGAACGACTCCTCCCACAAGCACCGGCTCACCTACCCCCGCCAGCTCATCGCCTACCGCGCATTTTTGAAGGACGGCGGCGAGATCTACTTCAAGACCGATGACGACGATCTGTTCCGGGACAGCGTGGAGTATTTCCCCGCTTCCGGCTACGAGATCGAGTGGATCACCTACGACCTGCACGAGAACGAGCCAGCCTGGAACATCCGCACCGAGCACGAGGGCATGTTTACCGAGATGGGCATCAAGATCAAGGCCCTCATCGCCCGCAAAAAGCCCGGCGCGGAAAGCGTGAGCTGGATCGACCCCAAGGTGCTCAAGCGGATGGCGCGCGAAGCCGCCGCAGCCCAAGCGGCTGCACAGGAAGGCGCACCCAATGTCTGACCCTTGTGAACTGTGCCTGAACAACCTGCAGGACGAATACGGGGTGTATTACTGCGCCCAGGGTCCCGCGCTGGACGAGGACGAGCTGGCGCGCTACCTTGCCCACGATACCGCCGCCTGCCCCTTTTTTGAGCCGGGGGACGAATATTCGATCGTGAAGAAACAAAACTGAACGGAGGTGCTTTATGGTAACCTTTCTCACCCAGACCACGGTGTGGGGCTTTTCGCTGTACCACATCCTGGCCTATTTCCTGATCTACTCCTGCCTGGGCTGGTGCCTGGAAGTCATCTATGCAGCCGCCACCACCGGCAAGCTGGTCAACCGTGGTTTTCTCAACGGGCCGGTGTGCCCCATCTACGGCTTTGGTATGCTCATCGTGCTGTTTGCCCTTACCCCGCTGCAGCACAGCGTCCTGCTGCTGTATATCGGCGGCGTTATCCTGCCCAGCGCACTGGAGCTGGTGGGCGGCTGGGCGCTGTACAAGCTCTACCACACCCGCTGGTGGGACTACAGCGATTTCCCTTTTAACATCGGAGGCTATATCTGCCTGGAGTTCTGCCTGCTGTGGGGCGTGGGCACCCTGGTGGTCATGCGCATCGTGCACCCGGTCATTGCAAACCTGGTCGATCTCATCCCGCCGCTTGTGGGCGTGATCGTAATGTGCTTTTTGTACGCCGTATATGCCGTAGACCTGGTGGCCACCGCCATTGCAGCCTCGGCCCTGGCCGATACGCTGGATACCATGGAGCAGCTGGGCGACAGCATCCACGCTGTGAGCGATGCCATGACCCAGCTGCTGGGCACCACCACCCTGACCGCCGACCAGAAGCTGGACGAGGGCCGGCTGCAGTTCAAGCTGGCTGCTGCCGAAGCCCGGGATGCCGCCGGCAAGCGGCCCTCTCTCCGTGAGACCACGGCCGCCATCCGTGCCAAGGCCGCCGAGGCCAGCGAGGCCGCCCGCCGCGCCTCCGAGGATGCCTGCTTGAACGCTGCCGAAGCGGCCAACGCCGCCCGGCTGGCTGCCAAGAACACCGCGGAACGCGCTGCCGAGCTGCTGCAGCTGGAGCAGCTGGCGGCAGAGCTGCAGGCCCGCAGCGACGAGATGCAGGCACAGCTGCTGCGCACCCCCCGCATCGTGGGTCCCCGCCGTATGCTGCGCGCCTACCCCAAACTGAAACACGGCAAAAAGCTGCGCAGCCTGCCCACCCTGCGCGAGATGCTGCGCCGCACGGAGCAGGAGAACAAAGACTCCAAACAGTGACCCCCATGCAGCGCCGCACCGGTTTTTCCGTGTGCGGCGCTTTTGTTGTGTTTTGCTCGATTTTTGTTGTTTCAAGTTGTAAAAAAGTATTTCAAAACTGCTTAAACCATGTTATACTGTTCCCAAAGTATACAAATCATTATCCCTGTAAAAATCCATCCGGATCGTAAGGAGCATCTATGGCAGAGGAACGCACTATAAACGCAGCAGGCAGCAGCCTCCACGGCTTTGCGCCTGCCACATTGCAGGAACAGCAGCTGCTGGGTGAGCTGGAGCGCGCACTGGATAACCACGAGTTCTGCTTTTTCCTGCAGCCCAAGTGCAACAACATCACCCGCGCCATCGTGGGCATGGAAGCACTGGTGCGCTGGAACCACCCCACCCGGGGCTGCGTGCCGCCTGCTGAGTTCATCCCCCTGCTGGAGCGCACCGGCCTTGTGACCCGGCTGGATCAGTATATCTGGGAATCGGTCTGCCAGACCCTGCACAGATGGCAGGAGAACGGCAGCAATCTGGTGCCGGTGTCCGTAAACGTTTCGGTGCAGGATATCCTCCATCTGGATGTGCCGCAGATCTTTGCGGACCTTGTGGAAAAATACCAGCTGGAGCCAAAACTGCTGCTGGCAGAGATCACCGAGACCATGGTGGCCGAGGATACCCGGATGGTGGAAAACGCCATCCAGGGGCTGCACCGCAAGGGCTTTTCCGTCATGATGGACGACTTTGGCAGCGGCTACTCCTCGCTGAACATGCTCAAGGATACCAATGTGGATGCCATCAAGCTGGACATGAAGCTCATCGACATAAACCCGCAGAACCGCAGCAAGGGTGTGCAGATCGTGGAATCGGTGGTGGATATGGCCCACCGGCTCAACCTGCCCATCATCGCCGAGGGTGTTGAGACCCCGGAACAGGTATCCATCCTGCAGGCTGCCGACTGCCTGTACGCGCAGGGCTACTACTTTTTCAAACCCATGCCGGTGGAAAACGCCGAGGCGCTGCTGGCGCAGCCCAGCAACCAGGATTACTGGGATATGCACCGCGACCTGATGCGCCGGGATCACCGGGCAGAGGCCACGGACAGCGAAAAGACCGCCCTGGCGCTGCAGGCCTACCAGATCTTTACCGACAACCTGCTGGAGCTTGCACTGCTGAACCTGACCACCGGCGTGTACCGGGTAGTCAAGCGGGATGCCCGCCTGCCCGATGCCGACCAGCAAACTGCAGACGACCTTGCCAGCTACTGCGATTACCTGATAAAGGAGCAGATCGTGCACCCGGCAGATGCAGACCTGTTCCGGGAGCAGACCGACCTGGAAGCCCTGCGTGCAGCCCTGTTCCACGCGGCCGAGCCGGTGTTCTACCGCTTCCGCGAAAATGTATCCGGGCAGTTTATCTGGATCACCATGGAGATCCTGCCCTGCCGCGGCTGCTGTGCCCAGGATCCCTGGGTCACTGTTCTGGTGCGCAGCGATGCCCAGACCGACCAGCTGAGCGAGGAGCTGGATTTTTCCTACAGCCACGATACCCTGACCGGCCTTGCCAACCGCAACCGGTACGAGGCCGACCTGCGGGAGCTGCCTTGCAGTGACTGTGCGTCCATCGTTTGTACCTATATCGATGTGGTAGGGATGCACGCGGTGAACACCCACCTGGGCCACCGCAGCGGCGATGCCCTGCTGTGCTGCCTGGCCAACGCCGCCCGCAAGTTTTTTGCCACCAGCCGGGTGTACCGCATCGGCAGCGATGAGTTTGTTATCCTTACCCCCAACGAACCGCCCTACCGCGTGTGGAGCACGATAGACCGGATGCGTGCCTTTTTAAAAGAGAAGGACTACGCCATCTCGGTAGGCATCCAGTATACCTCCGACCCCCGCCGTCTGGACGAAGCAGTTGCCAAAGCGGAGGCCGCCATGCGGCAGGACAAGCTGGCCTACTACGACCGCAATGGCCGTGCCCGCCAGCTGGAAGGCCTGAACGAAAAGCTGGAGCGCACCCTGCAGCAAAAGCAGGATACCGAGCACTTTTTGAACATGCTGGCTCCCAAATACAAGGGTGTCTACGTGGTGGACCTGCAAAAGGACGCTGTGCGCCCCATCATCGTGCCCACCTATTTCCAGTCCATCCTGGATACCTGCGGCGGCTCCTACACGGCAGCGCTGACCCACTACCGCGATACCCTTGTGCTGCCGGAATACCGGAAAGACTTTGCCGTGCTGTTTGATTTTGATTATCTCCGCAGCGAGGTGTTCAGCGGCAGGGTCGTGGAGCACCACTACCGCAAAACGGATGGCAGCCGCTTCTGCATCAAGGTCGCGCCGTACTCCTACAGCAGCGCCCACATCAACGAGGTGCTGTGGATCTTTGCGAACGACGATGCAGAGTGATCTCTTTTCCGCAAAATACGCATAAAAATCAGGGGCTGCTGCACAGCATTTTGTGCAGCAGCCCCTGTTCTGTTTCTATAAATGCGGGTATGTTTTTACGCCCACAGGTTTTCCGGGTACTGCCCCTCGGCAGTTTTGCGGGCAATGGCATCCATCACCAGCGGCTTGTCCTCCCGGTAGGTAACGCCGAACCATTTATCGGTGCTGCACAGCACCTGGATCTTGGCCTTGTCCTCCTCGATCAGCTCGGTCACCACCAGCGGCAGGAAATACTCGCACTTGAGCGGGTTTTTGGGCAGGTTCTCGGTCAGCCAGCCCGCAAAGCGCTGCTCGGCTTCGTCCAGAAAGCTCCTGCCAAAGCCCCACAGGTTCATGCTCACGGGGGTGTCGCCGGGCAGGTCGGTCCAGGTAGCGCCGCCGTCCTCGGTGTAGTGTGCGCCGCCGCTGCACGGCTCGATGCAGGTGCGCTCGGTAACGCTGTGCAGGGTGCCGTCCGGGTTTTTGATGCACACGCCGCGGGCCACGCTGCCGTTCTCAGACAGGGTGTTCTGCAGCAGGTAGCTGACCATGCAGTAACGGTAGAAGTCATCGTCCGCATGGGTAGACAGGTAGTCGTACATCACCCGGAAAGCCTCGGGGCCGTAGTAGTCGTCCGCATTGATGACCGCAAAGGGGCCATCGATCAGGGGTTTTGCCGCCAGCACTGCGTGGCAGGTGCCCCAGGGCTTTACCCGCCCCTCCGGGATGGCAAAACCTGCGGGCAGCTCTTCCAGCTGCTGGAAGGCGTACTTTACCTCCATCGCCCTGGCCACACGGTCGCCGATGGCGGCCTTGAACGCAGCCTCGATCTCATGCTTGATGACAAAGATCACGGTCTCAAAGCCAGCGCGGCGGGCATCGTAAAGCGAGTAATCCATGATGACCTGTCCGTTCGGCCCCACCGGGTCGATCTGCTTCATGCCGCCGTAGCGGCTGCCCATGCCGGCCGCCATGACCACCAGTACCGGTTTGTTCATTTGCATTTCCTCCTGTATCTGCCGGGGTATCCGGCCTTGTTCTGCTCCTCTATTATACACGGCTGCTCCCCCCGTGGCAAGGCGCAGCCCGCCGGAGCATAGCAGAGAAGTCTGCAATATTGAATTTACATATAACGCATATTTTACTTGCCAAACTATTGTCTTTTTTCTGGAAATATTGTATACTTGTTCCATTCACTGCAAGTATTGCTTGCCAAAATACAGGCATTTGAAAACAAGCGCTTGCCAAACAAGACAAGAAAGAGAGGGTCTTCCCTATGAACGAAACCGTAACCAAGCGTTTCCTGCTTTACTTCCGCCTGATGCTGCTGGTCTGGATCCTGATCGCCAACTCCATCATCCACCTCACCGGCATGGAGTACAGCTGGCTGATCTTCCTGAGCAACATCATGATGTTCACCCTGGAGGGCGATGTGAAGGATCGCTTCGTCACCGTTGAGCTGGGCGGCCTGGTGGGCCTGGTGCTCACGGTCCTGGCACTGCTGTCCATCAGCGCCCTGACCCCCGTGCTGGGCAGCTTCTTCGGCTTCCTGCTGCCGCTGGCCGTGGTGCTGTTCGTGCTCATCATCCTGCACCCCTATGCACCCAAGGTGCTGAACAACGTGGGCTTTGCCTACCTGACCGTGGCCTGCATCGACACCACCGCCCTGGCCACCCACCTGCCCCAGTTCTTTATCACCTTTATCGTTGGCTCCGTGATCTTTAACGGTGTCTGCGTGCTGCTGATGAAGCCCGCTAAGGCACTAGCTGTGCGCAGCGTAGAAAAGCAGGGCGCATAAAACAAAGTTTTCCGTCTGAAGGCTTCCCCCGGCCGGGGGAAGCTGTCACCGCAGGTGACTGATGAGGGCGCAGGCTGGCAGCAGTCTGCCTTAAATACCCCTCATCCGGCGCTGCGCGCCACCTTCCCCCCAAGGGGTGAAGGCTTTTGCTCCGGGTCGGGCTGCAAAAGCTGATTTTTATGCATTTCAGCCGCTATCCCTTGATTTTTTTGTTCCGGCGTGCTACAATCAGCGTAGTTTCATCCTGTCCAAAACATTGATGCGGACAAACCGAAACCGCGCTTTTCATGCCGCAGAGAGGGCTGCCCCGTTGCCGGGTGCTGCAAGCAGCCTGCCATGACCCCGGTTTCTACCACCGCAGAGTGCAGAGGCGAACCTCTGCCGGGCGTGCCCGTTACAGCACAGCGAGGGGCGCTTTTTTCCCGCTTTGGCGGCAGGGGCGCAATTCGGGTGGAACCGTGGAACGCTGTAAGACCTATCGGCGCTTCATCCCGTGATCTGTACGGGATGAAGCGCCTTTTTTATTTTTTACCCTTATTGTCAAAGGAGAATGCATCATGAAGATCATCTATAAGGACGGCCATGTGGACGAGTGCCCGCAGGAGCAGGAACTGCATGTGATCCGCCATACCGCAGCCCATGTCATGGCACAGGCCATCAAGCGCCTGTACCCGCAGGCAGACTTTGCCTTTGGCCCCGCCACCGAAAACGGCTTTTACTACGACGTTGACCTGGGCGACCAGAAGCTGAGCGATGAGGACCTGGCCAACATCGAAAAAGAGATGCGCAAGATCGTTAAGGAGAACCTGGCCATCAAGCCCTTTATCCTGCCCCGTGCCGAGGCTGTTAAGCTGATGGAAGAGCGCCAGGAGCACTACAAGGTGGAGCACATGGCAGACCTGGCCGATGAGACCGAGTTCAGCTTCTTCCAGCAGGGCGAGTACGTGGATATGTGCATCGGACCGCACCTGACCTACACCAAGGCACTCAAGGCCTTTAAGATCACCCAGCAGTCCGGCGCATACTGGAAGAACGATAAGGAAAACAAGATGCTGACCCGTATCAACGGCGTGGCCTTCCACAACCAGGAAGAGCTGGATGCCTGGGAGAAGGAGCAGCAGGAGGCCCGCGAGCGCGACCACCGCAAGATCGGCAAGGAGATGGGCCTGTTTATGACCGACGACCTGGTAGGCCGCGGCCTGCCCATGTTCCTGCCCGCAGGCTACACCGTCTGGCAGGAGCTGGAGAACTATATCAAGGAAAAGGAGCGCAAGCGCGGCTACCTGCACGTTATGACCCCCTGCGTGGGCACCGTGAACCTGTACAAGACCTCCGGCCACTGGGACCACTACCGCGAGAACATGTTCCCCGCCATGGAGATGGAGGGCGAAAGCTACGTGCTGCGCCCCATGAACTGCCCCCATCACATGATGATCTACGCAAACCATCCCCACTCCTACCGTGACCTGCCCATGCGCATCGGCGAGATCGCACACGATTTCCGCTACGAGTCCTCCGGCACCCTGAAAGGCATCGAGCGCGGCCGTCACTTCTGCCAGAACGATGCCCACCTGTTCTGCACTCCAGAGCAGATCAAGAGCGAAGTTGCCGATGTGTGCAACCTGATCTTTGAGGTGTACAAGGACTTCAACATCACCGATTACCGCTGTGTGCTGAGCCTGCGCGACCCCGCCGATAAGAAGAAGTACCACGATGACGATGCCATGTGGAACCACGCCGAGAACGCCCTGCGCGAGGTGCTGACCGAGCTGGGCATCCACTTTACCGAGGAGATCGGCGAGGCTGCCTTCTACGGCCCGAAGCTGGATGTGAATGTGAAGCCCGCTGTGGGTGCCGAGTACACCCTGTCCACCTGCCAGCTGGACTTCTGCCTGCCTGCAAAGTTCCACCTGACCTACGTGGACAAGGACGGCTCTGAAAAGACCCCCGTTGTGCTGCACCGCGCCATCCTTGGCTCGCTGGACCGCTTTATGGCCTACCTGATCGAGGAGACCAAGGGCAAGTTCCCCACCTGGCTGGCTCCCACCCAGGTCAAGGTGCTGCCCGTGTCTGAAAAGACCCTGGCATACGCCCAGGATGTGACCGAGAAGCTGGCCGATGCCGGTATCCGCGTGGTGCTGGACGACGACAACCAGAAGATCGGCTACAAGATCCGCGCCGCACAGCAGGTGGACCGTGTGCCCTACATGCTGGTGCTGGGTGCCAAGGAGGCCGAGGCCGGCAACATCTCCGTGCGTGACCGCAAGGGCGAGACCACCGAGATGAGCCTGGAGGACTTTACCGCCAAAGTTACCGCCGAGATCCGTACCCGCAGCCTGTAATCTGTAATAACACCTGTGCCCCGGAAACGCCAGCGGTGTTTCCGGGGCCGTTTTATGCGCTTTTCTCTCCGCCGCAACGTCAAAAGCCCCGCTCCTTCTATGCACAGGAGCGGGGCTTCTGATATGCTGTGGATCTGAAAAAAAGGAAAAGGAAAAAGGAGAACAATTTATCTGTCACGCCCGGCGGCAGGGGCTGTGTCGGTGCAGCCGCCTGCCGCTGCAGCGGGAACAGCGGAGAAGTTGCGGAGCTTTACTCCACATCCTGCAGAGCGGCAAAGTTTTCCTCGCCGGTGCGGATCTTGACCACGCGGGTCACGTTGTAAACAAAGATCTTGCCATCGCCAATATGGCCGGTGTACAGCGCCTTCTTGGCGGCTTCCACCACGGAATCCACGCTGATGC
The DNA here is from genome assembly GCA_934553285.1 of uncultured Faecalibacterium sp. Taxonomy (GTDB): domain Bacteria; phylum Bacillota; class Clostridia; order Oscillospirales; family Ruminococcaceae; genus Faecalibacterium. The sequence continues at coordinate 976 of CAKTFD010000070.1, read as the reverse complement.
GGGAAACGATGACCTCCACCTTGATCTTGGGCAGCAGGGTGCTGTCCACAGGTACGCCGCGGTACTTTTCCGGGGTACCCTTCTGGATGCCGCAGCCCATTACCTGGGTCACGGTCATGCCGGTCACGCCCAGGTCATTCAGGGCGGTCTTGAGCTGATCAAACTTGGACAGCTTTGCAATGATGGACACCTTGTGCATACCGGTATCGTACACACCATCGTGGATCACAGGCTCCCGCACCACCGGCACAGCAGCATCCATCTGCTTTGCGGCGGCCTTTGCGGCATCGTCCTCGCCCAGGTCGGTGTTCTCGTTGGGGGTCATGGCAGCAGCATTTGCATCCGAGATCGCAAAGCCTGCGTAGGCAGAAGCCAGGCCGTGCTCGTGGATATCCAGACCATCGATCTCCACCTCTGCAGGGACCCGCAGGCCGATGCACTTATCAATGACCTTGAAAACGATGAACATCACGATCACAACGTAGGCATCCACACAGACCAGGCCCAGCAGCTGGATGCCCAGCTGTGCCAGACCGCCGCCGTAGAACAGGCCCTTGCCTGCCGTGTTGGCACCGGTGGAGAACAGGCCTACCGCGATGGTGCCCCAGACACCGTTTGCAAAGTGGACGGAAACTGCGCCCACGGGGTCATCCACCTTTGCGATCTTATCAAAAAATTCCACGCTCAGCACCACCAGGATACCGGCCACAAAGCCGATGAAGAAGGCGCCGAAGGGAGAAACGGTATCGCAGCCGGCGGTGATGGCCACAAGGCCTGCCAGAGAGCCGTTCAGGGTCATGGAAACATCCGGCTTGCCGTAGCGCAGCCAGGTAAAGATCATGGTCACGCAGGTAGCAACGGCTGCAGCAAGGTTGGTGTTGAAGCAGACCAGGCCGGTCAGGGTCATGGTAGCGTCGGTGGACAGGCTCAGGGAAGAGCCGCCGTTGAAGCCGAACCAGCAGAACCACAGGATGAA
>CAKTFD010000069.1 GCA_934553285.1 uncultured Faecalibacterium sp. | reverse complement strand
AGCAGGGTCATATCCAGTGCGCCGGTCTGATAGCTCATCAGAGCCTGCTGGCTGTCCTTGATGACCTGATAGGCCAGGCCGTCCAGTGCAATGCTGTCGGCAGCGTAGTAATCCGGGTTCTTCTCCAGTGCAAAGGCAGTGGCAGCGGGCTGGTAGTCCGTCAGCTTGAAAGCACCGTTGGACAGCACGGTATCGGGGCTGGTGCCAAAGGTATCCTTGCAGGTGTTGAAGAAGGCCTCGTTGACGGGGTAGAAGGTGGGGAAGTACATCAGGCTCAGGAAGTAGCTGACCGGAACGTTCAGCTGGACTTCCAGCGTCTTGTCGTCCACAGCGGTGACACCGAGGTCGGTCACCGGCTTTTCACCGGCAATGATCTCGGCGGCGTTGACCACCTGGCCGATGTCCGACAGCATATAGGAATACTCGGAGGCGTTGGCGGGGTCTACGGCGCGCTGCCAGCCAAAGACGAAGTCGGCAGCGGTAACGGCATCACCATTGGACCACTTGGCATCGCGCAGGTGGAAGGTGTAGGTCTTGCCGTCCTCGCTGATGTCGTAGGTCTCTGCCAGGGCAGGTACGGCTGCGCCATCGGCATCCATCTGCATCAGACCATCGGTGTAGTCCGCGATCACCTCAAAGGAGGTGCCATCGGTGGCGATCTGGGGGTCCAGGGACTGGACCTCGGTCTCCAGCATGATATTCAGGGTACCACCCTGTGCAGTGCCAGCTGCAGAAGAGGCAGTGGAGCCGGAAGCGGAGGAACCACCCACCGTGCTGGAAGCGCCGCCGCAGGCCGTCAGGGCCAGTGCAGCAGTGGTGACGCCGGCAGCAGACAGGAAGCTGCGGCGCGAAATACGACGATCGAATCTCATAATTCTATTTCCCCTCTCTTCATTGCTTTAGCTTGATAACTCAATAAAGCGATGAACTCTGAAAATACACAAGGGCCACCGTTCCCCCTCTGGAACATGCACACCCTTGTGCTATGGACGCATTATACATCTGCATTTTCCGAAAGAAAAGGCTTTTTTTAAAATTTGTTCTCCATAAATGCACATTTCTGCGCTTTGTCTAACATTGCGCCGAAAGAATAGGTTGAGTTTTGTGTGTTTTTGCCCTGTGAGCGGATTTCACTTTCAAAACTATTTGGTTGAAAAAGTATCTTTTATTATACAGAAGCACGTTTATTTTATATTTTACCGTTTCTTTGCAAAGAAAAAAGATGAAAATGCTTTTCTCAAAAAAGCATCTGCGCTTTTTAAATTTTAATTTTGAAATTGTCCTTGTGTGGAGGACGGTTTCGGCGGCAGCGTTGGCGCGCAGGGTGCAGAAAAGGCACTCTGTGCAGCGCTGCTTTTTGCTGCAGGAAAAGCATGGTGTACTGGAAAAGATAAAGCAGGAACCACAAAAAGGTGAAGTGACCCAAGATCACTTCACCTTTTTAAGGTTGTCCGTAATTCAAAATGATTCCGGTTGGTGACCAGCAGCCCTTCCTTTTGCAGCCTGGAAAGCTCCACCGACATGGCAGCGCGTTCCACGCAGAGAAAATCCGCCAGCTGCTGACGGTCAAAGGGGATATCAAAAGAGAGGGACGACTGCCGGATGGACTCGGCAGACAGATAGGACAGCAGCTTTTCCCGGGTGGTCCGCTTGCTGACATGGGTGATCTTATCGTTAAAGAGCAGTATTTTGTTTGCCAGAACGCTGACCAGATTGCGGATGAGCTTCTGGTGATGGTCGCAGGCGGTAGGGCAGGCGGTGAGCAGCCGCTTGACGTTGAGCAGCAGGATCTCGCAATCCTCCTCTGCCACCACGCTGATGTTCAGGATGGCGCCGGGGGTGGCGGCGTAAGGCTCGCCGAAAAAGTCCCCGGTATTGCACTTGGACAGGATGTTGCGGTGCCCCCAAAGATCCTCCTGTATCACAAGGGTGGAGCCGGACAGCATAAGCCCCATGACCTCCGTGGAATCTCCGGCACGGAAGATATAGGCGCCACGGGGGCGGGTGATCCTGACCGCACTGACGCAGTGCAGGATGGACAGGATCTCAGCGTCCGTAAGCCCGGTAAAAAAGGGGCAGCTCCGCAGAACAGGCAGATATTTTTGCATAAAGACCACTCCTTGTTGGAAATCAAACAGACAAGCTGCCTTTAGTATACTATAATAAGCCTGCAAATGCAAAAAAATACCCACAACAGGAGGGAATAGATATGATCCGGAAGATCATTCATATTGACGAGGAAAAATGCAACGGCTGCGGGCTGTGTGCAACCGCCTGCCACGAGGGCGCTATCGATATTATCAATGGCAAGGCAAAGCTGGTGCGGGAAAATTTCTGCGATGGCTTTGGCGACTGCCTGCCGGGCTGCCCCACCGGAGCCATCACCTTTGAAGAGCGGGAAGCCCCCGCCTACGACGAAGCGGCGGTGCAGGAGAACAAAAAGAAAAAAGAGCTGCAGGAAAAGATGAAACACCTGCACGAGGGCGGCTGCCCCGGCTCCCGGATGCGGATGCTGGAACAGCCGGAGGCCGCCGAAAGCGCAGCCGCTGCCCCTGTGCAGCTGGTCTCCCGCCTGCGCAACTGGCCGGTGCAGATCAAGCTGGCACCCGTCCACGCGCCCTACTTTGACGGCGCAAAGCTCCTGATCGCAGCGGACTGCACGGCCTATGCCTACGCAAACTTCCATCAGGAATTTATGCGGGGCAAGGTGACCCTTATCGGCTGCCCCAAGCTGGATGCTGTGGATTACAGCGAAAAGCTCACCGAGATCCTGCGCAATAACGACATCCAGAGCGTGACCATCCTCCGCATGGAGGTGCCCTGCTGCGGCGGCCTGGAGATGGCAGCGAAAAAGGCGCTGCAGACCAGCGGAAAGTTCATCCCGTGGCAGGTGGTCACTATTTCCATTGACGGAAAGATTGTGGACTAAACGAAAGAGAGGATCTCAAGATGGAACATAAAATGTTTTGTTTTCAGTGCGAGCAGACGGCAGCCTGCACCGGCTGTACAGGAAAAGCGGGGGTGTGCGGCAAGACCGCCGATGTTGCACAGCTTCAGGACGAGCTGACCGGCGCGCTGGTTGGGCTGGCCAGAGCCACGGACGGCGGTATGCAGGCAACGCCGGAAGTCTGGCATCTAATGATCGAGGGGCTGTTCACCACGGTCACCAATGTCAACTTTAACGAAAATACGATTCGGGAACTGATCAGCCGGGTACATGCCCAAAAGGCGCGGCTGGTACCCGACTGCGCAGGCTGCGCTGCCCCCTGCGGACGCACCAGCGACTACGACATGAGCCTGCTCTGGAACGCCGATGAGGATATCCGAAGCCTGAAATCCCTCATTCTTTTCGGGGTGCGCGGCATGGCAGCGTATGCACATCACGCCATGGTCTTGGGGTATACCGATGATGAAGTGAACCGCTTTTTCGGCAAGGCGCTCTTCGCCATTGGCGAGGACTGGGACATGGATGCGCTGCTGCCTGTCGTGATGGAGGTTGGCGAGAAAAACCTCAAGTGCATGGCACTTTTGGATAAGGCCAACACCGAAAGCTATGGAACGCCCGTACCGGTTACCGTTCCGCTGACTGTGGAAAAGGGACCGTTCATCGTCATCTCCGGCCATGACCTCCACGACCTGAAACTGCTGCTGGAGCAGACCCAGGGCAAAGGCATCAATATCTACACCCATGGTGAAATGCTCCCCGCCCATGCTTATCCTGAACTGAAAAAGTATTCCCACCTCAAGGGCAATTTCGGCACGGCATGGCAAAACCAGCAGAAAGAGTTTGCAGACCTTCCTGCAGCGGTACTGTTTACCACCAACTGCCTGATGCCGCCCAAAGCAAGCTATGCCGACCGCGTGTTTACCACATCGGTGGTATCCTACCCAGAAATGACGCACATCGGAACGGACAAAGACTTTACGCCGGTGATTGAAAAGGCTTTGGAGCTGGGCGGCTACGCCGAGGATCAGTCCTTTACCGGCATCAACGGCGGCAGCACGGTCATGACCGGCTTTGCCCATGGTACGGTGCTTGGCGTTGCAGATCAGGTCATTGAGGCGGTCAAGTCCGGTGCGATCCGGCACTTCTTCCTGGTTGCCGGCTGCGATGGCGCACGCCCCGGCCGCAACTACTACACGGAGTTTGTCAGGCAGACGCCTGCCGATACCGTAGTGCTTACCCTTGCCTGCGGCAAATACCGCTTCAACGACCTTGCCCTCGGCACCATCGGCGGCCTGCCCCGTCTGATGGATGTCGGACAGTGCAACGATGCTTACAGCGCCATCCAGATCGCTGTAGCCCTTGCGGATGCTTTCGGCTGCGGTGTGAACGACCTGCCACTGTCCATGGTGCTCTCCTGGTATGAGCAGAAGGCTGTGTGCATCCTGCTGACGCTGCTGTATCTGGGCATCAAGAATATCCGCCTTGGCCCCACGCTGCCTGCATTCATTTCGCCCAATGTGCTCAACTACCTCACAGAGAACTTTGGCATTGCCCCCATCACCACACCAGAGGAAGATCTGAAACAGCTTCTCAAATAAGAACGCCTGTCAAAACAGCAAACCGCCATCAACAAAAGAAACCTCCCTTGATCTGTAAAAGATCTCGGGAGGTTTTTTAGCTGTATGTCGCCCATATATCGCTTTAATAGGCACTATTTTTGAAAATTGCGATAAACCATATTTACGGCACGAGATATTTGTGGATCGCATTTTTGGACGAAGTCAGGATCTGACGCAATGCGAGAAGCTGTTCTTTGCTGCATCCATCAAGTTCCAGCGTGATCTCCTCCAAAAGCTCTTCCCGCCCTAAGGTATCTTTATCGAAAATAAGGTCATCAGTGCGAACGCCAAGTGCACAGGAAAGGTCAACCAGTACAGGAAGACTAAGTTTCGTGTTGGCCGTTTCGATATGGCTCATATGGACGGTAGAGATCCCGGCCATTTCCGCAAGTTCCTCCTGAGATAAGCCCATCTGAAGACGCTGAGCGCGGATCCTCTTTCCGATAGCAGCATAGTCCATAGAAATCCTCCTGTCTATACAGTTTTGTCTTTCTTAAATTGTATAGACGGAAATGAAATAAATGCATAAATTACAAGGTCATAAATGACTGCAAAATTTATAAAAATGCTTGAAATCCAAAGGTCCTTGTGATAATATTGTGTTAAACCATAAAGACTAAAAAAGTCTATAGGGTTTAACAATGCGACTATTCCGCAGAGTTTCGGCTCATCATCGTTGTAAATGTGCCCTGTAACAGGCACAAGGAGGCATCTTATGAAAGCTCTGACTAAAAAGGAAATGCGTGCGGTCAATGGCGGTAGCTGGAAGTGCAAAAATTGCGGTGAGAAATTCTGGCTGTTCATTTTGGGAGTGACTCACCAGAATTGTGAAGCTCACTACGATGGGCTTTCCTTCTGCTGGTAATCGTTTCCGTCAGTTCTATAGCAGCTTGCGTTAATGCACAAGCAATATCCGCAACCTGCATATCGAAAATAGGCCAGTTTGATAGGCACTGTTTTTGAAAATTGAGAAAAAAGTCAAGTGAAATATCCGGGCGTGGAATAGTCACGCCCGGATATTATAGTATTAAGGAGAATGGCTTTGAAAATTATTCTACAACATGATGAACGAGATTGCGGCGCGGCTTGCCTTGCAATGATCGCTTCCTATTATGGGATAGAAATGCCGCTTTCAAGATTCCGGGAAATGACAAAAACCGACAGGAACGGCACAAATCTGTATGGTTTGGTGGATGGTGCAGAACAAATAGGATTACTTGGGCAGGCACTTTCTGGAACCGAAAAAGATCTGATGGAAGGCATTGCAAAACATGAGATCCTGTTCCCATTTATTGCACATACTGTCTCTGAAAGCGCAATGCTTCATTTTGTGGTAGTTTATGGTTATAAAAACGGTTTGTTTGAAATTGCTGATCCCGGAAAAGGAAAGCACCGGCTTGCATCTGCAAAGTTCTTTGAACGGTGGACAGGCTACATCGTTTCATTTACCAAAACGCGTTCTTTCCATCCAGAAAATCAAATGCATGGAAGGTCGATACGTTTTTTGAAATTCTGGAAAGGGATGCTCCATAGTGCAGCTGCTATTCTGCTTCTTTCAATGCTCACAGCGGGTGTTGGGATCCTTGGCGCCTTTGTGTTCAAAGTCATCATGAATGATGCTATCAATATAAGACAAAAATGGGCGTTGGCAAAGGTGATTTTTCCGGGAATGATCGGATTGTATCTGCTGCAGGGAATACTTCAACTTGTTCGAGGAAATTTGCTCCTGTCCGTTTCTAAAAAAATCGATTTGAATCTCTCCCGTTCCTACTATGAACATCTGATCGATATTCCAATTTCAGAAGCTGCTGTCCGGCAGACGGGCGAATATATGTCGCGGTTATCGGATATTGCAACGATCCGGCAAGCCCTTTCCGGTGCAACGTTGACCCTGCTTTTAGACACAGTAATGGTCATTGCATGTGGCGTGATCCTGTTTTTACAAAGCCAGAGCCTTTGTGGAATTGCATTTTGCATGGTTATCGCTTATGTGATCGTTGTAGCGCTTTACAGAAAACCAATTGAAACCGGAAACCGTAAAATGATGGAGGAAAACGCTAATTTTCAGTCGTATTTTAAAGAAAGCGTTGATGGCCTGGAAACGGTAAAAGCATCCTGTGCCAATAAACAGGTGAAAGAAAGAATATCGGAAAAATTTCTTGCCTTTATAGATGCAGTTGTCGAGGTAAGCTGGTTTTCAGTTTCACAGGAAGTAATCACGGGAAGTATAGAGCAGATCGGAACCATGATGATCCTGTGGGCAGGATTCTGGCTTGTGTTCACAGGAAAAATGGAAACAGGCACATTGATAACTTTTTACGCACTTTTGGTCTATTTTACACAACCCGTAAAAAATCTGTGCCAATTGCAGCCGATGGTACAATCGGCCTTTGTTGCAGCAGAAAGATTGAATGATATTCTGGAGATCCCGGCGGAAAAAGAATTGTCTGAGAGCGTGGATCTGCCAAAAGCAGAGCAATGGTGTCTGCAGCATATCGACTTTCGATACGGAAATCAGGAGCTTACCTTAAAGGATATCAATTTTACCTTCCATCGGGGCGAAAAAATCGCAATCGTAGGGGAAAGCGGCAGCGGAAAAACAACGCTTGCAAAACTCCTTCTGCGATTTTATGAACCGGAAAAGGGCGAGATCCTATTAGATGATATAAATCTTCAAGCACTTGACGTAAAAAAGCTGCGAAGCCAGATAGCATATGTGAGCCAGAACACCTTCCTTTTTGCAGACACCGTAGAAAACAATTTGAAACTGGGAAATCCGGAGGTAACGGATGAAGAAATCCAGGCAGTATGCAAAATATGCTGCATAGATGAATTTGTTCAAAAACTACCGCTGAAATACCAAACTCCGCTCGATGAAAATGGAGCCAATCTCTCCGGCGGTCAGCGCCAGCGTCTGGCCATTGCAAGGGCACTTTTAAGGAAACCACAGTTGTTGATTTTGGATGAAGCAACCAGCAATATGGATCCTATTACAGAAGAAGCCATAAAAAATGCACTCCATGCGCAGGATGCTGAGATGACAAGTTTGATCATTGCACATCGGCTTTCCACCATACAATTATGTGATAAGATCTATGTATTGCATGAAGGTCAAATTGTAGAGAGCGGGAGACATCAGGAGCTGATAAAACAAAACGGTTTGTATTCCAGACTTTGGAACGCGCAAAACAATTTCGACTGTCGCAATTTTCAAAAATAGCGCCTGTCAAAACGGCAAACCGCTATCAACAAAAGAAACCTCCCTTGATCTGTAAAAGATCTCGGGAGGTTTTTTAGCGGAACGATCAGCCCTGCTGCACCAGCTCAATAAATACGTTCATCTGCGGGGTCACCCATTTATCGCGGTGGTAGAACAGCTGCCGGTGCATGATAACGGTGCAGTCCGGCACATTCAGGCGCACCAGACGGTTCTCGGCCAGTGCGCTGCGCACGATGTATTCCGGCAGGAAGGACAGCCCCATGCCCTGCTCGGCCATCTGGCACAGCAGCGCGGCGCTGCCCAGCTCCAGATACGGGTGGATGGCAAGCCCCCGGGCCGCCAGGCACTGATCCAGCGCATCCCGGTAGCTCATGCCCCGCTCGGTGAGCAGGAACTCCTGCTGCGGCAGGATATCCAGCGGGATGGCACCTGCCCGTGCCAGCGGGTGCTGCGGCGGTGCAATAAAACACACCGGCTCCGGCACATCTGCGGCCAGCACCAGCGCGGGCTGCAGCAGGGGCTGGTCCAGCGTGTAGACCAGGTCCACCTGGTTAGTGCTCAGCAGCTGCAGCATCTCGTCTGCCGAGGCCGTATGCAGCACCAGTTCCACCTGCGGGCAGCGGGCATGGTAGCGCTGCAGCAGCCCGGGCAGAAAGGTGCTGCACACCGAATCCGCCAGGGCGATGCGCAGGCTGCCCCGCACCTGCTGGGCGGGCTGCAGGGCGGCCTGCGCCTGCTGGGCAGTTTCCAGCAGGGTGCGGGCATAGCCCAGAAAGGTCTGCCCGGCATCGGTCAGGCGCACGGTCTTGCCCACGCGGTCAAACAGCGGGGTGCCCAGTTCCGCTTCCAGCTGTGCGATCTGGGAGGACACGGCCGATTGCGAGTAGCCCAGCTGCCGCGCTGTGCGGGAAAAGCTGTGCAGTTCTGCAATATGTAAAAAGGTATTAACGGTCCGCAATTCCATGAGCGGCTCCTTTTATAGCCGGGTGATGTCCCGCACGGTAAGCAGGGCACCATCCACGGTAAAATGTACCTCCAGCCCGGCAAACTCCATGCCGTACACCCGCTGGGGGTCGTGCTGGTAGGAGGGGCGAGGGTCGTTGCACAGCACGCCGTGCAGCGCAGCGCGGTCATCTGCCGGAACAGTCTGCCACAGCTCCGGCGGGCAGGATACCTCCAGATGATGGGCCTGGGTCTGGCCGGTAAAGCCTTCGGCGGCATCCGGGTGGCAGTCTGCATAAGGGATGTAGGGCTTGATATCGTAGATGGGGGTGCCGTCCATCAGGTCAGCGCCCCGCACGATGAGCACCGGCCCCACATCCGGGCGCTGCTCGATAGCTTCCAGCTTTACGCTGGAAAGCCCCAGCGGATTGGGCCGGAAAGGCGACCGTGTGGCAAACACGCCTACGCGGGTGTTGCCGCCCAGGCGCGGCGGGCGCACAGTGGGCGACCAGTTCTCCCGCACTGCGCCGGAAAACTGCCACACCAGCCAGATGTGGCTGAACGCTTCCAGCCCGCGCAGGGCATCGGGGCTGCGGTATTCCGGGGTGAAAACGATCTCCCCCCGCAGCTCCTCCACAAGCCCACTCTGGCGCGGGATGCCAAACTTGGTGGGAAATGCCGTATGGATATGGGCGATGACTTTCAGGGTCATGGCTTCGGGTGCATGCTGCATGATGAACTCCTTGCTCAATAGATCTTTTCGATCGGGTAGTCCTCCGGGATGCCGTACCGGCTGCGGAAGTCCTGCAATTCCTGCGGGCTGCGGATCAGCTGCACCTCTGCAAAGTGGCCGGTGCGCAGATCCTGAAACCCGGCCACCTGCTCCCCGGTGCAGATACTGCACCGCAGCACCGGCCGCTGCGCGGCGGGGTCATAAGATGCGGAGGGTCTTTTTTTACTGAACATAAGCTGCTCCTTTTTTATAAGCCGCGGCAAAGCCCCACGGCTCTGCCCTCGATGTGCAGCGCCGACAGCTGCTCCCCGGCAAAGAACATGGGCGGGCAGACTGCTGCGTTATCCGCCAGCAGCATCACGGCATCGCCCTGTCGATGGAAATGCTTGAGGGTGGCTTCCTCTCCTACCCGCACAGCGGCGATCTGCCCCTGCTCCACCTCGGGCTGGCAGCGGATGCACACGATATCCCCATTGCAGATGGTGGGGGCCATGCTGTCGCCATGGCAGGTCAGCGCAAAATCCGCGTGCCAGGCAGCGGGCACCCCGATATAGCACTCGATGTTCTGCTCGGCCGTAATGGGGGTGCCGCAGGCGATGGAACCGATCAGCGGCACCTGCACCATGGCAGGCAGTGGCTCAAAGCCCGGCGGGCAGGCAGGTGCGGTGCCCAGCCCCAGCAGGGCGGCGGGCGTGGTCTCCAGCGCCTGCGCCAGTTCTTCTACCTTGGACTGCGGCAGATCGTTGATCCCTTTTTCCAGTTTTGTGATGGAGGAACGGGAACGGTAACCCATGCGCCGGGCCAGCTCTTCCTGCGAAAGCCCCAGCTGCTCCCGACGCAGACGGACACGGGTGCTCAGATCAGACATAACAGCTCTCCTGAAAACTATGCGTTGTGGCAAGTAAACCGATATTCTGGCTTGAGTATAGCAGAAAATTTCCTGAAAATCAACAATTTGGGAGGATTTTTGCGTTTTACGGTTGACAATCAGTCAACAACGACATATAATACAACCAATGATTGTTATTCACGCAAAAATTACAAAAGGAGCGAAGCCATGGCGAATACAAACCTGATCTACACCTACATCCAGGACAGCGGGTACAAACTGCAGTATGTGGCCAGTGTGCTGCAGATCAGCAGCAACACCCTGCGGCACAAACTGCTGGGCGAGACCCAGTTCAAGCTGGACGAAGCGGAAAAACTAGCCACCATGCTGGGGCTGACGATGGCCGAGCGGGATGCCTGCTTTTTTGATGCAGAGAATCGTTTTTCCCGCAGTGCTGTGCTGGAGCTGCCGCAAAGGAGGAAACGCCTGTGACCCTGGAACAGCGAAAACTGACCCGGAACGCCCTGCGCAAGTACGGCGCCCGCCACTGGGCGCGCTCGGCGGAAAACCGCCGCTGGCAGCAAGCCATCGATGCCAGCATCGCCTATTATCAGGAGCACGACCCTCTGCGGGCAGACCTGATGCGGATGCGGTTCTTTGAGAACCGCCCGGAAGACGATATCCTGGAGCGGCTGCATATCGGCCGCACTACCTACCAGAAAGCGCTGCAGGATCTTTTGAGCACCGTAGCCGTTTACGCCGCCCAGCGCGGCGCGTTCTGAGCAGCAAAATGGGGCTGCTGCACCAAAGGATGTGCAGCAGCCCCGTTTTTGGTTATTTCTTCTTGGCGTTCGGATCCTCACAGTGGCTGTGGCAGGAGGCGCAGTTGCCATTGCAGCCCTCGCCCTTCCAGCCGCCCTGCCTGGAGATCCAGACCACCGCCAGCGCAAACAGCACGATCAGTACGACCAGCGTGATAATTCCACGAAGTGTCAGCATTTTCATCCCTCGTTTTCTTTGATACAGCTTGCTGCCCCCAGTATACACGATTCTGCAGCAAAGAGCAACTGCCGTATCTGCATTTTTTACAGTTCCCAATGGTGTGCCCGGTGCCGCCGCACCCCGGTATACCACACTCTTTTTGCAGCAAAACCGCTTCTTTTACAAAAAATAAAAAAAGTTAAAATTAGGGCTTGCAATTCGGCAGATGCCGTGCTATAATAATCACGTTCCAATCCGGAGCGCACAACACAAGCGAATATGGAGGATTAGCTCAGCTGGTTAGAGCACCTGCATCACACGCAGGGGGTCTGG
>CAKTFD010000068.1 GCA_934553285.1 uncultured Faecalibacterium sp. | reverse complement strand
TATAGCTCAGTTGGTAGAGCGCATCCTTGGTAAGGATGAGGTCTCCAGTTCGAATCTGGATAGCAGCTCCAAAGGCAGACACCTCGAAGCTAAGATGCTTCGGGGTGTTTTTTTGCGTTTTGCGGCAGGGCGGCGGCTGTTGCATCCTTCTGGTTGGCACTCTGCCCAAAAAAGCACGAAACTTTCCTCTGATTGGTCAATGGATATCGACTGGATGTTGTTATATAATTAACATAATGACTCCGGCAAGGTATGACTTATCTTGAACGTATCCTGATGATTTTGGAGGTTTTACATTATGGCTCGTTTTACTCTGCCCCGTGATCTGTACCATGGCAAGGGTGCACTGGAAGCACTGAAGTCCTTTACCGGCAAAAAGGCAATGATCTGTGTCGGCGGCGGCTCCATGAAGCGTTTCGGCTTTTTGGATCGTGCGGTGGACTACCTGAAAGAAGCCGGCATGGAAGTAGAGCTGTTCGAGGGCATCGAACCCGACCCTTCCGTAGAAACCGTTATGCGCGGCGCTGAGGCCATGCTCAAGTTTGAGCCGGACTGGATCATCGCCATGGGCGGCGGCTCTCCCATCGATGCAGCCAAGGCCATGTGGATCAAGTACGAGTACCCTGAGATCACCTTTGAGGAGATGTGCAAGGTGTTCGGCATCCCGCCGCTGCGCCGCAAGGCACACTTCTGCGCCATCTCTTCCACCTCCGGCACCGCGACCGAGGTGACTGCGTTCTCCATCATCACCGATTACCAGAAGGGCATCAAGTACCCCATTGCCGACTTCGAGATCACCCCGGATGTCGCCATTGTGGACCCCGACCTGGCTGAGACCATGCCCAAAAAGCTGGTTGCCCATACCGGTATGGATGCCATGACCCACGCGGTCGAGGCGTATGTTTCCACCGCGCACTGCGATTATACCGACCCGCTGGCCATCTTTGCCATCCGCATGATCCAGGGCGACCTGGTGGACAGCTACAACGGCGATATGTCCAAGCGCGATTCCATGCACAACGCACAGTGCCTGGCCGGCATGGCGTTCTCCAACGCACTGCTGGGTATCGTGCACTCCATGGCACACAAGACCGGCGCTGCCTTTGCGGACTACGGCGCACACATCATCCACGGTGCTGCAAACGCCATGTACCTGCCCAAGGTCATCGCCTTTAACGCCAAGGATCCCGAGGCCAAGAAGCGCTACGGCGTTATTGCCGATGAGATGAAGCTGGGCGGTGCCAGCGATGACGAAAAGGTCGAGCTGCTCATCGCGTACCTGCGCGGCATGAACGATGCGCTGAACATCCCCCACTGCATCAAGCACTACGGCCCGGACTCCTACCCCGCCGAGCAGGGCTTTGTGCCGGAGGAAGTGTTCCTGGAGCGTCTGCCCGAGATCGCCAAAAACGCCATCGCCGATGCCTGCACCGGCTCTAACCCCCGTCAGCCCAGCCAGGAAGAGATGGAAAAGCTGCTCAAGTGCTGCTACTACGACACTGAGGTCGATTTCTGATAAAACTCTCTGACCCTCCCCCCTCTATTGCCAAAGGGACTGCTGTACAGCTTTTGCTGCAGCAGTCCCTTTGCATTTGGCCGCAGAGCCGCCGGGGCAATAACGTTCCATGGTATACAAATGCGCGGCCCTGTGCTAGAATGGAGCCAACGATTACAGAAAGCTGGTGAGTGTATGCACCCTCTGATGGAATATCCCCGCCCGGCCATGCGGCGGGACAGCTACGAGAATCTCAACGGCCTGTGGCAGTACGCCATCACCGCCTCGGCACAGCGCCCGGCAGCCTGGGATGGGGAGATCCTGGTGCCCTATGCGCCGGAGTGCCGTGCCTCCGGGGTGGGGCGCACCCTGCAGCCCGGACAGTGGCTGCATTACTACCGCTTTTTTGCGCCTCCTGCCGGGGCGGGCGGCCGGGTGCTGCTGCACTTCGGCGCGGTGGACTACGCCTGCGCCGTGCAGGTGAACGGCCATCTGGTAGGGGGCCACCGGGGCGGCTACTGGCCCTTTACGCTGGATATCACCGCCCAGCTCAACGGCACCGGCCGCAACAGCCTGTGGGTGGCAGTGCAGGATCCTACCGGCCATGGCACCCAGGCGCGGGGCAAGCAGACTTTGCAGCCCGGCGGGATGTTTTACCCGGCCCAGAGCGGTATCTGGCAGACCGTCTGGCTGGAGCGGGTGCCGGAGAATTACATCCAGACCCTGACCGTGCTGCCGGATTACGATGCCCGCACCGTGACCGTGAAAGCCCATACCTCTGCGCCCGGCGGCGCGGTGAACCTGTGGGCCGTGGTGCGGGCCGGAGGCGTAACGATCGCCGAGGACTGGGGCAGCGACGATGCAGGCCAGGACGGCACGGTGACGCTGCATATTTCGGACGAGCATTTCTTTCCGTGGAGTCCGGATACGCCCTTTTTGTACGACCTGACCGTGGGCACCACGCAGGGAGAGGAAGAACAGTTCGATACCGTGCACAGCTACTTTGCCCTGCGCAAGTGGAGCTGTGCACCGGATGCAAGGGGCGTGCTGCGCTTCTGCCTGAACGACAAACCTCTGCTGCTCAACGGCCTGCTGGACCAGGGCTACTGGCCGGAGGGGCTGTACACCCCGCCCTCGGATGCGGCGGTGGAGCGGGAGCTGAGCGAGGTAAAAGCCCTGGGCTACAACCTGCTGCGCAAACATGCCAAGATCGAGCCGCAGCGCTGGTATTACCACTGCGACAAGCTGGGCCTCGTGGTCTGGCAGGATATGGTAAACGGCGGCAGCCGGTATAAGCTGTGGTTCGTGACCTACCTGACCAACGCCCTGCAGCCGCTGCTGCGCCGCCTGCCCGACAAAACGCCCCTATGGGGGCTGCTGAGCCGCGAAAAGCAGGCCAGCCGGGAAGAATACCGCCAGGAACTGGAAGCCACCGTACAGGCGCTGCGGTGCCACCCCTGCGTGGGCTGCTGGGTGCCCTTCAACGAGGGGTGGGGGCAGTTTGATGCCGCCGGAGCGGTGCAGGCTGTCCGCACGCTGGACGATACCCGCCTTGTGGACGAGGCCAGCGGCTGGTACGATCAGGGCGGCGGGGATGTGCACTCCCTGCACAATTACTTCTACCCGCTGCGGGTGCACCCGCAGCAGCGCCCGGTAGCCCTCAGCGAGTATGGCGGCATTGCCTGGCCCATGCCGGGGCACGAGCCGCCCCACAGGACCTACGGCTACGGTACGGCAAAAAGCCGGGCAGAGCTGACCGCCCGGTACAAAAAAATGCAGCTGGGCACCGTGCTGCCGCAGCTGCAAAAAGGCTTATCGGCGCTGGTGTACACCCAGCTGACCGATGTGGAGGACGAGGTGAACGGCCTGTTTACCTACGACCGCACCGCCATCAAACCGGATGCCAACGCCGTGCGCTCGGTAAATGCCGCCCTTGCCGCAGAGTTTGCGAGGGTGGTAAAATAAAGCGTCCCTAGCGCGGGACGATTGAGAATGCGCTCCGCGTTGCTCTGCGCATCATCAGCGGAGGCCGTTCAAATCGTTTACTGCCGGGACATCTGCAAAATATAAGCGCCCGGGTTTTCCATATCCTTCCTACCGGAAGGTGGAAAACCTGGGCGCTTTTTATACTTTATACAGGGAACATCAGCTGTTGGCGCTGGTATCGTTTACGATCTTTGCGGCGGGCAGCTTACCCATGGCAGAACTGCTCAGGGTGTTGTCCAGCTGGGCACCGTAGGCGGCAAGGGCATCGTCCAGCGCATCGCCCTTCATGTCGCTCAGGATCTGGCTGCGCAGGTCGTCCAGCGAGGAAACGCTCAGCGGGTCCAGACGGATGGCCAGCATCATGGCGTAGCTGGTGTACTGGATGGCGGCTGCTTGCCCGTAGGCAAGGCCGCGCAGGGTATCGGCGGCACCCTCCTGGGTAAAGGCGCTGGTCAGGCTGCTCTCGGTCAGCAGCTCGGTGCTGGCGCTGGCGGCATCGGCGCTGCTCTCGGCACCCAGCACGGCACAGATGGCCGGCACGGCGGTGTTGGCGGCGCTGCGCAGGGCGTTCATCTGGGCCGAAAGGGTCTCCGGCTCAGCATCGTTGATGGCATCGGCAGCTTCCTGCGCGAGGGCAAGCATCTCGGCCTTCTGGTCGTCGGTGGCAAAGGCATAGGTGCTGGTGTTGTACAGCGGGATGGTGACATAGCCGATCTCGTACATGCTGTCGTCCAGATGGGCGGTCAGGTCGCCGTCCTCCACGGGGGTCTCGCCGTCCTTGCCGTAGACCAGATCCAGCAGGGCGGTGTGCTTGGCCTGCAGCTGCTCAAAGGTGCGCAGGGTCTCCAGCCCGATGCCGTTGGCGGTGTAGGCATCGCCGTAGTTGTCCATCAGCTGCTGGGCGTAGCTGTCGGCAGCAGCCAGCTGCGCCTCGGTCAGCTGGCCGCCCAGCGCGGTAAAGCGGGCATCCACAGCGGCCAGGGTCTGCAGGGTCTCCAGGGTCTTCTGGGCTACATAGTCCTTCACCATGGCGGTCTCGCCGGTATCCGTATCGGTGGTGATGGTCGCCTTGAGGAAGGCTTTTACATCGGCGGTGTCCTGGTCGCTGTCTGCCAGCTGGGCGGCCTGCTGGTAGGCACCGTACTGTGCCAGCAGGTACATGCCGCTGGTCACCGTAAGGTCACCGATCCTGCCCACGGTATCCGGGGTGGAGAATACGCAGCCCACAAGGCTGACGGTCAGTGCAAGTGCGCATACCAGCGCAAGCAGTTTCTTTTTCATCTGTTTTGCTCCTTTGCTTGTGTAAGATCCTCGCCGTCACGCCCTGTGGGCGGTTTTTCGGTGTGGGTGCTGTTCAGGATATCGGCCATGGCTTTCAGGATGCTTTGCAGCAGTTCCAGCGGCTTTTCTTCCGGCTGCAGCACCACCGAGAGGTAGGGCTTGCTGCCGGCCCCGGCGGTCACCCGGCCATTGAAGGCCTGCAGCAGGCCGCGGATCATGGCCAGATCCAGGGTCTCCAGGTTCAGGATAAGGGTATCCTTTTTCTGGGTCGCTTCATATACGCCCACGGCAGCGGCCTGCACGCGGACGAGCGAAACATTGACAAGGTCGCTCACCGAGGGCGGCGGGTCGCCATAGCGGTCGATGAGTTCGTCCAGCACATCGGCGGCATCCTCCGGGGTCTGGATAGCTGCGATGCGCTTGTAGGCCTCGATGCGGCCGGGGCCGTCCGGGATGTATTTTTCCGGGATAAAGGCATCCACCCGCAGGTCTACCAGACAATCGCTCTTGTCGCGCTGCACAGGCTCGCCCCGCGCCTGCGCGATGGCCTGCCCCAGCATCTTGACATACAGGTCGTAGCCCACGGCCTCCATGTGGCCGTGCTGGCTGTGCCCCAGCAGGCTGCCTGCGCCCCGGATCTGCAGGTCCCGCATGGCGATGCGGAAGCCGGAGCCGAAGGCGGTAAACTCCCGGATGGCGGAAAGCCGCTTCTGGGCGATGTCGGTCAGGGTCTTATCCCGGCGGAAGGTGAAGTAGGCGTAGGCCTTGCGGCCGGAGCGCCCCACCCGCCCCCGGATCTGGTACAGCTGCGCCAGACCCATGCGGTCGGCATCCTCGATGATAAGGGTGTTGCAGTTGCGCACATCGATGCCGGTCTCGATCAGGGTGGTGCAGACCAGGATGTCGATCTCGCCGTTCAGCAGGTGCTGCCACACGGGGTTCAGCTCTTCCTCGGTCATTTTGCCGTGGGCAATGCCCACCCGCGCCCCGGGCACCATCTGGCTCACATGGGCGGCACAGGCCTCGATGTTGTCCACCCGGTTGTGCAGGTAGTATACCTGCCCGCCCCGGGCCAGCTCTTTTTTCATGGCCTCGGCCAGGATCACATCGTTATACTCCAGCACAAAGGTCTCCACCGGCTGCCGCTCGATGGGCGGCTGCTCGATGGTGGAAAGATCCCGGATGCCGCTCATGGCCATGTTCAGAGTGCGGGGGATGGGGGTGGCCGAAAGGGTGAGCATATCCACCCCGATAAAGTTTTCCTTGAGCTTTTCCTTGTGCTTGACCCCGAACCGCTGCTCCTCGTCGATGATGACAAGGCCCAGGTCGTGGAAGCGGACATCCTTGGACAGCAGCCGGTGGGTGCCCACCACGATATCCACGCTGCCGGACTGCAGGCCGCGCAGGGTCTCCTTTTGCTGCTTTGCGGTGCGGAAGCGGGACAGCATCCCGATCCGTACCGGGAAGGCTTCCATGCGGGAGATCAGGGTGTTGTAGTGCTGCCAGGCCAGCAGGGTGGTGGGGGCCAGCAGGGCACACTGCTTGCCGCCCATGATACATTTAAAGGCAGCGCGCAGGGCGACCTCGGTCTTGCCCACGCCCACATCGCCGCACAGCAGCCGGTCCATGGGATAGCCCTTTTCCATATCCTGCTTGATCTCGGCGGTGGCATGCAGCTGGTCGTCCGTTTCGTCGTAGTCAAAGCGGGTCTCAAAGTCCCGCTGCCAGTCGCCGTCCGGCGGGAAGGCGTAGCCCGTGGCCTGGCGGCGGCGGGCGTACAGCGCTATCAGCTCCTGCGCCATCTCCTCGGTGGCTTTTTTCACCTTGGCGCGGGTGCGCTGCCACTCGGCACCGCCCAGCTTGGCCAGCTTGACCTTTTCCTCATCGCCGGGGGCGGTGTAGCGGCTCAGCAGGTCCAGCTGGGTCACCGGTACGTACAGCACATCCGAGCCGGAATACTGCACTTTAAGGTAGTCCTTAGTGGCACCCTGTACCTCCAGCCGCTGGATGCCGGCATACATGCCGATGCCGTGGCTCTGGTGCACCACGTAGTCGCCGGGCTTGATGTCCGAAAGGCTGGACAGGGCGTTTTTGTTCTTCTTGCGTTTTTTGGCCTCGGCAGAGGCTTCCTCGTCCAGCCCGTGCCGTCGGCTGGAAAGCACTGCCGCGTGGGCAAAGGGGAAGGTGCACCCGGCGGTCAGATGCCCCGGCAGCACCTGCAGAACGCCCTTGGCAGGGCGCACATCCCGGCTCATGCTCACGGTGTAGCCCTTATCGGCAAGGTCGCGGGTCAAAGCGGCTGCGCCCTTGGGGGTGCCGGCAAACAGGGTGATGGCATACCCCTGGGCGATGAGCGGGTCCAGATCCTCCCGCAGGGAGGCAAGGTCGCCGTTCCAGTTGGGGGCGGCAAAGCCCTCGGCGTTGATAAGGTCTTTGAGCTTGAACTCGTTCATCCCGCGCAGAAAATTCTCGCACAGCAGGGTGCTCTGGGTCTGGGCGGCGATCACCAGATCGTCCATGGTCTGGTACAGCACATCCAGCCCGGGGCAGAGCACGCCTTCTTCCAGCAGGCCGGTCAGCTCCTCGCTGCGGCGGAACGCGGTGGCCTTCTGGGCATCCCGGATGCCGCCCACCTCGTCCAGGATGAACAGCGGCGTATCCAGATGGTCCAGCAGGGTGGCCGGGGCAGCATACCGGATGCCGTAATATTTATCCATGGCCTCCGGCATCAGGCCGGAATCCAGCTGGGCAAGGTCTGCCTCGGTGGCTTTTTCCAGCGCAGTGCGGTGTTTGCCCCGCGCCTTTTTTACGGCAGCGCGCAGGGCCTCGGCGGTCTCGGCGGTGCTGCCGAACAGCACCTCGCGGGCAGGGGAGAGATGGATCTTTTCCAGTGCGCCATCCCGCCGCTGGGTCAGCAGGTCGAAGGCGGACAGGGAGTCGATCTCATCGTCCCAGTATTCCACGCGGGCGGGCTGGCGCATATCCGGCGCATAGATATCCACGATATCGCCGCGCACACTGAACTGTCCCGGGCCGTCCACCTGACTGCGCCGCACATACCCGGCGGCGAACAGCCGGGCCACAAGACCCTCGCGGTTGTACACCATGCCGGGTTTGAGGGTAAGAGTGTTCTTTAAAAATTCATCCCGGGGCACGGTGTACTGCAACAGCGCTTCGGCGGGCACGCAGACCGCGTTCAGCCGCCCGCCTGCAAGGGAGCCCAGCACCGAAAGGCGGCGGTACTCGTACTCGCGGCCCGCGCCCTCCACCGGGCGCAGCATAAAGTCCCGGGGCGGGAACACGGCGGCAGAAAGGCCCAGTGCCTTGAGGTCGTCCGCAAAGTGGGTGGCCTCGGCCTCGCCGGGGGTCACGATGCAGAGCACCCGGCCAAGGTCCTTCTGCAAAGCGGCATACAGCAGCGCCCGGCCTGCGGGCGGCAGGCCGAACAGCGCCGCCGGGCCTGTCGAGCCAAAGCCGGCGGCCAGCTTCTGATATTCCGGGGTGGCCTTGAGTAAGGCTTCGTACATGGGGGAAACCTCCTTTCCCACAGATCTTCCCAGATCGCCTTTTTACGGGCAGCTCCCGCGGGGAGGGCGAGCGTTACCCGTTATACTTGCTCTGTGCCAGACCCAGCTTGCCGTCCAGGATGAGCTTTGCAGCGGCTTCCAGGTCGGGGAAGCGGTCGGCGAGGGCTTTGGCGTCCTCCGGCGGGAACTTGCCCAGCACCCAGGCAGCAAGGTCGTAGTCCGGGTGGGGTTTTGCGCCGATGCCGATGCGGATGCGGGGAAAGTTCTCCCCGCCCAGCCGGGCAATGATGCTTTTCAGGCCGTTATGGCCACCGGCGGAGCCGGAGGGGCGGATGCGCAGCTTGCCGGGCGCCTGGGTGATGTCATCGCACAGCACCAGCACATGGTCGGCCGGGATCTTGAAAAAGCCCGCCATCGGGGCGATGGAATCGCCGGAGAGGTTCATGTAGGTCAGCGGCTTGAGCAGCACCACCTTGTGGCCGTTCACCTCGCCCTGCCCCCACAGGCCCTGGAATTTGCTCTTGCTGACAGAGATGTTCCATTGCGCGGCCAGGTAGTCCAGCGCGGAAAAACCGGCGTTGTGGCGGGTGCCATCGTATTTTGCTTCGGGGTTGCCCAGCCCCGCAATGAGCCAGATATCGTTTGCGTTCATGATAAGATAATACCTTTTCCTGAAAATAGTGTAATACAACATCTAAGTATAACATACGCGCGCGCAAAAAGATATATATTATAAGCGAAAAAGCAAAAATGCCCCCGGGCCGTGCGGCACGAGGGCAAAAATAGCGTATTACAGATCCAGCGTGATGGCAGAGGCTTTCCACCGGCCATCTTCTTTTACCATGGTGATGGTGCCGGATACCTGTGCGGCGGCGGTGTTATCCGCGGCGGTCAGCAGGGCGGCAGAAAAATCGTAGCAGTTTTCTGCCCCGGCGCGCTTTTTCAGGGTAAGGTCTGCGGGCTGCAGCCTGTCACCGGCCTGCCCGGCCAGCGCGGTGATGCGGGTGGGCAGGCGGTTCGCCATGACCTTATCCAGGCAGTCGGCGGTCATGGCATCGCCCAGCTGCGCCTGGAGAAAGGCGTACAGCCCATCGGTATCCACTGCGGCAAGCCCCGGCGCACTGCCGGCGGCAGTGGCGGCGGGGTCCACGGCCTGCTCCACAGCGGAGGAGCAGGAGAGCAGCTGCTGCACCACAAATTCGGCCTGCTTTGCAGCGGGGTCGCTGCGCAGGCGGGTGAGGGCAAACACGGCGGCAATGGCCGCAAAGAAAAGGACAAGGCTCAGAGCCTGCTTGCGAAAGCTGTCAGACTTCATGCGCAGCTCCTTTCCGGCAGGGGGTCACTTGCCCTGCTCGTTTTCCAGTTTCTGCTTTTTGGCGATGTAAGCCTCCATCTTGGGGGCGGCCCAGCCATCCAGATTGGTCTGGCGCTCCCGGGCGATGCCCAGCGCCTGGGCGGGCACATCTTTGGTGATGGTGCTGCCTGCGGCGGTGTAGGCACCGTCCCCTACCTTGACCGGTGCCACAAGGTTGGTGTTGCAGCCGATGAAGCAGTAATCGCCGATCTGGGTGCGGAACTTATCCTTGCCGTCGTAGTTGCAGGTCACGGTGCCGCAGCCAAAGTTGCAGTATTTGCCCACATCGCTGTCGCCGATATAGGTCAGGTGGCTCACGGTATTGCCCCGGGCAAAGTTGGAGTTTTTGGTCTCCACATAGGCACCCAGATGCACGCCGTAGTCGGTAACGGTGTTTACCCGCACATGGGTAAAGGGGCCGATGTTGTTGTGGGGGCCGATCTGGCTTCCGTAGATCTGGCTGGCGTTCACGGTGGTGCCCTGGGCGATGGTGCTGTCCTCGATGAGGGTGTTGGGGCCGATAACGCAGTCTGCGCCGATGACCGTTTTGCCCCGCAGGATGGTGCCTGCCAGGATGACGGCACCCGGTGCGATGACCACCTCCGGTGCGATCTGTACGGTGCGGCTGTCGATGACAACGCCGTTGGCGATGTGCTGCAGCAGGATGTCCTCGCGGGCTGCCTCGGCAGCATCCAGTTTGGCGCGGGCAGCGGCCCGGGCCTGTTCAGAAATGGACTGCTCCATAAAAAAATCTCCCTTCTGCCAAAGTGCGCGGCGGAAGGGAGATGGAAATGGCAACCGGAAAAAGTGTTGCCTGTCCGCTCCGGTACATCCGCTGCGGAAAGTTTTGTTCCGACAAAATAGACTACAAAGATTACAGGGATAGAAAGTTGTATCCAACAGAGCGGGAAATCGCGTGTACAAACGAAAAACCTCTCGAACTTTCTCCCATTCTATACTACAGGAAAACTTGGCAAATTTCAAGTGATTTGCATAAAAAATATCAAACAAATTCGGGATTTTGCATGGTGGAAAGGAATGGATTTTCTGGTATAATGGTTTAGCATTCAATATACAATGTTCATCGTACATAAAAGACAAGGCAAACGATGAGACCACCGGCCTTTATGCTGCTGGTCACAAATGGGAGGTAAACAACGCATGAGCAAAAAGTATCTGTATTACTTCAGCGAAGGCAATGACGCTTTCGGCGGCGACAAGGTAACTATGAAGAATACCCTGGGCGGCAAGGGCGCTGGCCTGGCAGAGATGACTGCAGCCGGTATGCCGGTGCCGCAGGGCTTCACCATCACCACCGACGCCTGCACCCAGTATTATGCAGATGGCCGTCAGATCAACGACGCCATCACTGCAGACATTTTTGAGCACGTTAAGGGCCTGGAAGAGATCACTGGCAAGAAGTTCGGCGATAACACCAACCCCCTGCTGGTTTCCGTCCGTTCCGGCGCACGCCAGTCCATGCCCGGCATGATGGACACCATCCTGAACCTGGGCCTGAACGACGAGGCTGTTGAGGGCCTGGCCAAGAAGACCGGCAACGCCCGCTTTGCATACGACTGCTACCGCCGTTTTGTGCAGATGTTCGCCGACGTTGTCATGATGGTCCCGAAGAGCCTGTTCGAGGTCGAGATCGACAAGATGAAGGAAGCCAAGGGCGTCAAGAACGATGTGGATCTGACTGCTGACGACCTGAAAGAGCTGGTCGGCACCTTCAAGAAGATCTACGAGGAGAACGAGGGCCGTCCGTTCCCCCAGGATCCCCGTGATCAGCTGATCGAGGCTGTCAAGGCCGTGTTCCGCAGCTGGGATAACCCCCGTGCAAACGTCTATCGTAAGATGAACGAGATCCCCTACGAGTGGGGCACCGCTGTCAACGTGCAGCAGATGGCCTTTGGCAACTCCGGTGACCGTTCCGGCACCGGCGTTGCATTCACCCGTGACCCCGCCACCGGCGCTAAGAAGCTGATGGGCGAGTACCTGATCAATGCACAGGGCGAGGACGTTGTTGCCGGCGTGCGCACTCCTTCTCCCATCAGCCACCTGAAAGATCAGATGCCTGAGGTGTACGATCAGTTCATCGAGATCGCAAACCGTCTGGAGAACTACTTCCGCGATATGCAGGATATGGAGTTCACCATCGAGGACGGCCACCTGTACATGCTGCAGA
>CAKTFD010000067.1 GCA_934553285.1 uncultured Faecalibacterium sp. | reverse complement strand
GTGATCCACTCTTCTGCATAAGTGTTCTTAAAATAAACAGCGGTGTTGTAGATCACGTTCGGCATATCACCGTAAAAAACATTAAGCATATAAGCATCTTCTCCTGTTACATCGATTGACACTTTTATTATCACCATTGTAAGCGTTTTTTCTGGTGAATGTCAACCTGTTTTTCATTCGTTTCGGAGGGAGTGATAGTTTTCCACATGAACACACCCACACGGTTGAAAATCCGAGGCCACACCAAATGACGCTGGACTATTTCTATGGGCAGTCGGGCGATGTTCCGGAAAAAAAGAATGGACAGACGAATAAAATTCATCTGTCCATTCGATTTGGCGGAGCATCAGGGAGTCGAACCCTGGCACCGGTCTCCCGGCCTATCGCATTTCGAGTGCGACCTCTTACGACCACTTGAGTAATGCTCCACATATTAAATTCTTAGAATGCTCCGTGCATTCTGGGAAAACTTTGGAGAGAATTTCAGGAGAGAACGATCGGAAACCCGTTTCCCAAAGCCGGTTGGATCTCGCCTCGTTCTCGTTACGACCGCTTCGATACATCTCCAGAATAAACCTTATATAGTATAGCAAAAAAGGCGTTTGCCGTCAATGTTTTTTTTGCATTCTGTCCGCCCGGTCTGCGCTGCAGGACGGGCGGTTTTTGCGGCAATTTTTGCGGGAGAAGGGATAATTTGCAAAAAGGGGCTGTTTTTTTCTGCGGTTTTGAGTATAATAAAAGAGATATAGTTCAAATTTGAAGTAAAAAGGAGAATCACTTCCATGGCACAGGCAAAACAGGATATGGGCACCGGCAGCGTAAAAAAGCAGATGCTGCAGCTCATGATCCCGGCGGTCGTTGCACAGGTGGTCAACCTGCTGTATAACATCGTGGACCGCATTTATATCGGACATATTGCGGGCATTGGCGCGGCGGCGCTGACCGGTGTGGGGCTGTTTGCCCCCATCCTTATGCTGCTGAATGCGTTTGCCATGCTGGTGGGCGCGGGCGGTGCGCCGCGCACCGCCATTGCGCTTGGGCAGGGCGATAAGGAACAGGCGGAGAAGATCATCTCCAACAGCTTTACGGTGCTGTTGTTCTTTGCGGTGGTGCTGACCATCGGTTTTTATGCCGGGGCACCCACGCTGCTGCGGCTCTTTGGTGCCAGTGACACCACCCTGCCCTTTGCATTGGGGTACAGCCGTATCTATATTCTCGGCTCGGTGTTTGTGCTGCTGGTTATGGGCATGAACCCCTTTATCACCACCCAGGGCTTTGCCAAGACCAGTATGCTCACCACCGTCATCGGTGCGGTCATCAACATCATCCTAGATCCCATCCTGATCTTTGGCCTGGGGCTGGGGGTGCAGGGCGCTGCCATTGCCACCGTGCTCAGCCAGGCGGTGGGCGCGGTGTGGATCCTGCGGTTCCTCACCGGTAAAAAGACCACCCTGCGCCTGCGCAAAGCCTTCCTCCGCCCGCAAAAACAGGTCATCCTGCCGGTGATGGCGCTGGGCATCTCCTCCTTTGTGATGCTCTCCACCGAGAGTTTGCTCTCCATCAGTTTCAGCTCCAGTCTGGCGCGGTACGGCGGCGATGTGGCCGTGGGTGCCATGACCGTTATCACCAGCGCATCCCAGCTGTGCACCCTGCCCATCCAGGGCATCTGCCAGGGCGGGCAGCCGGTGATGAGCTTCAACTTCGGCGCGGATAAAAAGTCCCGCGTCAAGGAGGCGTTCCGCTTCCAGCTGACGCTGTGCAGCGGGTACACCGGCCTGTTCTGGCTGGCCATGATGCTGGTGCCGGGGGCGGTGGCTGGCATCTTTACCTCGGATGCCTCCCTTATCTCCTACACCACCTGGGCCATGCGCATCTATATGGCCGGCATCTTTGCCATGGGCTTCCAGATCGCCTGCCAGCAGAGCTTTATGGCGCTGGGCCAGGCCAAGGTCAGCCTGCTGCTGGCCTGCCTGCGCAAGATCATCCTGCTGATCCCCCTCATCTTCATCCTGCCGCATCTGCTGCCGGACCCGGTGCTCGGCGTCTTTCTGGCGGAGCCGGTCAGCGATATCCTGGCCGCCACCATCACCACCATCACCTTCTTCTCCCGCTTCAACGGCATCCTGGAACGCGGTGCCGCAAAGGTCTGATATCTGCATAAAAATAACGCCTGCCAACGGAAAATGGCAGGCGTTATTTTTGGCTCAGAGCAGGTTACAGCTCTTCGCCATTCGTTTCAATTACCTTCTTATACCAATAAAAACTGTCTTTTTTATAACGTTTAAAGGTGCCGTTGCCGGAATCGTCTGCGTCTACATATACAAAGCCGTAGCGCTTTGCCATCTCGCCGGTGGAGGCGGACACAAGGTCGATGCAGCCCCAGGGAGTATAGCCCATCAGGTCTACACCGTCTTCTTCCACGGCTTTCTTCATCTGTTCAATGTGGGCACGCAGATAATCGATGCGGTAGGGGTCGTGGATGGAGCCATCTGCTTCCAGCGTATCAAAAGCTCCCAGGCCGTTTTCCACCACCATCAAGGGCACCTGATAGTGATTGT
The DNA here is from genome assembly GCA_934553285.1 of uncultured Faecalibacterium sp. Classification (GTDB taxonomy): domain Bacteria; phylum Bacillota; class Clostridia; order Oscillospirales; family Ruminococcaceae; genus Faecalibacterium. The sequence goes on along the minus strand of CAKTFD010000067.1, from coordinate 9,806 downwards.
ACAATTCGTTGAGGGTGTAGCGCAGACCCATGGGGTCGATTTGCCAGCCCCAGTCGCTGGCGTTCAGATAGGGGTTCTTCACGCCGCCGAACAGATTGCCGTTGGTGCGCAGCAGGGTTTCATCGGTGGAAACGCAGCCGCTCATGTAATACGAGAAGGAGAAAAAATCTACCGTACCGTTGCGTAAGATCTCTGCATCGCCGGGCTGCATCTCCACAGTCACACCATTTTCAGCCCAGATCCGCTTGGCAAATGCCGGGTAAGCGCCCCGTACCTGCACATCACCGCAATAGTAGTTGCAATACTGCCAGGACTGCTGGTTCTTGATTTGATCCTCGGGGTTTGCCGAATAGGCGTAGTTTGGCGTGATGGCAACCATGCAGCCAATTCTGTTTTTCGGATCGATGCTGTGGCCCAGCTGTACTGCCTTGGCGCTGGCAAGAAACTGATGATGCAGTGCCTGAAAGCGCTGCTGCGGGATATCCACCTGGTCGTTCATGTTGGTGGTGCCTTTGTTCAGAATGCCGAGACCGGAGTAAATGCCAAACGGATACATACCAGCGTTGATCTCGTTGAAGGTGAGCCAGTAGTGCACCTTGCCTTTATAGCGGTTGAAGATGGTTTCACAATAGTGCAGGTAGTAGTCCACCAGACGGCGATCCACCCAACCGTTGAACTGCTCTGTCAGATAGTACGGGTTCTCGTAATGGCTGATAGTAACCAGCGGCTCAATGCCAGCTTTGTGCAGCTCCTCAAACACAGCATCGTAGAATGCAAGTCCCTCTTCGTTGGGCTGTTGCTCGGTGCCAGTGGGGAAGATACGGCTCCAGCTGATGGACATGCGGTAGACTTTGTAGCCCATCTCCTTCATCAGGGCGATATCTTCCTTGTAGTGATGGTAGAAATCGCTGGCCTTATGGTTGGGATAGTACAAGTCGTCTTGCAGGTCACGGGTGATCTGACGAGGGCGGGTATTGGTGCCGTTGGTCATATGATCGGCCACACTGGCTCCGCGCCCACCTTCGTTCCAGCCGCCCTCAAACTGGTTGGCGGCGGTGGCACCGCCCCACATAAAATTGACTGGAAAACTCATATTCATCCTGCTCCCTTCTTTTGCAGAAATCAAGATTCGTCCTTGTAGGTAATGAAGGTAATGACAAAAGTTATGACCATGGCAATGATCACAGCAATGACATAGTTGACCAGGTTCATGATGTCGTCAGTCAAGAAGCCTGCCAGTGCGAACACGCCCAGGCCGCTCATGGCAACCAGCTTGCAGCCCATCAGACCAGCGTAGCAGCCGCCTACAAAGCCACCGATGACGGAAGCGATCAAAGGCTTGCGGTAACGGAAGTTGACACCGAACAGAGCAGGCTCAGTCACACCGGCCAGCAGAGCGGTCAGTGCAGAGGAACCGGCAATGCCCTTGACGTCAGCCTTCTTAGACTTAATGGCAACTGCAGCAGCGGCGGCGCTCTGACTGAAGTTTGCTACGTGGTTGGCGGGGATGATGAACGGGTCATACTGGAATTTGGTGAAGTAGGACATGCACACGGGACCAAGGGTGGAGTGCATACCGGTAAGGATGAGCAGGGGATACAAACCGGCCAGCACACCGACACCCAGGAAGCCGATGCTGTCGTAGATCGTTTCCACCACCCAGGTGATACCGTTACCCAGGAAAATGCCGGCAGGAGCCACAATGCAAAGGGAGAGCGGCACCATGACCAGATAGGTGCCCAGCGGCACCACCATCACGCGCAGGATCTCGGGGGAATATTTTTTGAAGAAGCGCTCCACATAGCTCATGACAAACACGACCATGATAGAGGGAAACATCATGTTGCTGTAGGTCGCCTTATACACCGGCAGGCCGAAAATCGTTACGGCGGCTTCCCCGCTCAGGGCGGTTATCAGGTTGGGGAACACCAGCAGAGCGCACAGACCCATGGCCAGGCTGGGGTCGGCACCGAACTTTTTGGCGGCAGTGTAGCCGATGAGGATAGGCATGAAGTACAGGGCTGCATCTGCTGCATAACCCAGTACAGTATAGGTAGAGGAGTCGGCGGGCAGGATGCCGACAAGGTTTGCCAGCACCATGACCACTTTGATCAGACCGGAAGCCATGAATAGCGGGATCAGCGGGACGATGCAGCCGCTAATGGCCTCACACACGGTGGTAAGGCTGAGTTTTTTCTTTGCAGTACCATCATCCAGATTTTCGTCCACAGCGGCTTCCTTTTTCAGGCCGCCTGCGGCGCAAATGGCATCGTAAGCCTTATCTACGGACTGGCCGATGATGATCTGCAGCTGGTCACCGGCCCACTGGGTGCCCATGCAGCCGGGCAGCTTGCCGATCTTCTCAGCATCCACCAGACCCTTATCCTTGACGTTAAAGCGCAGACGGGTCATGCAGTGCACGAACGAACGGATGTTGTCCTTGCCGCCCACCAGCTCCAAAATCTGCGGAGCGATGGCTTCGTACTTGTTGATCTTTGTTGCCATTTTATTCTCCTCCTGTTTTTGAAAAACGGTTTTCAAGTGTTTTGCATAAAATGTATCACAAACCCGTACGGGGCGCGCTCCCGGGCGGTTCTGTTTCCAAATAAAAACCCCAGCGCACCGCAAAGCATGTACCGGCTGACCAGATGGACAGACACGGTGCATCTTCTGCGGTACTCTGGGGTAAAGCCCTCCAAAGGCGGTATGCCTTTATCGGTCACAATCCTCACGAGCACACAAACGATTGATGTGTAGGATCAGATATAGGATCTCCTCTTCGGAAAGAGATTTTTTCAGCTGTTGTTCGATCAGGGCGGCTACCTTGACCGAGCAGGAATAAATGGAGGGATACTCTTTTTTCATGGATTCAAAGATATCCCGGTTCTGGGTGTCGATCATGGCGTCATCCAGGGTGCGCTTCATCATGTAGTGCATGTGGGTGACGAACCGGTAGTAGTTGAAGCTGTCGCGATCCACCGTCACCTGCAGTTCCTGTTCAATAATACCCGTGGCCTGCTCGATGATGGAACCATAGTCGATGTCCGGCGTGGTTTCCGCCTGTGCCTTGTAGTTGACAAAATGCAGGGCGATGGCAGCGGCTTCCTCCCGGGGAAGGGTGATATCCAGCCGCTTTTTCAGGATGTTCAATGCCTGTTTTCCGATCTCGGATTCTTTGGGATAAAGCTGGCGCACCTCGTAAAAGAGCGGCAGCTTGATGTTGATGTTTTTGCGGTAGCGCTGGACGGAAAAATCAATGTGATCTGCCAGCGTGAACACCACATTTTCGCGGAACTGGTTGTCCATCTTCTCGTTGGCAAGGTCTACGATCTCGGCAGCGGCTTCCAGCACATTTTCTGGAATGCGGTTGAGCACGGCCAGTTGTTCTTCGTCCACATCGTAAAAGGTGCGGTCGATCTTGGAAAGTGGTACATCGTAGGGTGGCTTTGTGAAACCGATGCCTTTCCCGAAGGCTACCACCTCGTTGTTACGGCTGTCCAGACAAAGGGAGATGTTGTTATTGATGTTTTTAATGACCTTCATCTTCCCACAACCCCCATAGAAAGAAAAAAACCGAAAGTTCACCCCTACCTGCAATAGATAAGGGAAAGCCTCCGGAGAGTAACAAGCCTTATTGATCGACTACGCACAGTATAGCAAACTGGGTGGATCTCGTCAATCGGCAAAGAATACAAGAATTTTGCAGCATTTTCAGGCAGGATGCGCAAAGGCTGAGATACAGCAAGAGGCTCCCACGCATCCGTGGAAGCCCCCGTTTTGTATCCTCTTATTTCCCGGCCAGCAAGATGGCCAGCACGGCTTTGTGGATATGCAGGCGGTTCTCGGCCTCGGCAAAGATCTCGTCGGCGTGCTGCTCAAACAGGGCTGTGGAGATCTCCTCGCCCCGGTGGGCGGGCAGGCAGTGCAGCACCAGCGCGTCCGGCTTTGCGTTTTCCAGCAGCTTGCCGGTGAGCTGGAAGCCCACAAAATCCCGCAGGCGCTGCTCGTTTTCAGCGGTGCCGGGGGCGGCGGTGTTCCACGCGGCGGTGGCTACCACATCCGCGCCCTGCAGCCCCTCGGCCGGGTCGGTGGTCAGCTGGAAGGCGCTGCCGTACCGGTGGGCAAACAGCAGCACATCCGCTGCCGGGCGGTAGCCCCGGGGGCAGACGCAGGATACCTGCATCCCCGCCAGCAGGCCGCCTACGATCAGGCTGTTGGCCATGTTGCTGCCATCGCCCACAAAGCAGAGTTTCAGCCCTGCAAGGGTGCCGCGCAGCTCCCGGATGGTCATCAGGTCGGCCAGCACCTGGCAGGGGTGGGCATAATCGGTCAGCCCGTTGATGACCGGGATGCCGGACAGCTCAGCAAATTCTTCCAGGTCGCGCTGGCGGTAGGTGCGCCAGACGGCACAGTCGTAGTAGCGGCCCAGCACCCGGGCGGTGTCCCGCAAAGGCTCGCCCCGGCCGGCCTGCAGCTCGGCGGTGTTCATGTAGTTGCCAAAGCCGCCCAGCTGGTATACGCCCACCTCAAAGCTGGTGCGGGTGCGGGTGGATGCCTTGGAAAACAGCAGCGCAACGCTTTTGCCCGCCAGCAGCGGGTCGGTGCGGCCTGCCTTGTGGTCGGCTTTCAGCTGGTCGGCCACATCCAGGATGTGGGTCAGCTCCGCCGGGGAAAGGTCGCTCATTTTCAGCAGATTTTTCATGCCTGCTCCTTTGGAGCCGCAGGCTCCATCGCGCCCAGCACCTCGCCCAGTACCTCCAGTGCCATGTCCACCTCGTGCTCAGAAACGGTCAGCGGCGGCAGCAGGCGCAGCCGGGTCTTTGCTGTGAGCACCAGCAGGCCCTTTTCGCGGCAGGCGGCCAGTACATCAGCGGCCTGTACATCAAAAAACTCCACACCCACCATCAGGCCGATGCCGGAGATGTTTTTGACATGGGGCAGTTTTGCCAGCCCGGTGCGCAGCTGGACGGCGCGCTCGTTGACCTGGGCCAGAAAACTCTGGTCCAGCCGGTCCACCACCACGTTGGCACCGGCACAGACCACCGGGTTGCCGCCAAAGGTGGAGCCGTGGGTGCCAGGCCCCATGCCTTCGGCTACCTTTTCGCTCAGCAGCACGGCACCGATGGGCAGGCCGCCGCCCAGCCCCTTGGCCAGGGTGACGATGTCCGGTTTCAGGTTGTAGTGCTCGCAGCACAGGAAGGTGCCGGTGCGGCCCACGCCGGTCTGCACCTCGTCCACGATGAGGACAAGGTCTTTTTCATCGCACAGCGCACGCACGGCCTGCACGTAATCCGGGTCCAGCGCCATCACGCCGCCCTCGCCCTGGACAAGCTCCAGCATCACCGCGCAGGTGTGACGGTCCACCAGCTCACGCAGGGCATCGATATCCCCGGCCTGTGCGTACAGAAAGCCCTCGTTGAAGGGGCCGAAATAGTTGTGGAACACCCCCTGCCCGGTGGCGGTCAGGGTGGCGATGGTGCGGCCATGGAAGCTGTTTACCAGCGTGATGATGTTGGCACGGTCCTTGCCGTAGTGGTCCACGCTGTACTTGCGGGCCGCTTTGATGGCACCCTCGTTGGCCTCGGCACCGGAGTTGCCGAAAAACACCTTGGCCATGCCGGTGCGCTTACACAGCTTTTTGGCCAGTTTGCCGCAGGGGGCGGTGTAGTACAGGTTGGAGGTGTGCTGCAGCTTGTGCGCCTGCTGCGATACCGCCTCGGCCCAGGCCAGGTCGCAGTAGCCCAGGCTGTTTACCCCGATGCCGCTGGTAAAGTCCAGATACTTCTGGCCCTCGGGGCCTTCGGCGTACAGGCCGTGCCCTTTTTCCAGCACGATGGGGTTGCGGTTATAGGTGTGCAGGACGTACTCGCTGTCCCGCTTGATGACTTTTTCAGAATCCATAGGTGTACCTCCTGTGAAATGGAGCTGTTGCGCAAAGCTGTGCGGTCCAGCCGGAAACGGTACCGCTGCCGCCGAGGTCTGCCCTCAGGCGGAGAAAGACGGATGAGGGTGCGTTGCTTTTATTATAACGTTCCGCTGACGATTGCGCAATATTTTTATTCCCGATGGCTGCGGCGGTAAAAGCGGGTGCCGGAGCCGCGGTTGGAGAACAGTTCCAGCAGGATAGAGTGGGGCACCCGGCCATCGATGATGACGGCCTCATGCACGCCCTGATAGATGGCATCGGCCATGCCGCCGATCTTGGGGATCATGCCGCCCGCAATGATCCCGGCGGACTTGTAGCCCTCGATCTCGGTCACCTCCACCTCAGGGATCAGGGTGCTCTCGTCCTCCTTGTCCCGCAAAAGGCCCGCGATATCGGTCATGGATACCAGCTTTTCGGCCTTGAGGGCAATGGCGATCTGGGCAGCGGCGGTGTCGGCGTTTACGTTGTACGCCTGGCCCAGGTCATCCATGCCCACAGTGGCGATGACCGGGATAAAGCCGCCGTCCAGCAGGCTGGCGATCAGGGTGGCATCCACATGGATGATCTCGCCCACATGCCCCAGCTGGGGATCCAGCTCGGTGCAGCGGAGCATCTGGCCATCCATGCCGCACAGACCCACGCCGCGCCCGCGCAGCTTTGCCACAAGGTCCTTGTTCACCTTACCGGCCAGCACCTGCTGCACGATCTCCATGGTGGCATCGTCCGTTACCCGCAGCCCGTTTGCAAAGCGGCTCTCCACGCCCACCTTTTTGAGCATCTCGTTGATGGCCGGGCCGCCGCCGTGCACCAGGACCACCCGTACGCCCAGCAGCGTCAGGGTGACAAGGTCGTTCATGACGGCATCTTTCAGGGTCTCATTGATCATGGCATTGCCGCCGTACTTTACCACCATGGTCTTGCCGTGATATTTTTGGATATAAGGGGTGGCTTCGGAAAAAAGCCGCGCCATTTCTTCGTTTTTCATATACTTTCCTCACCGCAGGGCATATCAGGTCCTGTAATCGCCGTTGATCTTTACGTAATCGTAGGTCAGGTCGCAGCCCCAGGCTTTTGCGCTGGCCTCGCCGGTGCCCATATCCACCCGTACCAGAATATCGTGCTCAGCCAGCACTCTGGCAGCCTCTTCCTCGCTGTAGGGGTGGTAGGCGGCATTCTCGCACACATACACCTCGCCCGCCTTGCTGGACAGCCAGACGCAGACCTTGTCGATGGAAAAATCGCCGGGGGTGTAGCCGATGGCGCACAGGATGCGGCCCCAGTTGGCATCGCGGCCAAAGACCGCCGCCTTGAACAGGTTGGAGCAGACCACGCTGCGGCTCACGGCGCGGGCCGTTTTCAGGTCGGGCGCATGGGTCACTGCACAGGTGATGAGGTGGGTGGCACCTTCGCCGTCACCGGCGTGCTCGGCGCACATGTGCTCGGCAATGGCGGTCAGCGCCGCCACAAAGGCATCGTAATCCGCGTTTTCGGTGCAGATCTCCGGGTTGCCGGCCAGCCCTGAGGCCATGATGATAAGGGTATCGTTGGTGGAGGTGTCCAGATCCACGCTCATCTGGTTATAGGTGCCGGGCACGACCGTTTTGAGGGCTTTTTCCAGCAGCGCGGGCGATACCGCCGCGTCGGTGGTGTAGAAGGCCAGCATGGTGGCCATGTTGGGCGCGATCATGCCGCTGCCCTTGCCGATGGCACCCACGGTGCACAGCTTGCCCCCCAGCTCAAACTGGATGGCGTATTCCTTTTTATGGGTGTCGGTGGTCATGATGGCGGTGGCGGCATCGGCGCTGCCCTGGGCGGTGGCGGCCAGCTTTGCGGCGGCGGCCGGGATGCCCCGGGCAAAGGGGTCGATGACCATGGGCTGGCCGATGACGCCGGTGGAGGCGGGCAGAACGTCCTTTGCATCGATGTCCAGCGCCTTGCCTGCCAGCGCGCAGCACTCCTCAGCCAGCGCCACGCCGTTGGCGGCGCAGGTGTTGGCGTTGCCGCTGTTCACCACGATGGCCTGGGCATAGCCATCGGCCAGATGGGCGCGGTCCACCTTGATGGGGGCACCGCAGACCTTGTTGGTGGTGTACACTCCGGCGGCGGCGCAGCGCACATCGGCCTTGATGAGTGCAAGGTCGTATTTTTCCGTATGGTTGGCGCGGATGCCGCAATGGACACCGGCGGCTGCAAATCCCTTGGGCGCGCAGATGCCGCCCGCAACTTCCTTATACTGCATTTTACTTCCCCTATCGTTTCAGCATACGCCCTCATCCGTCATTACGCAGGCAATAACGGAGGAGGGTGTGTTGTTATTCCAATCCTGCAGTCTCTTCCAGACCCAGCATCAGGTTCATGCACTGGACGGCGGCACCGGAAGACCCCTTGCCCAGATTATCGAACAGGGAGACCAGCATCATCTGGTCTCCGGCGGCGTTCACGGTCAGATACAGCTCCATGCGGTCGGTACCGGCCATTGCGTTGGCGTACAGGCCGTTTTCCGGCAGCGGCTCGTTCAGCTCGTGTACTTTTACGGTGGCGGCATCCCGGTAGTAGTCCGCAAGGGCGGCAGCCACGGCCTCGGCAGTGGAACCGGCAAGGCGCAGGTCCAGCGGCACCAGCACCTGCATACCGCAGTAGTAATCACATACCACCGGCACGAACATCGGCGCATGGGCAAGGCCGCTGACCTGCTGCATCTCGGGCAGGTGCTTGTGGCCCAGGCTCAGCCCGTAGCTCTTGGGTGCATCCAGCTTGCTGTGGGCCGGGCGGTCCGGGCTTTCGTAATCGGCGATCATCTTTTTGCCGCCGCCGGAGTAGCCGGAGATGCCGGTGCAGCTGAACGGATAGCTTTGCGGCACCAGCCCCAGCTCCACCAACGGGCGGGCAATGCTGATAAAACCGCTGGCATAACAGCCGGGCACCGCCACACGGCAGGAATGCTTGATCTTTTCCTTCTGCCCTTTCAGCTCCGGAAAACCGTAGTCCCATGCGGCATCGGTGCGGAAGGCAGTGGAGGTGTCCAGCACCTTCACATCCGGGCGCAGCAGGGGCATCACCTCTCTGGAGGCAGCATCCGGCAGGCAGAGGAAAGCAAGATCAGCAGAGTTGATGACCTTTGCCCGCTCGTTTACGTCCTTGCGCCCCTCGGCAGAGATGGACAGCAGCTCGATCTCCGGCCGTGCAGCCAGGCGGTCAGCAATGCGCAGGCCGGTGGTGCCGGAGGAGCCATCGATAAATACCTTTACCTTCATGCATTTGCCTCCTCCCAGACGGCCAGCTGTGCCCTGGCCAGCGCGATCTGCTTTTCTACGCTGGCAGCACTGGGGCCGCCGTAGCTGGTGCGGCCCTCGCAGCAGTGCACAAGGTCGATGGCATCATAGATATCGGCCCCGAACAGGGGGCTGTAATGCTGGAACTCGTCCAGCGTCAGCTCCTCCAGCGTTTTGTCGCCCGCGATGCAGTCCGACACCATGCAGCCGGTCAGCTTGTACGCATCGCGGAAGGGCATCCCCTTTTTGGTCAGGTAGTCGGCGCAGTCGGTAGCGTTGATAAAGCCCTTGGCGGCGGCGCGGCGCATGTTGGCGGGCAGGGCCTTCATGGTATCCAGCATGGGGATGATGGTCTTGAGGCAAAGCTCCAGGGTATCCACCGCATCAAAGATGGCTTCCTTATCCTCCTGCATATCCTTGTTGTAGGCCAGCGGCAGGCCCTTCATCATCACCAGCAGGGTGTTCAGATCGCCGTACACACGGCCGGTCTTGCCGCGGATCAGCTCGGTGACATCGGGGTTCTTTTTCTGCGGCATGATGGAGGAGCCGGTGGTAAAGGCATCGTCCAGCTCAATGAACTTGAACTCCCAGCTGCACCACAGGATGAT
>CAKTFD010000066.1 GCA_934553285.1 uncultured Faecalibacterium sp. | reverse complement strand
CAAAGCCGCACTCATCCAGCAGGATGCGCATCATCTCGGGGATGGCCAGGGTGGGGTGGGTATCGTTCAGCTGGATGGCGACCTTATCGGGCAGGTTCTCCAGCGTAGCGTAGCTGGACAGGTGGTTCTGCACGATATCGCCGATGGAAGCGGCAGACAGGAAATACTGCTGGCGCAGGCGCAGGATCTTGCCCTCTACGTGGTTATCGTTGGGGTACAGCACCTTGGAGATCAGCTCAGCATTCGCATTCTTGCTCATGGCGGTGTTGTAGTTGCCCAGAGAGAAGCTGGACATATCAAAATCCGGGGCCTTTGCCTGCCACAGACGCAGCTTGGCAACGCCCTTTCCGTCATAGCCCTGGACATACATATCGGAGGGGATGGCCATGACGCTGTTGTAGTTGGTGTGCTGGATGTAATGGAAGCCGTTATCCCAGTTCTCGTGGATCTCGCCGTCAAAGCGCACCTCCACAGCCTGATCCGGATGGCTCTTCAGCCACACCTGACCGCCGGGCAGCCAGTTGTCGGCACGCTCCTGCTGCCAGCCGTCCACGATCTTCTGCTTGAAGATGCCGTACTCGTACAGGATGGAATAGCCGGTGCCGCAGACGCCGGTGGTAGCCATGCCGTCCAGATAGCAGGCAGCCAGACGGCCCAGACCGCCGTTGCCCAGGCCTGCATCAGGCTCTTCTTCAAAAATGCTGTCCAGATTGATCTCTGCATCGGCCAGGGCCTTTTTGGCGACCTCGTCCAGACCCAGGTTGAACAGGCTCATTTTCAGGCTGCGGCCCATCAGGAACTCCATGCACAGGTAGTATACCTGCTTGGTACCGGTGCCAATGGCCTTGGACTGGAACTTTTTGTGGTTCTCGCTCATCATCTGGCGGCAGATCAGCGCCAGAGAGCGGTAGATCTGCTGATTGGAGGCAACATTCAGCTCCACGCCGTACTCACTGGTCAGCTTGTCCTGAAGAATTTTGCCAAATTCTTTTGATGTCATAGTGTGCTCCTATCCGCATAAGCGTTTGCTTTGCTAAAATAATTGAGAGAATGAATGGCAGCGGAAACGTCCCTCTTTCGTCTAACTGCCAATATAACAACGTTATTATAATATGAACGATTTATAAATGCAAGGAAGCAGGCTGTTTTTTTCCGTAACTGCTATTTTTTCCATGCAGTTTCTGATAAATATGCCGAAATTTCAAAAAATCTACTTTTTCTTGCGGCTTATTTATATTATAATAGAGGGTAGAACAAATCTGCGGAGCTTTTTCAGCGAGTAATTCCGGGAGTAATGCGGCAGGAAACTCGCCCGGCAGGTATTTTGGACCTGCAACGATACCGGGAACGATGCAGATTCCCGGAAATAAAAAGAACAAACGGCGCGCAGCCGTACAGATACAGGATAAAAAGGGGAAAACACCATGGTAAACAAAGTACGGGTAAACATTGCAGGCACACCATATGCCATTGCAACAACGGATTCGGAAAAATATATCCTCGGCCTGGCCAAAAAGCTGGATGAGGACATCACAAAGCTGCTGGATGCCAACGATAACCTTTCGGTGACTAAGGCGGCGGTGTTCTGCGCCATGGATTATCTGGACGAATACCGCAAGAGCACCGGCAGCGCAGAGAATATGCGCGGCCAGATCCAGGATTATATCGCAGATGCCGCCCGCGCCAAGCTGGCCGAGGATAAGGCACTGGCTGAAAATGCCGTGCTGCGCCGGGAAGCCGCCGCCTTGCGGGAGCAGCTGGCCAAGGAGCGCCAGCGCGAGAGCCGCCGGGAAGAGCGCGCCGCCCGCGCCGCTGCCGAAAGTGCATCGGCACAGCCCGCCGCCCCGGAAAACCCGGCGGAACAGGATGCCGGAACGGACGAAACCAACTGAACGTACCTTATATAAATAGAGATCAGAAGGAGAACTATGGCAAAGATCGAGATCCTGGCCCCGGTGGGCAGTGAAGAAATGCTCCGCGCAGCGGTGTTCAGCGGCGCGGACGCAGTATACCTGGGCTTTTCGGGCTTCAACGCCCGCACAGGGGCCGGCAACTTTGATGCAGACAGCCTGAAAGAGGCCGTGCGCTTCTGCCATGCGCGTGGCGTGGCGGTACACGTTGCCCTGAATACGACCGTATACGGCACTGAGCTGCCTGCGCTGGAACAGGCTGTCCGTGCGGTAGCAGCCAGCGGCGCAGATGCCGTTATCTGCCAGGATCTGGCGGTTGCGGCTCTGATCGGCCAGATCGCACCGCAGCTGCCCCGGCATGGCTCCACTCAGATGAGCGTGCATACCCTGCAGGGTGCGCTGGAGCTGAAAGACCTGGGCTTTACCCGGGTGGTGCTGGCGCGGGAACTGAGCCTGCCCGAGGTGGAGCATATCACAAAACACTGCGGTATCGAGACCGAGTGCTTTATCCACGGCGCATTGTGCATGAGTATGAGCGGCCAGTGCTATATGTCGGCATTTCTGGGCGGGCGCAGCGGCAACCGCGGCTCCTGCGCAGGCCCCTGCCGCCTGCCCTTTGAGGCCAACGCTCTGCCGGAAGGCAAGCCCGGGCGGCTGCATCACCTGTCCCTCAAGGATAACTCTGCCATCGACAAGCTGGATAAGCTGCAGGCCCTGGGTGTGGCATCGGCAAAGATCGAGGGCCGCCTGCGCACCCCGGAGTATGTGGCGGCAGCGGTCAGTGCCTGTCTGGCAGGCCGCGAGGGCCGCGCCTACGACCGTGACCTGCTGAAAAACGCTTTCAGCCGCTCCGGTTTCACCTCCGGGTATCTGGATGGCAGGATCGATGGCACGATGTTCGGCGTGCGCAGCGAAGCGGATGCAGAGCTGACCAAAAAGACCCTGCCCATGCTGCGGGAGCTTTACCGCCGGGAGCGCTCCCGCGTGCCGGTGCAGATGAAGCTGGAGATCGAGGAAGGCGGCGAAAAGCTGACCGTTACCGATACAGAGGGCAACAAGGCCTTTGCCTACGGGGATGCCGAGCCGCAGCCTGCCCGCACCGACCCCACCGAGAGCCTGAACCGCAGCCTGGCCAAGACCGGCGGCACCCCCTTTGCAGCGGAAAAGATCACGGTGGAAATGGACGGCGGGCCGTGGTTCATCCCCGGCAGTGCGGTAAATGAGCTGCGCCGGGAGGCACTGGAGGCCCTGCTCAAAAAGCGGGAGGTGCTGCGCCCCTGGCCAACGACCGAGGCGCATGTCTGTGCCCTGCCGCAGCGTACCCTGCCGCCCCACCGCACCCTGCGCGCCCGGTTCGAGCGCTGGGATCAGGTGCCGGAACAGGCCCTTGGCGGGGTGGAGTACCTCATCCTGCCGATCGCACAGGCCGACCGGGTGCCCCGGGAGTGGCGGGCAAAAACCATCCTGGAGCTGCCGCGTGCCATGTTCGGCGCACTGGAGCAGGATACGGCCCGCCGCATCTCCGCCACCCAGGACGCAGGTTTTGCAGGCTACGAGGCCAGCAACATCGCCCATCTGCGGCTGTGCCGGGGGCTGCCCCTGACCGGCGGCTTTGGGCTGAATATCACCAACAACATGGCGGCGCAGTTCTATGCAGAGCAGGGGCTTTCCAGCCTGCTCATCCTGCCGGAGGTAAAAGACAGCGATATTGCGTCTATTGCACCCAGCCGGGACGGCAGACCTGTGCCCACCGGCGTGATGATCTACGGCCATATGCCGCTGATGCTCACCCGCGCCTGCCCGCTGCAGAATATCCACGACTGCGCCCACTGCGATAAAACTGGCATCCTGACCGACCGCAAGGCCAAAAAGTTCCCGGTGCGGTGCGGCCTGGGAGTGCGCACCATCTACAATCCTGTACCTATTTATATGGGGGATAAGCCCGGTGCACTGGCTGTGGACTACGGCGTGGCCTACTTTACGCTGGAATCCCGCGAGGAAGCGGCAGAGATCCTGGAAATGATCCGCACCCACGCGCCTTTTGCGGGCGATTTTACCCGCGGACTGTATTTTAAAGGGACGAACTGACAAAACGCCTGCTCGCAGCGATACACTGCTGCTGCAAAGCGCAGAGAAAAGAAAAAACGAAACGAGGTATACGATGGAACCCATCACTGTAAAGTATAAAGTATTGGATGCACGGGCAAAGGTGCCCGCCTATGCGACCCCCGGTGCCGCCGCAGCCGACCTGTGCGCCGTGCTGGATGCGCCCCTGACCGTGGCCCCCATGCAGCGGGTGCTGGTGCCCACCGGCCTTGCCATCGAGCTGCCCGGGGCCAACAGCGTGGCGCTGGTGTATGCCCGCAGCGGCCTGTCCATCAAGCATGGCCTGTGCATGGCCAACGGCGTGGGCGTGGTGGACAGCGATTACCGTGGCGAGCTGAAAGTACCCATGGTCAACCTGGGCACCGAGGCATATACCATCCAGCCCGGCGAGCGGGTGGCGCAGCTGTGCATCGCACCGGTGTACACCGCTGCCTTTGTGCCTGCCGGAGAACTGGGCGATACCCAGCGCGGTGCGGGCGGCTTTGGCTCCACCGGCCGATAAGAAAGGAACGCGGAAAACATGAAGGACAGCAAGCTGATCTTAGCTTCCGGCAGCCCCCGCCGCAGGGAACTGCTCTCCCTGTACACCACCGATTTCACGGTCTGCGCCAGCGATTTTGACGAGAGCGCCGTTACGGCGGCTACCCCGGCGCAGCTAGTGGAACAGCTGGCCATGGGCAAGTGCCTTGCGGTGGCGGCACAGCATCCCGATGCGGTGGTCATCGGCTGCGATACGGTGGTGGATGTGGACGGCACTGTGTTTGGCAAGCCCCGCGATGCGGAGGATGCCAGACGGATGCTGCGCGCACTCTCCGGCAAGACCCATCAGGTGCACACCGGTGTGTGCATTGCAAAGGGGGCGCGGGCCGAGCACTTTGTGGACAGCTGCCGGGTGACCTTTTTCCCGCTGGGGGAGGAGGAAATCGCCTTTTACACCGCCACCCCGGAACCCTACGATAAAGCCGGCGCTTACGCCATCCAGGGCCGTGCCGCGCTGTGGCTGGACCGCATCGAGGGCGATTATTACACCATTATGGGGCTGCCGGTCAGCCGTACCGTACAGCTGTTGACGCATTTTTTGTGAGAAAAATGGAAAAATGATAGAAAACTTGCCGAAATGCTTGAGAAATCAGGGACTTGCGGCTATAATAGAACCGTGTTATTCTGCGCAGGATGGTCTATTTGCAATAAGGCCGTCCAGCATTTTGGGATAGATTCTATAGGAACGATCGTAAGGAGATTAGGACAATGGGTTTTCTGTCAAAAGACGTTGGCATCGACCTGGGTACTGCCAATACTCTGGTCTACATGAAGGGCAAGGGCATCATCATGCGGGAACCGTCGGTCGTGGCGGTGGATACCAAGACCGATGAGGTGCGCTGCGTGGGCGGCGAGGCAAAGGCCGTGATCGGCCGTACCCCCGGCAGCATCGTGGCGGTGCGCCCGCTGAAGGACGGCGTGATCGCGGATTTCGACATCACCGCAAACATGCTGGAAAACTTCCTCAAAAAGGCATGTGGCAACAGCATGTTCTCCCGCCCCCGCGTGGTCATCTGCATCCCCTCCGGTGTTACCGAGGTGGAGCGCCGCGCTGTGCGTGAGGCGACCCTGAAAGCCGGTGCCCGCCAGGTATCGGTCATCGAGGAGCCGATGGCAGCCGCTATCGGTGCGGGCCTGCCCATCAGCGAGCCTACCGGCAGCATGATCGTGGATATCGGCGGCGGCACGGCGGAGATCGCAGTCATCTCCCTGGGCGGCATCGTGGCCTCCCGCAGTGTGCGCATGGCCGGTGATATGTTCGATCAGGCCATCATCGCATTCATCAAGCGCAAGTACAACCTGCTCATCGGCGAGCGCACTGCCGAGCAGATCAAGATCGAGATCGGCTCTGCCTATGCGCTGGACCCGGAGCTGACCATGGAGATCAAGGGTCGCAATCTGGTGGATGGCCTGCCCAAGAATATCGTTGTCCACTCTGAGGATGTGCGCGGCGCACTGCAGGAGTGCCTGGTAAAGATCACCACTGCCATCAAGGAAACGCTGGAGCGTACCCCGCCGGAACTGAGCGCAGATATCATCGACCGCGGCATCACTCTGACCGGCGGCGGTGCCCTGCTGCGCGGTCTGGACCAGCTGATCCAGAGCGAGACCGGCATCGATGTGCACATTGCGGACGACCCGTTGGACTGCGTGGCCAAGGGTGCCGGTGCGGTGCTGGACCATGTGGATGTGCTGCACGATGTGCTGGACACCGATGGAGGACATATGTAAGAGCGGCTTTCTGCGGAGAGTCATGCTCAGGATGCGGAAAAGTTTCAGACACAGCAGCTGTGCGTTTTTCCGCTGCAAACATTGCATCTTGCGCGGATGGCACGGCTGTCCGCGCTTTTTTCATGCAAAGGCCTGCGGCATTGTGCAGGCACCCCGACAGGAGGGAACGACCCTTTGAAAGATTTTTTTGATACCTGGAAATTCAAGATCCTGGTGGCCGTGGCGGTGTTCCTGGTGGGCATCATGGCTTACGCCGGTGCCAATGGCCGCCTGACTGCCGCCCCACAGGAGCTGCTGGGTGTGATCCTGACCCCCTTCCAGCAGGTGGCCTCCGCCATCAGCGGCGGGGTGGGCGCTGTGTGGGAAAAATACACCAGCATCGATGAGGTCATGGAGCAGAACGAGCAGCTGGAAGCCGAAAATGCCGAGCTGCGCCAGCAGATGGTGGATTACGACCGCATCAAGGCGGAGAACAAGGCCTACAAGGCACTGGCGAACATCCAGGAAAAGAACAGCAGTGCGACCTATGTGTCCGGTTTTGTCATCGGCCGCGACCCGCTGGACGAATTCGGCGGTTTTACGCTGGACAAGGGGACGGCGGATGGCGTGGCGGTAAACGATGCTGTTATCAGCGACCGGGGCTACCTGCTGGGCATGGTGGTGGAAGCCGACCTGACCAGCTGCAAGGTGATGACCATCCTGCACCCCAACTTCAATGCAGCGGGCGTTGTATCCCGCACACGGGAAAACGGCATCCTGAACGGCAACACCACCTATGCGCCGGACGGGCTGTGCACCCTGACCAATCTGGAGCGCAGCACCGAGACCCGTAAGGGCGACCAGATCATCACCACAGGTCTGGGCGGGGTGTTCCCGCCGGATCTGCTGGTGGGCGCGGTGCAGGACATTGTGCCGGAAGCCAGCGGCAAATCCTCCATCGCGGTGGTGCGCCCCGGCGCCGACCCCCGCACCGTCAAACATGTTTTTATCATCACCGCATACTAAGGAGGCACACCGATATGGAATCTCGCCGCAAGCGCAGCCGCAGCCAGGTGCTGAAATGGGGCTGCTATGTGCTGGCACTGTTCGTGTGCGCTGCTTTGCAGACCACGCCGGAGCTGTTCCGGCTGGGGCAGGCAAAACCGCTGCTCCTGCTGCCGCTTTGTCTGGCGGTGGCGGTGTTTGAGGGCGAATTTTCCGGAGCACTGTTCGGCGCAGTGGGCGGCCTTTTGTGGGATTATGCTGCCGGACGCACGGTGGGTATGCTGGCGCTGGAGCTGCTGCTGCTCTGCTTTGGGGTATCGGTGCTGGTACAGCTGTACCTGCAGGTGAACCCCGGCAACTTTACGGCAGTCGGCACCGTTACGGCGCTGCTGGTGCTCTCGCTGGACTGGCTTTTTTTCTACTACATGCCGGGCTATACCGGCGCAGGGCTGCGGTATCTGGCGTTTGTGCTGCCCAGTGCGGCACTGACCATCCCGGCGGCGCTGCTGGCTTTCTGGCTGGTGCAGCGCATCCATGCCGGGTTCAAGAGCGATAACGGCGTGGTCTAGGCCGCCAAAGGAGATCCAGATGAACGAAAATGAACGCAAGATCGTGGTGCGGCGGCTGCTGCTGCTCATTGCAGTGGCCTGCATCATCATGGGCCTGTATACCTTCCGGCTGATCTTCCTGCAGCTGGTGAACGGTGAGGAGTTTAAGGCGCAGGCCACCAATACCACCGATTATAAGTTTACGGTCACTGCTGCCCGCGGCAATATCGTGGACTGCAACGGCAAGCGCATCGCCACAACCACCACCGGCTACAATGTGGTGCTGAACAAGCTGCAGATGGGTGACCAGGACCTGGACACCATGCTGCAGCAGATCGTGGAGCTTTTGCGCCAAAACGATGAAAAATGGCTGGACACCCTGCTCATCAGCGAGCCGGATGCCGCAGGCAACTACACCTTTACGGATAATGCGGAGAGCACCACCGACCAGAAAACGCTGGCGGATATGAAGGAGACCCTGGGCCTGCAGCAGTATGCCACCGCTAACGATGTGATGGAGATGCTGGTGGAAAAGAACCAGCTGGAAGGCTTTTCGCTGCCCTGGCAGCGGGTACTGGCAGGCATCCATTACGAGATGGATCGGCAGGCGTTTTCCAACGTGAACAACTTTGTTATGGCAGAAAACGTCAGTCAGGTGACGGTGGCTACCATCAAGGAACATTCTCTCACCCTGCCGGGCGTGGAGATCGTGGAGACCAGCACCCGCAGCTACGAGCAGGGGGATATCCTCCCGGCCGTGCTGGGGCGTGTGGGCAAGATCACCGCCGAAAAGTGGAAGGTGACCGATGAAAACGGGCAGGTGACCTATCCGCTCAAGGAAAAAGGCTATAATATGAACGATGTGCTGGGCATCTCCGGCCTGGAGTCCGTGTATGAGGACGAGCTGCGCGGCAAGGACGGCGTGGAGACCATCACCCGCAATTCGGATGGTGTCATTGTGGATAACAAGCTCACCACCGTGCCGGAGCCGGGGCACACCGTGCAGCTGACCATCAACAGCGATTTCCAGCGGGCGGTGGACAAAGCGCTGGCCAACAACATCGATATGATCAACCGGGTGTACAACACCGGCAACATGAAAGCTGCCGCCGCCGCCGCAGTGGTGCTGGATGTGAAGGACGGCAGCGTGCTGGCGGCCTCCAACTACCCCAGCTTTGACCAGAACCTGTACGCCACCAACTATTCCGAGTACAGTTCCGACCCCAGCCTGCCCCTGTTCAACCGCGCTCTGCAGGGCCTGTACACCCCCGGCTCTACCTTTAAGCCGGCTGTGGCTGTGGCTGCGCTGGACAGCGGCCTGATCAATCAGTATTCCACCGTCAACTGCACCGGCGTGTATACCTATTATCAGGACTACCACCCCCGCTGCACCCGCCACGGCCACAGCGGCAACATCGATGTGGTGACCGCCATCAAGTGGAGCTGCAACATCTTCTTTTATGATGTGGGCCGCCGCCTGACCAGTGATGTCTACGATGCCTACGCCTATAAGCTGGGTCTGGGGCAGCGCACCGGTGTGGAAGTGAACGAGGCGCTGGGACGGCTGACCAAAAAGACCGATAAGAACTACACGGCATCGCTGGATGTGCAGGCCGCGATCGGGCAGGGCAACACGGTGGTAAGCCCCATCCAGCTGGCTACCTACGCGGCTACCCTGGCCAACAACGGCGTGCGCTACCGTACCCACTTTGTCAAGGCTATTCTGGATACCAACACCGGCGAGGTGCTGTCCGAGACACAGCCGGAGATCATGGATATCATTGAGGGCAATGGCAATACCTTTGAGCTGGTGCGGCAGGGCATGAAACAGGTGCCCGCCACCATCAACGGTAAGATCTCCAGCTACCCCATTGCCATCGCCTGCAAGACCGGTACCCCGCAGCGCAGCGAAAAAGACCCCTCCGGCAAAAACTACCTGAACGCCATGATGATCGCCTATCTCCCGGCAGACGACCCGGAGATCGCCATTGGCATCACGGTGGAGTACGGTGGCTATGGTGCCCGCACCGGCGATCTGGTGGTGGATATCGCCAACGCCTACTTTGCCATGAAGGACGGCACCCTGGAGGTGGATCCCTATGTGGATCCGCGCACGGCAGCGCAGGAGGACGCCGCAGCGGCAGATACCGCTGCCCAAACCGCCCCAAATGCTGTAAATGATGCACAGACCGATGCAGCTGCAACGGAACCGCAGCAAACAACGGCCCCCGCAGTGTTGACGGAGGAAGAAAATAACGACGCACAGTTTGTGCAGTAAGGCAGGAATGCTTACAAAGCACTGAACCTGAACAGAAATTTGAATATTGTGTCCAAAAACCTGTTGTAAATGATTTGCGTTTGTGATATCATGTATAACAAAGGGATTTTACCATGTGTTTTATATACAAATGTTTCAATAGAGGAGAGATCTACAGATGACGATTGCCCTGATCGCGCATGACTCCAAAAAGGAGCTGATGGTTCAGTTCTGTACGGCGTACTGCCGTATCCTGAGCCAGCACAAATTGGTGGCGACCGGCACCACCGGCAAACTGATCGCAGAGGCCACCGGCCTGCAGGTACAGCGCTTTCTGGCGGGCGTGCAGGGCGGCGACCAGCAGATCGCATCCCGTATCGCCTGCAACGAGATCGACCTGCTGCTGTTTTTCCGCGACCCCATCAACGCCAAGCCCAGCGAGCCGAACGAGATGACCCTGCTGCGCCTGTGTGATGTGCACAACATCCCCATGGCCACCAACATCGCCACGGCCGAGGTGCTGGTGCATGGTTTGGAGCGCGGGGATCTGGATTGGCGCGATATCGTGCACCCGCAGAACTGAAAAATGCAAAAAAGAAGCGCTGCATCGTACGGATGCGGCGCTTCTTTTTTGGTGCTCTGGTAAAAATGCAATGCGGGACAGACCGCTTGAAAATGGCCGGAGCGTGAGCAGAGGCCATTCAAAACCATCTGCGCAGCGTCAGACCGTGCCGGTCACCTTGAAATCCTGTGCCATCTCCTGCACATCGGCGGCAGTAAACTCGCCCAAAGGCAGCAGCAGCCGGGCAAGGGTGGCCTGCGGCAGGGCGGCCAGCGCAGTGCTCTGGTCCAGTGCGGCATCCACAGCGGGGCAGACGGTGTGCACACCGTTGCTGCCCAGCTCCACCCGGGCGTGGTGCCCGGTGGCAACGTACTGGATGCCCAGCTTGTCGGCGGCGGTCAGCAGGGCGGCAAACTGGGCATCGTTGCCGCTGCCCAAGACCTCGGCGGGCTGGTCGGCCAGTGCCTCCGCCTTGAGCACGATGCACTCGATGCCCAGCGCTTCTGCGGCCTGCCGTGCAGCGGCGGCCCAGGCGGTCTGGTCTGCAGCCAGCTGCACCACAGCACCGGCTACACCAAAGCCCTGCTGCTGCAAAATACGCACCACAACGCCGGAATCCACCGTGCCGTCCATGCTGACCAGGACCTTGTCCTGGTTCTCGTAGGTGTCGAACCCGTTGCCGGGCAGAAATGCGTCGCTCATGTTCCTTGCCTCCCGCCATGTGCTTTGCTTTGGGCCACGGCCAGCTGGTCGCAGCGCTCGTTCTCCGGGTGGCCTGCGTGGCCTTTTACCCAGACATAGGTGATCTTGTGCCGTGCCTCCTGCTCCAGTGCCTGCGCCCACAGATCCGGGTTCAGGGCAGGGGAGCCGTCCGCTTTTTTCCAGCCGCGGCGCTTCCAGCCTTTTGCCCAGCCTTTTTCCAGCCCGTTGATGACGTACTGGCTGTCTGAGCACAGCCGCACCTCGCAAGGCTCTTTCAGCTGGCGCAGCGCCTCGATAAAGGCTGTCAGCTCCATGCGGTTGTTGGTGGTGCAGGCATCACCGCCGCTGAGTTCTTTTTCGTACACCTTGCCGTCAAAACGGTAGCGCAGCACCGCGCCCCAGCCCCCCGGGCCGGGATTGCCGCTGCAAGCGCCGTCTGTGTACACCTCTACCTGTTTCATGCGGTTCTCCTTATAGAATAGAATACTTTTATTTAGCGCTATTTTGGCCGGGATGTCAAGAGCCAATGCATACATTGGCCCAGTTTTGCCAAACCTTGGAATTGACAAAACCGGTGCGAAATACTATACTTAGCCTAACAAAATGCGTATAGGGGCGCACCAGAGGCGTGCGTCCGACTGTTCCGGCAGAAACGCCACGGTCGCATCGAACAGATGGACTTACCTGGCTGAAAAACTTTTGCAGGACCAACAGTGCTGCACAAAAAAGCGCGCTGAATGATAGATTCTATACGATGCATCAAACGGAAGCCGATGCAGTTCCAGGTGCTTCCCCTGTGCAATGCGCGGCTGCTTTCCCAAAGGAGAGCGGCCTGCGCTGCAATTGATCTTTGGAGGTAAAGAATGGCTCAGTCGAAAGAAAATACTCCTGCTGCCCGCACCGCAAAAGCCCCGGCAGCCCCCCGCGCAGCTGCAAACGGCACTGCGCCCGCCGCAGAAAAGCGGCCTCGGCCTACGACCCGCCGACCCTACTATAACCGCCGCCCGCGCCGTGCGCAGCAGCCCAAGGAGGCTGCAACGCCCATCCATATCTACCCGCTGGGCGGTCTGGGCGAAGTGGGCAAGAACATGACTGTATACGAGTGCAACGGTGATATGATCATCGTGGACTGCGGCCTGGTGTTCCCGGACAGCGAGATGTACGGCGTGGATATGGTCATCCCGGACTTCACCTTTGTGGTGCAGAACAAGGAAAAGATCAAGGGCCTGCTCATCACCCATGGCCACGAGGACCACATCGGCAGCATCCCTTATCTGCTGCAGAAGTTCAATGTGCCCATCTACGGCACCCGCCTGACCTGCGGCCTTATCAAAAACAAGCTGGAAGAGTTCGGTCTGGCCGGCAAGACCAAGTTCGTGGAGATCGTGCCCCGGCAGAAGCTCAAGCTGGGCTGCTTTACCGTGGAGCC